>JAYVEB010000027.1:0-6622 GCA_043749095.1 Burkholderiales bacterium | reverse complement strand
TGCCGGTGTCCAGCGTCGCGATCGCGATGCCCTGCGCGCCGCCCAGGCCGTGGCGTGCGATAAGGTCGGTCAGCACCATGTCCTCGACGCCCAGGCTGGTCGATTGGACGATGCGGCCGCCATGCGCCGCGGCGGCTTCCTTCAGCGCCGTGACGGTGTGCGCCAGCCGATCCTCGAAGCCGGGCGTCTTGCGGGCGTACAGGTCGATTGCACTCATATCGAAGCCCCGGCATTGAGGTAGTCGTCGGCGCTGTCCTTCAACTCGTCCGCCGGACGCGCGAAGCGCGGACGGTGCTCCTGCACGTCGCCCTGGTAGAAGCCGGGAAAGAAGGTCAGCGCACGCTCGGCCGCTTCGCGCGACTGGTCGGCGCGCAGCACCACCGCGTCGAAGCCCGTGCGCTGCATCAGTGGCAGCATGTCGACCAGCACCTCGCCGAGCGCACGAATCTCGCCCTGGAAGCGGTAGCGCGAGCGCAGCAGGTGCGCCTGGCTGTAGGCGCGGCCATCGACCCATTTCGGGAACCGCAGCGCAATCAGCCCGAGTCGCGGCAGGTCGGCTTCAATGTCGCGGACGTCCTGGTCGTTTTCGAGGATCACGCCGACCGGCATGCCCGCTGGCCAGTGGTGGCACACGCTGTGCCATTGCAGCCAGCCCAGCAACCGATTCGGCTGCGGCGTGATGGTGACCATCGGGCCATCGTCGCCGTGGACGGTGCGCCACGGGTCTTGAGGGGTGTGGATGAATCTCATGGGGGTCGTCCTCAGTCCACGCGCACAGTGTCGGCCGAGGGCTCACGTGCCGTGGTGCGGCGCACCGCATTGGTCGCGGCCTTGAACGGGTCGAGGCCGATGCGCTTGACGGTGTCGATGAAACGTTCGCTGCCCTGGCGCTGAGCCAGGTAAGCGTTGATCACCGCTTCCACCGCGTCGGCCGCTTCGTCGGCAGCGAACGACGGGCCGATCACCTTGCCAGCGATCGGGCCACCGCTGATCACCGTGCCGTCGGAGCCGCCGAGCGTGAGCTGGTACCACTCGGCACCGTCCTTGTCGACGCCGAGGATGCCGATGTGGCCGCTGTGGTGGTGGCCGCAGGAGTTGATGCAACCGCTGATGTGCAGGTCGATGTCGCCGATGTCCCAGAGTTCGTCGAGGTCCTGATAACGCTCGGTGATCTCGGCGGCCAGCGGGATCGAGCGCGCGTTGGCGAGGGCGCAGAAATCGCCGCCGGGGCAGGCGATCATGTCAGTCAACAGGCCGATGTTCGGCGTCGCAAAGCTGGCGCTGCGCGCCGCTTCCCACAGCGCAGGCAGGTCGGCCTCCAGAACCCACGGCAGCACCAGGTTCTGGTCGTGCGAGACGCGCAACTCGCCGTGGCTGTAGCGGTCGGCCAAGTCGGCGGCCAGCTCCATCTGGGCGTCGGTGATGTCGCCCGGCGCCTGGCCCGTGCGCTTCAGCGACAACGTGACCGCGCGGTAGCCGCTCAGCTTGTGGGCGTGCACATTGCGTTCGATCCAGCGGGTGTAGCTGGTTGGCAGATCGGCAGGCACCGGGATGCCGTTTGAGGTGCGTGCGGCCACGCCGGCCGGGATCACGAAGCAGGCATTGACGCGGTCGAATTCCGACTGCGGAATGATGTGAGCCGTCCCATCGACATCGCGCTCGAGGATGTCCTTGAACTCGGCATCCACGTCGTCGACGAAGCGCTGGCCTTCAGCCTTCACCAGGATCTTGATGCGCGCCTTGTAGATGTTGTCGCACCGCCCATAGCGGTTGTAGACGCGCACCACCGCTTCGATGAAGACGAGGATCTGTTGCCACGGCAGGAACTCGCGGAACACCGTGCCGATGACCGGCGTGCGGCCCATGCCGCCGCCGACCAATACCTTGAAGCCGATCTCGCCTGCTGCGTTTTTCAACAAATGCAGGCCGATGTCGTGCCAGCCGATCGCCGCGCGGTCTTCGCTGGCGCCTGTGACGGCGATCTTGAACTTGCGCGGCAGGAAGGCGAACTCGGGGTGCAGCGTGGACCACTGCCGCATGATCTCGCCATAGGGCCGCGGGTCCACCGATTCGTCGGGCGCGATGCCGGCGAAGCAGTCGCTGGTGATGTTGCGGATGCAGTTGCCACTGGTCTGGATGCCATGCATGTCGACGGCTGCCAACTGGTCCATCACCTCGGCGCTCTTGTCCAGCGGAATCCAGTTGTATTGCAGGTTCTGCCGCGTCGTGAAGTGTGCGTAGCCGCGGTCGTAATCACGGGCAATGCGCGCCAGACCGCGCAACTGCGCCGAGCTCAGCTCGCCGTACGGTACGGCGACGCGAAGCATCGGTGCGTGGCGCTGCACATACCAGCCGTTCTGCAGCCGCAGCGCGCGGAACTCGTCTTCGGGCAGGCGGCCTGCCAAGTGGCGATCGAGCTGATCGCGGTACTGCACGGCACGCTGCCGCACGAAGTGCTTGTCGAAGTCGGTGTAGGTGTACATCGTGGTCAGGCGTTGAATCGTGGATCTCAGTGTTCAGTGAATGACCTTGAGCCCGGCTGTCACCAGCGACAGGCAAAGCAGTGTGCGCACCAGGCGTTCCGGCATCTTGCGGGTCAGTTGAGACCCGATCCAGATGCCGGGTATCGAGCCGATCAGCAAGGACCCGAGCAAGGTCCAGGCGACATTGCCCAGCGTGGCGTGGCCGATGCCCGCCACCAGCGTCAGCGGTACCGCATGGGCGATGTCGGTGCCGACGATGCGGTGCGAGGGCAGCTTGGGATACAGCAGCAGGATCAGCGTGGCGCCGATCGCGCCGGCGCCAATCGAACTGAGCGACACCAGCACGCCGAGGATTAGCCCACACAGCACCGTCAGCCCAGGCCGATTGCCGTCGTTGATCCAGCGTTCGAGCCAACGACCCACACGCACCCAGATCTGCTTGAAGGCGACGGTGACCGCGGTCAACAGCAGCGCAATGCCCAGCGAGAACGTCAGCGTACTGGCCCAACCCTTGGTCAGGCCGGTCAGGTGCATCAGCGCGATGGTCGCCAGCGATGCCGGAATGCTGCCCGACAACAGCAGCCGAACGATGCGCCACTCGACGTGTCCCGCCTGGTGATGCGAGGCCGAACCGGCCGTCTTGGTGACGGCGGCAAACCACAGGTCGGTGCCAATCGCTACCGCAGGGTTCAGCTTGAACACCGACAACAGCAGCGGCGTCATCAGCGAACCACCACCGACGCCGGTCATGCCCACGATGGCACCAATGCCAAAGCCGCTCGCTATCGCCAAGAAATCCATCAACAGCCCGGAAGGTCTGGCACAGCGATGCGCCTGGCCTCAAAACTCAATCAGAGACTTTAGCGACGATCTTCAGATCGGAAAACAAAATTTTTGGACGATACGTATGCGGAATCGATATAAAGAACGAACAACTGCAGGCGTCCGTCGTCCTTGGCGTCTGAAGACGAATGAAAAAAGGGGGCCGCTTCATAGCAAGCCCCCACGGAATGCACATCGATGCACCCCCGTCGCCGGGAGAGCCGCTGCGACATCAGGCGCGCTTCACGGCGCCTCGGCGAACGCCAAACAGACCAGCCAGTGCAATGCCAACCAGTGCGAGCGAGCCTGGCTCAGACACCTTGCCTGACGGCGGCGGCTGCACCGTGGCAGAAATGAAGTTCAGCTTGAATGCATCATCGCTGTCCGTGCATGTCGCGGTGGTGCCGGTCGACGTCTTGCAAGACGTGCCGCCATTCAGCGCCGAATTGAAGGTGCTGATCAGCCACCAGCTTGATGCTTGTGCGGCGCCAGTGTCGGTGGCGGTGGTTCCGAAAGGTGCAGTCGAGTCAGCTACCAGATTCGAATTACTTCCCACCAGTGCCCAGCCCGTGGCGATCAGATTTTGATGGCCATCGGTGGTCCGCAGCGAACTGGTGTTCACCTGCGTTGGCGACACGCTGCCGGTCCAGCGCAGCAGAGTGACGTCTGAGTCGCCACTGCTCCAGCCGATGCCAATTTTGTTCAGGATCACGCTGGCAGAGCCAAAGTCCAGCAGCATCAGGTCTTGCGTGCCGGGTGATGTTGAATCGAACGAGTGGTTCGGCGAGGTGGCGCCGATACCCTCGGTCCGGCTGGCAGAACCAAACCCGGAGTTTCCGTAATCTGCCATGTAGGCACTGGCGTAATAACTCCCCGAAGCGGGCGCGTTCAAGTAGTCAATTTCAGCCTGGGTGTAGGGGGACACTGGTGTTATCCCGCGGTCGGCGGACCACGAGGAGGCCGTCGCTGTGATCCCTGACGACCCAGCGCAACTCCAGGAGTTGCCGTAGTCGCCCGAGTTGCTGCCGGCGCCAGTGTTCTGCGAGCAACCGTTACCGCCGCCGCTGTACAGGTTCCAGGTCGACTGCGCCATGACTTCGCCAGACAGTGCCGCTCCGGCCAATACCAAAATAATGGTGGTGTGGAGTCGTTTCATGATGTTCCCTGTTCTTGAGATAGTCGGTTATCGGCCTAAAGCAGGCAATGCATCAATTCCGCAAGTTGCGAGCCAAGCAGCTAACTTCAATAAAATCACTTACTTACCATTGCCATATTCACTACCGATGCAAAAGTGTAAAGATTTGCGACAGTGTGTTGAACCCCTCACTTAAGGGTGCTGAGCAATTGTTTGGCATCCTTGGCATTGGCGAAAAGCCGGTTACCGCCGAGTGCCGCTTCTAATTCTGTCCGCGCCTCTGCGGAGCGACCCGTTTTCGCTAGGAGTCTGGGCGGCAGAAGGCCGCTGTCGTGAAAACTCGTGATTCCAGGGGTTCCTTACCCCTTGGCACGCTCGACCAAATCGCTCCTGCGCGATTCTGGAAGCTCGGAAATCAAGCCATCATTTTGGAATATTCCTGCCGCCCAGACTCCTAGCACCGCGCCGAGGAAATAGCGGGTGTCGCGGTTGGACGGATCGCGTAGCCTGACATCGCGCAGAAATTGAAGCGCACGGTCTGTCTGTCCCGACTTGAACGCCGCCCATCCGACCGTGCCGATGATGTGTGGTGCGGTGAGATTCAGCGCCAGTGCCTGTTCGGCGACCTTCAGCGCGCCCAGATCCTGCGTCAGCAACATCACATTGGCCAGATTGTTCAGTGATTCGGCATCGTTGGGAACCACCTTCAACAGGGCCTCGTAGGCTGCCCGAGCGGCTTTCAGGTTGCCTGCCCGCGCATAGGCGCTGGCCAGCGCACGGTGCACCGTCACGTCCTGCGGCTTGGCCTTGACCCACTGATCGGCCAGTTGCAAGGCGGCCGAGGGATCGCTGGTGGCCAGAGCGCCATACAGCCGCAGCAGGCTGGCTGTCGATTGTTCGAGCTGGTGAGCTCGACGATAGGCCTCTATCGCCGCGGTGCGCTGACCACGCGCCTTCGCCAGATCGCCTTGCAAGCCATAACCGACACCTGCCTTCGGATGGCTTGCGATGATCTGGCGCACCCGTTGGTCGGCCTTGTCGAACTCACCCTGGCGCATTTCGACTTCGGCCAGCAGCGCCTGCGCTGCCAGAAAGTCGGGGCGATCCACCAGCGCCTTGCCCAGGCTGTAGGCTGCACCCGGAAAATGCCCGGCAGCGGATTGCAGCACGGCGATCTTCAGCAGCAGCGTCGGGTTCTGGTTCGCCAGTGTGGCGGCGCGACTCAAGTTGGCGCGTGCCGGGACGATCTCGCCGTTGGCCAGATTGACGCGTGCCAGCATGACGAGGACGGGTAAAGCGTCGGGCGCCCTCGCTGTCAGGAACTTGGTGGCCTCCTTGGCCGCGGCGGGCTTGTTGTTCCTCAGCTGAAACTCGACCAGGGCTAAGGCGGGGTGAAGGTTGTCGGGCCCGCTGCTGTCCACCGCCTTCGAAAGCCACCGTTGCGCCTCAGGAAGCTGGCCGCGTCGCTCAAGCAGCCGAGCCAGCGCATCCATCGCGTCGAGGTTATTGTCGTCACGTGCCAGCAGCGTATTTAGCCGGGTTGACGCAGCGTCGTAGGCTTTGTCATCGATGTCGAGGCCAGCCAGGTTAACTTGTGGCGGCATGAAGTTAGCGTCGAGCTTGGTCGCGGCCTCGTAGGCCAGCCGAGCGCCGGCGCGATCGCCTTTGCGTGCCCGAGCCTGGCCGAGCAGGTTCTGCACCCCAGGATTGCTGGGGTTCAGTTTGGCCAGGCTTTCCGCCACCTTCACGCCTTGCGCTGCTTGGCCTCCTTGCAGGTACAGGTTGGCCAGCGCAACCCCGGCCTGGAGCTGGCTGGGGTCTTTCCGGAACGCGGCTTCCAGTGCGGTCAATGCGTCGGCGAACCTGCCGCTGCCCACCAGGCTCATGCCGAGCATGGTCTGGAATTCGGGGCGGTCGTTGCCGCGCAATGCGTCCTGCATCAGCTGGGTGGCCCGACCGTAACGTCCTTGCGCCATCTGTGCCGATGACAGCAGCATCAGTGCTTGCGTGTCGTTGGGATGCGCCTTCAGGTAAGGCTCGAGCACGGCGATGGCGCGGTCGCTGTTCTTGTCGAGGAAATAGATTCCTGATCAGCAAGAATGTTCAGCTATCCCAGGTGGTAGCTCACGCTATGAGCTACCTGTCTGAGAAGATGCTCCAACCTGAACAGGAGGTTGGCCAT
>JAYVEB010000026.1:0-6627 GCA_043749095.1 Burkholderiales bacterium | reverse complement strand
TCCAAGGAACCGCCTGGCCGCCCCAAGGTTCCTTGCCCCCCCTCGGGGGGGCGGACCACGCAAGGCGGTGGCCTTGGGGGCGCTGATTACCCACGCATGGCCTACTACCGTGGGCCAGTCGATCGACGGCACCGTTATTTCGGCCCATACCCCAGCGCCTGGGCGGTCAAGGAGTCGATCCAGCTGTTGCAGAAGGTGTTCCGGCTGCGCACCTGCGAGGACACGGTGTTCAACAACCGCAGCCGGCCCTGCCTGCTGCACCAGATCAAGCGCTGCTCCGGTCCGTGTGTCGCGCTGATCTCGACAGACGGCTACGCGCGCGACGTGGCCAACGCCGAGCGCTTCCTGCAAGGCGAACAGCAGCAGGTGATGGACGCGCTGCAGGCGCAGATGATGGCGCACGCCGACGCGTTGCATTTCGAGCAGGCGGCCGAAATCCGCAACCAGCTCGGTGCGCTGTCGCGGGTGCTGCACCAGCAAGCTGTCGAAGACAACACCGGCGGCGCGACGCGCGACGCCGACATCCTCGCGGTCAAGGTTCACGGCGGTCGTGCGTGCGTCAACCTGGCGATGGTGCGCGGGGGGCGGCATCTGGGCGACCGGCCGTTCTTTCCGGTGCATGTCGATGAGGCGACCACGCTGGGCGCCGAATCGGCCACTGACGACAGCGGCAAGGTGGCTGCGTCGCCCGAGGCGCTGGTGCTCGAAGCCTTCATCGCGCAGCACTACCTCGATGGCGGTGTGCCGCCGCTGCTGGTGCTGAGCCATCCAGTGGACAAGGCGCTGATCGAGGCCTTGTCGCTGCAAGGCGGCGTCAAGGTGACGGCACAGCACCAGCCGCGCGATGCCCGCCGCGCCTGGCTGGACATGTGCATCAAGGGCGCCGACCTGCGCCTGGCGCAGCTGCTGGCGGAAGAGGGTTCGCAGCAGGCGCGCACGCGCGCACTGATCGATGTGCTGGAGATCGACGCCGAAGCCCTGGATACGTTTCGCATCGAGTGTTTCGACATCAGCCACACCGCCGGTGAAGCCACCCAGGCATCCTGCGTGGTGTTCGAGAACCACAAGATGCAGAGCGCCCAGTACCGCCGCTACAACATCGAGGGCATCACCGGCGGCGACGATTACGCCGCCATGCGCCAGGTGTTGATGCGCCGTTACGGGAAGCTGGCGGCACAGGTGGCCAAGCGTGCAGAGGCGATCGATGCCAGCCGCGAGGCGTCGGCGGATCCAGCCGATGATGACGAGGTGATCGCGAAGCCCGAACTGCGAATGCCCGACCTGGTGCTGGTCGATGGCGGACGCGGCCAGGTCAGCATGGCGCGCGAGGTGTTCGAGGAACTGGGCATCGATCTCGGGCTGATCGTCGGCGTCGAGAAAGGGGCGGGGCGCAAGGTGGGGCTCGAAGAGCTGGTGTTTGCCGATGGGCGAAACAAAGTCGCGCTCGGCAAGGACTCCGCCGCGCTGATGCTGGTCGCGCAGATCCGCGACGAAGCACACCGTTTCGCGATCACCGGCATGCGCGCCAAGCGCGCCAGCGTGCGCACCGGTGGCAGCAAGCTCGAAGACATTGGCGGCGTCGGGCCGAAGAAGCGCGCGAAGCTGCTGCAGGGTTTCGGCGGCGTGCGCGGTGTGGCGAGCGCCAGCGTCGAGGATCTGCTGAGCGTCGAAGGCATCTCGAAGGACTTGGCCGAGGCCATCTACCGTGCGCTGCATTGAGCTGCAGCCCATGACGACACGGCGCACTGGGTGGCGGGCAACGCTTGCGTTCTGCCCGTCCTTTGTCCTGGCGCTGTTCGCGGGTTGTGCATCCCCACCGATCGCTGCGCCGGCGTCCGCCACGAAAGCCGTGGCACCTGCAACGCCAGCCGACGCTCGCGCCGCAGCATCACCGGCTGCTGGCGCGGAGAACGGTCCTGTGCGCTTGTCTGCGCCACGTCCTGTGCACAGCGTCGACGAACTGCATCTGCAGGCCGCGCGTCGCATCGTCGCCGCCAACCCGCACCTGACCTACACCGATCGCGTGCCCGATGTGCTGCTGGCCATCCCGGTGCTGGCGATCGACCTGAACGCCGATGGATCGATCCACCGCATCGATGTGCTGCGTCCCCCGCGCCAGGCCAGGGACACCACCCAGATCGCCATCGAGGCCGTGCAGCGCGCGGCGTCATTTGGCGATGTGTCCAGCCTGCCCCGACCTTGGCGGATCACAGAAACGTTTCTATTCAACGACGATCGCCGTTTCAAGCCCCGCACACTCGTCATTCAATGAGCGTCGGCATCGGGCAACACGGCACAATCGTTTGCATGTTTTTCAATTTGCCGACGCTCCTTACCTGGGCCCGCATCGTTGCGATTCCATTGGTGGTCGGTGTGTTCTATCTGGATCTGCAAGATGGCACGCAAAACACCGTTGCCACCGCGCTCTTCATCGTCGTCGCGCTGACCGATTGGGCCGACGGTTATCTGGCGCGCAAGCTGAACCAGACCTCGTCGTTCGGAGCCTTCCTCGACCCGGTGGCCGACAAGTTCCTGGTTTGCGCCGCACTGCTGGTGCTGGTGCACCTGCACCGGCTGCACGCGCTGGTGGCGCTGGTGATCATCGGGCGCGAGATCGCGATTTCTGCGTTGCGTGAATGGATGGCACAGATCGGCGCCTCGCGCAGTGTCGCGGTGCACATGCTGGGCAAGGTGAAGACGGTGGTGCAGATGATCGCGATCCCGTTCCTGCTTTTCGACAGCAGGCTGTTCGGCTTCATCGACACCCATGCCTGGGGCACGCTGCTGATCGGCCTGTCTGCGGTGCTGACCGTCTGGTCGATGGTGTACTACCTTCAAAAAGCGCTGCCGGAAATCCGCGCCAAAGCGCGTTAGCGGCACGGTGATTGCCCCCGTGGATTCGCGCAGCCACGCGGCGTTGCGCGCGATGCCAGCCGTGTTCGTGCTGATCTGGAGCACCGGCTTCATCGTCGCGCGCTTCGCGACGCCGCATGCGCCCACGTTCACTTTCCTGTGCTGGCGTTATGCGCTGTCGGTGGCGTGCTTCGGTGTCTGGATTGCGTGGGCACGGGCGCCCTGGCCGGTCGGCCGGGTGCAGTGGTTGCACTTGAGCGCCACTGGCGTGCTGATGCACGCCGCCTATCTGGGTGGGGTGTGGGCCGCCGTGAAAGCGGGCATCGGCGCGGGCACGGTCGCCTTGCTGGTGGGGCTGCAGCCAGTGCTGACCGCGCTGTGGCTGTCGGCGTGGGCCCCGTCGAGCGCTGTCCCCGTGGTCAGCGGGCGCCAGTGGACCGGACTGGGCCTGGGCCTGAGCGGGCTGACGCTGGTGGTCTGGCGCAAGCTCGGTGTCGGTGAGATCACGCCGTGGAACCTGGGGCTGGCGTTCATCGCGCTGATCGGCATCACCGCCGGCACGCTGTACCAGAAGCGCTTCGTGACGCGCTGCGATGTGCGCACCGCCAACACCGTCCAACTGCTGGCGGCGCTGCTGGTCAGCCTGCCTTTGGCGCTGGGCGAATCCGAGACGATGCGTTGGAATGCGACGTCTGTGACCGCACTGGTCTGGTCCGTGTTCGGCCTCACGCTCGGCGGCAGCTCGCTGTTGTATCTGCTGATCCAGCGTGGCGCGGCGACCCGCGTCACCAGCTTGCTGTACCTGGTGCCGCCGACCACGGCGCTGATGGCCTGGTCCATCTTTGGTGAGGTGGTCACCGCGCCGATGCTGCTGGGCATGGCATTGACCGCCGTCGGGGTGGCGCTGGTGGTCACCGCGCCGCTGCTGCGGCTCTCCCGCTGACAGCGCCACGGCATTGCTGCTTCAGCGCTGCTTCATCTCGATAGAATCCGGAGGCGCGCTTGACACCCACCAACGGCACGGCTGTAATGGCCCGTTGTCCGTGGATTGTGAGGCGCACGGTCACTGCCGACTCCAACCATACGCATCCATTCCGAGGGGGACACTTTGTGAACAAGTCAGAACTGATCGAACATATCGCCAAGCAAGCGGACATTTCCAAAGCAGCCGCAGGTCGCGCCCTCGAGGCGCTCATCGGCGGTGTGAAGTCAACGCTCAAGAAGAACAACAGCGTGACGCTCGTCGGTTTCGGTACGTTCAGCGTGACCAAGCGCGTCGCGCGCAGCGGCCGCAACCCGCGCACCGGTGCTGCCATCAAGATCAAGGCGGCCAAGGTGCCTAAGTTCCGGCCTGGCAAGGCCTTGAAGGACGCGCTGAAGTAAGGCGATCTCCAGGCACTGCGGGTGCTTAGCTCAGTTGGTAGAGCGGCGCCCTTACAAGGCGTAGGTCGGGGGTTCGAGCCCCTCAGCACCCACCAGACGCAGTGCCTCTGCATCGACAGTCCCCAGGCCATGGCTGCAGATAAAATCGGCGACAGTCACCAAGCAAAGGCGAACCGTGGTTCGCCTTTTTCGCGTTCGGGAAGCACGGTTTTCCGGCGCCTGATTTCTTGACGTATCGCGGCCTGCGCGCGCGTCCATCCGAGGTCATCGATGTTCGATTTTTTCCGCAAGCACATGCGCTTGCTTCAATTTGCGTTGGTCGTGCTGATCGTGCCGTCCTTCGTGTTCCTCGGGGTGCAAGGCTACCGCGGTCTGGGCGAGGGTGCCAAGCAGTCGGTGGCCAAGGTGGCAGGGCAGTCGATCACCCAGGCAGAGTGGGACGAGGCGCACCGCGAGCAGGTCCAGCGGGTGCGGCGGCAGAACCCCAATGTCGACCCCAAGCTGTTCGACAGTTCCGAGGCCCGACAGCAGACGCTCGAGGTGCTGATTCGCCAGCGCGTGATGCTGGTCACGGCCGAGCAGTTGCACCTGAGCACCACCGACGATCGCCTGCAGCGGCTGTTCGCCACCGACCCGCAGTTCGCGTCGATCCGCAATCCGGATGGCAGCATCAACAAGGAGCTGCTCGCTGCGCAGGGTATGTCCAGCGACGTGTTTGCTCGCCGGTTGCGCCAGGACCTGTCGGTCAACCAGGTGCTGCTTGGTGTCTCAGGGACCGGCTTTGTTTCGGCGGGCGCCGCTGACCAGGCACTGGATGCCTACTTCCAGCAGCGCGAGGTCGTGTTGCAGCGCTTCGACGTCGCCAGCTATGCGGGGCGAGTCCATCCCACCGACTCCGATCTGGAGGCCTATTACAAGGACCCGGCCCACACCGTGCAGTTCCAGGCGCCGGAACAGGCGAGCATTGAATACCTGGTGCTCGACCTCGACGCGATGGGTCAGCAGGTGGCGATCAATCAAGAAGACCTTGCCCGCTACTACACCGAGAACGCGGCGCGCTACACCACGCCGGAAGAGCGGCGTGCCAGCCACATCCTGATCGCCGCCGACAAGGCGCTGCCTGCTGCCGAACGCGCCACGGCGAAAGCCAAGGCCGAAGCACTGCTGGCCGATATCTCGAAGAACCCGCAGGCGTTCGCCGAACTGGCCCAAGAGAATTCGCAGGACCCCGGCTCGGCGGTCAAGGGCGGCGACCTCGACTTCTTCGGCCGCGGTGCCATGGTCAAGCCCTTCGAGGATGTGGCCTACGGACTGAAGGTCGGCGAAACCAGTGGCGTGGTCGAGACCGACTTCGGTTATCACATCATCCGCGTAACCGACAAGCGCGGCGGCGACAGGCGCAGTTTCGACAGCGTGCGCCCCGAAATCGAGGCCGAGGTGCGCAGGCAGCTGGCGCAGCAGAAATTCTCTGAAGCCGCTGCGGACTTCACCAACCTCGTCTACGAGCAGTCCGACAGCCTGAAGCCGGCGGTCGACAAGTACAAGCTGGCGCTGAAGACGGCGCAGGGCGTAACGCGTCGGCCGGCACCGGGTGCGACCGGCCCGCTGGCGTCGTCGAAGTTTCTCGACGCGCTGTTCACCAACGATGCACTGCGCAACAAGCGCAACACCGATGCGGTGGAAACGGCCGCCAACCAGCTCGTCTCCGGCCGCATCGTTCAGTACGAAGCCGCCCATGCCTTGCCGCTGGCCGATGTGAAGGAGCAGGTGCGTGCCCGTGTCGTCAGTGCGCAGGCAGCTGCTCTCGCGCAATCCGAGGGCAAGGCGCGATTGGCCGCGTTGCAGCAGGCGTCGCAAACCGACATCGGGATCGAGCCGCGGCGGATCTCGCGTCTGCAGATCCAGGAGCTGGGCAAGGCCACCACGCTGGCGGTGCTGAGCGTCAATCCGAAGAAGCTGCCGGCGTTCGTCGGCATCGATCTGGGCCCTGATGGCTATGTCGTGGCAAAGGTTCAGAAGGTCATCGGGCGCGACCCCGTCGTGGCCGACGCGGCGCAAGCCAGAAGCCAATATGAGCAGGCCTGGGCCGATGCCGAGACCCAGGCGTACTTCGGCGCGCTGAAGGTTCGGCTGAAGGTCCAGGTCGACACCAAGGTGACGGCGAAAGTCACCGCCACCGAACCCGCTGAAGGCCGCTGAGCGCGGTCTTCCTCGGTGATGTGCTGTGCCCGGCGGCACAAGGCTTCGCCTATACTCGCTGACTGCGGTGGCTGTAGCTCAGTTGGTAGAGTCCAGGATTGTGATTCCTGTTGTCGTGGGTTCGAGCCCCATCAGCCACCCCACTATCTGAAACCCAGCATTCATGCGGCTCTCCGGGCAGCGTGGGTGCAT
>JAYVEB010000025.1:0-6648 GCA_043749095.1 Burkholderiales bacterium | reverse complement strand
TCGACGAGCGCGGCGCGATTGTCGTCGACGACCACTGCCGCACCAACCTGCCGAACGTGTGGGCGGTCGGCGACGCGGTGCGCGGCCCGATGCTGGCGCACAAGGCGGAAGAAGAGGGCGTGGCAGTGGCCGAGCGCATCGCCGGCCAGCACCCGCATGTCAACTTCAACACCGTGCCGTGGGTGATCTACACCTCGCCCGAAATCGCCTGGGTCGGTCAGACCGAGCAGCAGCTGAAGGCCGAGGGTCGCGACTTCAAAGCGGGCACCTTTCCGTTTCTCGCCAATGGCCGAGCCCGTGCGATGGGCGACACGACCGGCATGGTCAAGATGCTGGCCGACGCGAAGACCGACGAGATCCTCGGCGTGCACATCGTCGGGCCCTTCGCGTCCGAGCTGATCGCCGAGGCGGTGGTCGCGATGGAATTCAAGGCCAGCGCCGAAGACATCGCACGCATCTGCCATGCTCACCCGTCGCTCAGCGAATCGACCAAGGAAGCCGCACTCGCGGTCGACAAGCGCACCTTGAACTTCTGATTGGGAATACGGCGATCGCCCGGGGGTTGCCGCGAGGTTGTCCACTGCTGCCATTGCCCATGCCCGTTCGCCAGCTTTATGAACAGACCCTCGCCGAGCGGGGCTACAGCGCCGATGCGGCGCAGCTGGCGGCCATCGATGCGCTGGAGCGCTGCGAGAACGAGTGGATCGCCTACAAGTCGCGGCGGCGCAATTCGCTGACCCGCCTGCTGGTGCGTCCGGAGATTCCGCGCGGCGTCTACCTGTACGGTGGTGTGGGTCGCGGCAAGAGCTTCCTGATGGACTGCTTCTTCAATGCGGCGCCACTGCAACGCAAGGTGCGTCTGCACTTCCACGAGTTCATGCGCGAGGTGCACCGCGAGCTGGCTGACCTGCACGGCACGGTGAATCCGCTGCAGGTGCTGGGCGAGCGGATGTCGCGCCGTTTCCGGCTGATCTGCTTCGACGAGTTTCACGTGGCCGACATCACCGACGCGATGATCCTGTATCGGCTGCTGGAATCGCTGTTCGCCCACCGCGTCAGCATCGTCACCACGTCGAATTTCCGCCCCGACGGGCTGTACCCGAACGGCCTGCACCGTGAGCGCATCCTGCCGGCCATCGAGCTGCTGAAGGACCGCCTGCAGATCGTCAACGTCGACGCCGGCACCGACTACCGCAGACTGACGCTGGAGCAGGTGGCGGTGTACCACACGCCGCTGGGGCCGGCAGCCGATGCCGCGATGGCGTCGGCCTTCGAACGCCTGGCTGAAGCCAAGGACGAAAATCCGCTGCTGAACATCGAGCACCGGGTGTTGAAGGCGCGACGCCGCGCTGGCGGCGTCGTGTGGTTCGACTTCCAGGAGCTTTGCGGTGGCCCGCGTTCACAGAACGACTACCTCGAACTGGCCTCGCGCTTTCACACCGTGCTGGTCTCGGGCGTTGTGCAGATGTCGCCCCGGCTGGCCGCGGAAGCGCGGCGCTTCACCTGGCTGGTCGATGTGTTGTACGACCGGCACGTCAAGCTGATACTGTCTGCTGAAGTGGAACCCGGAGGCCTGTACACCGTCGGACCGCTGTCCCATGAATTTCCCCGAACGGTGTCGCGATTGCACGAAATGAGATCAGCCGAATTCCTGTCCCTGGCCCGCCGCGATGTCGAGACCGCGCTGACATGAAGCCACTGTCGTTTGCACGTGTCAATGGCTGGGCGCTGGTGGCGGCCATGCTGGCTTGTTGCCAATTGGCCGTTGCCACGGTCTCAGAAGACAGGAAGCGCATCGCTGAAGCCCGCGCCAATGCCGATGCCGATCTCGCCGCCGAGGAAGCCGAGTGCCAGACGCGTTTTGCAGTCACGCCGTGCCTGCTCGACGCCCGGGAAAAGCACCGCGCCATAGCCGACCCGATGCGGCGCGATCAGCTGACGGTCGGCGAACGCGAGCGCCAGCAGCGCGCGACCGCTCGCCGGGAGCATCTGAGCCGAAAGGCTGAGGCCGCGCGTGAGGCCGCCAGCGCCGCCGCGGCAGCGCCGGCAGTGGAAGCGTCCGACACCGGCCCCAGGACCACCAAGCCCCTGCTGCCGATTCGACCCCGACTGCGGTCGGCCGAGGTGTCCAGTCCCGAGGTCGCTGGCGATACGGTGTCGGCGCCGGTAAACGAGCCGCCCGCCGCCAAGGGGCGACGTGCGCACAGCTCGAAGCGGCTGACACCGGCGCCGGATCCCAATGCAACGCAGCGCGCACAGGATCGCGTGCAACAGGCCGAGGAGCGCCGAGCCCGGGTGCTCGCGCGCAATGCCGAGCGCAAGGCCAAGAAGCCGCCGGCGGCGCCGTTGCCTGTCCCCGGTGCTTCGGCTTCGGCCGCGACACCCAGCCCGGTACGTTGACCGATTCGATCGGGCGCGGGCCCGTCGGCCGGATCAGCGGTCGAGTGCTTCGACGCGCACCAGCGCTAGCGACAGGTTGTCGCCACCGCCACGCGCACGCTGGCGGGCTTTGTCGATCAGCATCTCGCTCGCCTCGCGCGGCGGCAGGGCGTCGACGATGGCGCCGATCTCCTTCGGCGTGAAGTAGTGCCACAGCCCGTCGCTGCAGGCCAGCACACTGTCGCCCGGCTCCATGCACTCGATGCGCGTGACAGCCAGGGGCGGGTCTTGAACCGCCCCCAGGCAGCCGGTCAGCAGGTTGGACTGCGGATGGCTGTTGGCATCCTCTTCCGACAACTGGCCTTCATTGACCAGGCGCTGCACGTAGGAGTGATCACTGGTTCGGGTGATCATTTCAGCGCCGCGGAAAAAATAGACCCGCGAATCACCGGCGTGCACGATGTGGCATTCGC
Source organism: Burkholderiales bacterium (assembly GCA_043749095.1). GTDB lineage: Bacteria > Pseudomonadota > Gammaproteobacteria > Burkholderiales > Burkholderiaceae_C > PBB1. The sequence continues at coordinate 3,796 of JAYVEB010000025.1, read as the reverse complement.
GGCTGGGGCTGATCAGGAAGGCTGCCACCGTGCTGTGCGGCTCCTCCTCCGAGGTGATCGCCGTCAGCTTGATCATCAGGTGCGCTTCCAGCACCAGCTGTTTCAGCGTCTCGGCCGGGTCGTCGCGGCTGGGTGCATAACGCTCGAACAGTTGCTGCGCCGTCAGGATCACCTGGTCGGCCGCTTTGCGACCGCCGCTCTTGCCACCCATGCCGTCGGCCAGCACGCCAAGCGCGCAACCGGGAACACGGGTATGGGGAATGATTTCGACCTGATCCTGCTGGTACGCGCGGTCACCGCGGTGGATGCCTGTGGCGGCCGACAGCCTGTGGCCGTTCGAGGTGGAAGTCATAGCGAAAACTATAATCGGTGACAACGCCGGGAACTCGTGAAGAGTGGGCGACGGCACCCGTGATGAACACCAATCTGCATTCACTGCCCCGGCATTTGATCGAGTTGCGCATGGAACACGGCGATCTCGACGGACTGATCGATCAGGCGGCGCTGTTGCGCCCCGATGACGAGTTGATGCTGCGGCGGTTGAAGAAGCGCCGGCTGCTGTTGAAAGACCAGATTTCCCGTCTCGAAGCCGAGCTCGATCCGCCGCAGCCAGCATGAACCGACGCGCCATGGCGAGGGTCGAGTCATGAGTCCACTGCACATCGCCGTGCAGCAGGCCTTTGCCGCGAGCGGCAGCCTGGCACAGTCCGACCCGGGCTACTCCGAGCGCGAGGTGCAGTCGCGCATGGCGCTGGCGGTGGCCGAGGCCATCGATGGGCGTGGCACGCTGGTCGCAGAAGCGGGCACCGGTGTCGGCAAGACCTTCGCCTACTTGGTTCCCACATTGCTGTCCGGCGCGCGCGCGCTGATCAGCACCGCGACCAAGAGCCTGCAGGATCAGTTGTTCCTGCGTGACCTGCCGCGGCTGCGCAACGCGCTGGCGCTGCCGACCACGGTGGCGCTGCTGAAGGGCCGTGCCAGCTACCTCTGCACCCACCGCATGAAGCAGGCGCGGCACACCATCGATCTGGGCGACCGATGGGCGGTGCGCACGCTGGCCAAGATCGAGACCTGGACGCAGATCACCGCGACCGGCGACCTGGCCGAGATCGACGGCCTGGACGAACGCAGCAGCGTGATCCCGCTGGTCACCTCGACGCGCGAGAACTGCCTGGGCAGCGAGTGCCCCGACTACCGCGGCTGCCATGTGATGAAGGCACGCCGTGACGCGATGGCCGCCGACGTGGTGGTCGTCAACCACCATCTGTTCTTTGCCGACATGAGTTTGCGTGAAAGCGGCGTCGCGGAGTTGCTGCCCAGCGTCGAGGTGGCGGTGTTCGACGAGGCGCACCAATTGGCCGAGGCCGGTGTTGCATTTCTTGGTGTCACGCTGTCCAGCGGTCAGTTGCTGGACACCGCGCGCGACATGCTGGCCATTGGCTTGCAACAGGCACGTGGCCTGGCGCAGTGGCAGGACCTGGCGGCCAGTTGCGACCGCGCGGCACGCGAGTTGCGGCTGGCCTGCGTCGGGGCGTCGGAGGCCGAGGGCGCGCCGCGCACCGTACGGAGTTCGATGAAGCTGCGCTGGGACGAGCGTGCCGAGCGACCGTTGTTCGGCACGGCGTTGACGCAAGCCGCTGCCGCCTGCGCTGCGGCGCATGGAGCGCTGGACACCGTGTCAGAGCTGTCGCCTGACTTCGCGAAGCTGGCCGACCGCATGGCCACACTGCACGAGTTGACCCAGCGCTTCGCCGATGCCGTGCGGCCCGGGCAGGTGCGCTGGATCGACATCACCACGAATCAGTGTCGGCTGGTCGAGTCGCCGCTCGACATCCGCGACGCTTTGCGCGAGCAGATGGCCGCAGCACCGAAGGCGTGGATTTTCACTTCGGCCACGCTGGGCGAAGACGACCGCCTGTCCTGGTTCACCGAACCGGCCGGACTGACCGAGGCGACGACGCTGCGGGTCGGCAGCCCGTTCGACTATGCGGCGCACGCGCGGCTGTATGTGCCCTCGTCATTTCCGAAGCCCAATGAACCCGATCACGCGGTGGCCGTGGGCCGTCTCGCAGCGCGCTGCGCGCGCACGCTGGGCGGACGCACCTTCGTGCTGACGACCACGCTGCGTGCATTGCAGACCATCGGAGACCAGTTGCGTAGCGATTTCGAATCGGCCGGTGACGAGATGGCGGTGCTGGTTCAGGGCCAGTTGCCCAAACGCCAGCTGATGCAGATGTTCCTGGCCCAGCCCCGCTCGGTGCTGGTCGGCTCGCAGACCTTCTGGGAAGGCATCGACGTGCCCGGTGATGCGCTGCAGTGCGTGCTGATCGACAAGCTGCCGTTTCCACCGCCAAACGATCCGCTGGTCGAGGCGCGCGTGAAGCGCCTGGAGGGCGAAGGCCGCAATGCGTTCAGCGATTACTTCATTGCGGAAGCGGCGTTGTCACTGAAGCAGGGCGCCGGGCGCCTGATCCGCAGCGAAACCGATCGCGGTCTGCTGGTGGTCTGTGATCCGCGCCTGACGGCGATGAGCTACGGCAAGCGGCTGCGTCAGGCGCTGCCTGCGATGCCGCGCCTTGATGGTGAGACTGAGGCGATGGCTTGGCTGGCGATGCTGGCGGCCGATCGATGAGCGAGGGCCGTATCCGGTGAGTCAGCCGCTGATCACCACAGCTGCCACCAAGGCTTGTCCAGGTAGTTGATGCCGTCACCGGTCAGCAAGGCGCTCTTCGGGTAGTTGGTGCGCAGCACCCGTTCAGCGTCGTCGCGCAGTTTCTCCAGGCCCAGCTTGTCATAGCTGTGAGCGAGGATGGACAGCGCTTCCTCGGCCGCGGGGGAATTCTGGAACTCCATGATCGCAGCTTGCGCCCGGTTGGCGGCGGCAACATAGGCGCCACGGCGGTAGTAGTAACGGGCCACGTGGACTTCGTATTCGGCCAGGGTGTTGATGATGTAGCCCATGCGTTCCTGCGCATCGGCGGCGTATTTGGAGTTCGGGAATCGCTCCCTCAGTTGCTTGAACGACTCATAGGAGTCGCGAGCAGCCTGCTGGTCACGTTCCGACAGATCCTGCCGGGACAGCTTGCCCAGGAAGCCGAGGTTATCGTTGAAGTTGATCAAGGCCCGCAGGTAGATCGCGTAGTCGATCGCCGGGCTCATCGGATTCACCTTGATGAAGCGGTCGATCGTGGAAAGGGCATCGGCCTTTTCGCCGGATTGGTAGAGCAGGTAAGCGCGTTCGAGTTGTGCCTGCTGACCCAGCACAGTGCCCGCCCCCTTGCCCTCCAATCGCTCGAACATCTTGGCGGCGCGGTCGAAGTTGCCATTGGCCTCTTGTTCCCGGGCCTCTTCATACAATTGGTCTGCCGGGAGGTTGTCACTCGGATCCTTCGATGGCGCGCTGGAACAACCCGCGGCGCCCAGGATCACGGCAACGCACGCGATCAACCCGCAGGAGCCGCGCAGATCGTGGCGCAAAGAGTTGATGATCGACGGTCCACGCAGCATCCCGACACCCCTGAAAAATGAAGCGGAAGTATAAGGTCGGGCCTGAAAGCGACGTCTTGCCGGCGCCATCCGAAGCACCGTTGTCGCCGCTTGGCGAGGAGGCCGGCGACGCGCCGATCGATGAAGCCGCCGAGCGACGCGAATCGACAGTGAGCGCGGCGCTGCATGGTTCGCGTCTGGACAAGGCGGTGGTGGCGATGGCTGGTGAGTTTTCCCGCAACCACCTGCAGTCACTGATCGAGGCCGGTCACGTGTGGGTCGATGGCGCGTTGCAGGTGTCTGCATCGCG
>JAYVEB010000024.1:0-44485 GCA_043749095.1 Burkholderiales bacterium | reverse complement strand
GTAGATGTAGCGCAGACCCGCCTGCGGATCGTAGGTGCCCAGGCGCACCGTCTGCGTCGAGACGCGCGACGGGGCGTTCTGGATAGCCGCTGAATTCTGGATGGCCGTCAGGCTCAGGTTCGAGGTGCTGGCCAGCGCGCCGGTGTACTCGCCCGGGTTGAAGCTGCCGTCTGTGTTCCAGAAGCCGGTCTGCCTGACGGTGATCGCGTCCTGGTCGCGGCTGATCAGGGTGTGGATCACGGGCGCGATTGCGACCTGCTTGTACCGGGTGGTCGAACCGTCTTCAAGGACGCGCTGGCCGGTCACCGGGTCGATGTAGTCGATGGTGCCGACATAATGGACGTCGGTGATGTCGATCGTGCCGACGACACCACGGCCCGGATGCGTCGGGTCGGGGTCGGCGCCGGTATCGATGGTCTTCAGCACCACCTTCGCGCTGCTCAGGTTGTTGATGGCCACCTGCCCGAAGCCATCGAGCACCGCCAGCTTGCCGGCCCCGCCGGTCGTGCCATTGGCGGTGTCGATGATCTGCCCGAACAAAGTGATGTTGCCGCCATGCACCTTCGCGGTCGAGGTCATCGTGATGGTGTTCGTCAGCGGGTCGTAGGTGGCGCCGATGATCGAGGCGTCACCCGTGGGGTTGTACAGGTCGACCTTCTGGCCTTCACCGTCGGCCTGGGCCTTGTTGATGATGGATTTGTCCGCACGCACGAACAGCAGAGCTGAGTCGACCGGAATATCGAGGTGGTAGTTGACGATGCCACTCTGCACCGTGCCGTTGATGTTCAGGTAGCGTGCGCTGATGAACACATTGCCGTTGGCAACGATGCCCGCGCCCGGTGCCTTGTTCTTGTTCGGGTCCAGCACGCCGTTGCCGCCCTGGATGTTGGCGTTGGGCTCGCCCGCCACCGAGTTGAAGCCGTTGACATAGCTCTGCACGAAGTCGCCGTTCTTCGCCAGGATCGCCACGCTGCCCGCGGTGATGCTGCCATCGACGTAGATGTCGCCGGCATCACTGCTGACGCTGACCAGGCCGTTCGGGTTGGAGATCAGCTTGCCCGGCTCGCCGATGGTGTCGCGGTAGGCGACGGTGATGTCGGGTGCCGCAGCCGGGATGCGGCGGGGCACGTCCGGCGAGGTGGGGTCGTAGGCACCCGGGTCGTAGGTACTGACGATGCGGATCTCGGGCTGGCCCTGCAGTCCGTTGGCACCCACCACACCGTTCTCGCGCGACATGATTGTCGGCACCGGGCCCAGGTAGCTCGGGTTGAAGCGCTGCACGTCGGCGGTGTTGTTGACCAGGAAACCATTCAACCGCACGTTGCCGCCGGTCGAGTCCACCGTCAGGTTGCCGATCTTCATCGATGCCGGCGAGTTGTTCAAAATCCAGATCTTGGCGTCGCCCGGTGCCTCCAACGAGCCGGTGCCCGCCAGCACATCACCGCGGACATTGACGTTGCCCAGCTTGACGCTGACGTCCGGGAAGGTCAGCACCTTCTGCGAACCTGCAGCCGCCGGTGTGTTGTTCGCCGCCGTCACGGTGGCCACACTGCCCGCGATCGCGGTCGCCGCATCGGCCACCAGCGCGGCCTGGGTCGACGCGACATTGGCGGCGGTACCGGTGGTGGCGGCATTGAACTTCAGCAGTTGGCCGGTCGTCGGGCTGTTGGAAGCGAGCGCACTGGCGATCGAGCTCACCCGCGTCGTGTCGACGTTGCCGCTGCTGGCGGTGTCGCGCCAGGCGGTGGACAGGGCCTGCTGCGCGGTCGATGCCTGCGACAGCTGCGTGAAGATGTTCGCAGCCGACGAGATGATGCTGGTGTTCGCCGCCTTGATGCTGTCCATCTGGCCCGACAGCGCGGCGATGCTGGTCGGCAGGCACCGGTGGCACCCGTGCGGCGCAGCGCCAGCAGGCTGATGTTGTCCATCGTCTGCTGCACGGCACCGAGGTAGCCACTGCCGCTGACGATGCGAAGCGTGCCGTCGGCCGACACCGACTGCGTCAAGCTGCCCAGCGGCCCGACCAGCGGGTTCAGACACGCGCCTGCTGTGGCGTCGCAGCCGTAGGCGTAGTTGCCGATGTCTGAGGTCTTGGTGCGCAGCGTGGCGTAGCTGGTCGCGGCGCTATTGCGGTTACTGGTCAGGCCGGCATAGGTCGTGTTGGCCGGTAGATTGGCCGTGGTCGGCGCATTCTTCAGCACCACCAGGTTGGTGTTGATGCTCGTGTTGTTGGCGTCGATCGCGGTGTACGCATTGATCAGGCTGCCGGCCGCGCCGATCTGTTCGGCGCTGGTGGCGCCGGTGATCTTGCCGGTGATCAGCGTCTGGTGGTTGGCCAGTGCGGTGTCGACAGCACCCGCTGCAGCGGTGGCCGCGCTGCCCTGGTTGGTCAGCGCCTCGGTCTTTTGGCCAACGCCTTGCGACCCGAGCTTCTTGGTCAGGAAGTTGATCTCGGCCTGGTAGGCGGCGCGCGACACGGGGTCGGACTGGTACTTCGCCAAAAGCCCTTGCAACAGGGACAGGCGGTCGAGCAATTTCGAGTTCGGCGCCGCGTTCGAGACCTGAATCTGGCCGGCCGACAGCAGCCCCGGCGTCAGGTGCCCGATGTATGGGTTGCGCAGGCTGCCGTTCAGCGGATTGGCGGCCAGCCCCGGGTACTGGGTGCTGTTGACCTGCGAATACGCGAGGTCCCAGACGACCGAACCATCGGGGTTGGTCGAGACGATCACTGGATCGATCTGCGTGGCCGATTGACGCAGCAGGCCCGACAGTACCCGGCCGTTGGCATTGACACGGGCGATGCCACCCGGTGCCGGGGCGATGCCACCGGTGATGTCCAGCGAGGCTTTGATGCCGACCGCCTTCGAGATGGCTCCCGCGGCCTCTCGGTACAGGTCCTTGCCCACCCCGACCGCACTGACCTGGATGTTGCCGCGATGGGCTGCCAGGCCGATGTCGCCAGCGGCCAGCAGATTGCTGTTCGCGCTCAGGTTCAGCGTCGCGTTCTGGGTCACGCGGGTCTGCGCATCCGGCGTCGAATTGATCGGCACCGCCGTCTTGTTCCAAAGGTTCACCGCGGTGTGCGCCAGGATCGAGCTCACATGGTGCGCGGAGTTTTCGCCGGCAGCCACATTGACCTTGCCAGCGGCAGGGTCCGACGCCAGCAACAGCGCGCCATCACCCACGGAGGTGTTGCTGGTGCCAACGTAGTTGACATAGGCCTTGCCCGAAGGCGCGCCGGCCAAGCCATAGGCATTGGCAACCGCGCGGGCGTCGAACTTCGCGTCGGTGCGGCTGCCGATGTCGATGTTGCCGGCGTCGCTGGTGATGGTCGAGTTCCGGCCCAAACTGACGATTGCGTTGACCTTCGGACGCGTGCCGTCGGCTGGGTCGCCGGCCGAGCCGGCATTGATGATCGAATTCGATTCGGCCAGCGCGATCGCACCACCGGAGTCGAGCTTGGTCTTGTCGTACGACACGATCACGTTGTTCGCGTCGAGGCTGAACGCATTGCTGCCGCCGAGCATCAGCACATGGAACAGCGAGTTGTCGCCGGTGCTCACGTTGGTGCGCTGATCGATCGTCGTCACCGTCCTGCCCGCTGGCAGGTTCAGCAGACCGCCGGAGCCGGAGTTCACGTTCCAGGCCGCGCCGTCGGCGACGTCGATGCTGTTGATGTCGGAGTTCTGGCCCCACCAGTACTTGTGGGTTGCGTTGGTGGCGGCCAGCGCGATCTGGCCCGCCGTCACGCTGGCGCCATCACCGACATCGACGTTGACGGTGCTGGAGACCGCGTGGCTGTTGCTCGCACCGCTGGCGCCGGCCAGCGAGGCCTGTGTGCTGTCGACCTTGCCGTTGTAGGCGGTGTCGTGGTTGGCCGTGACCGCGAGGCTGCCAGCGGCGATGCCGCAGGTGGCCGATGGTGCGCCGCAGGTCGAATCACCGATCGCCGCGCGCGTGTCGCCGATCTCGACGGTGTTGGCCGTGGCTGCCGCACCAGCGATCACGCCCCCGCTGCCGGAGACCGACTGGGCGATGTTGGTGTCGGTGCCTTGCGCCGTGATGCGGGACTGGCCTGTGGTACCTCCGACCACGGCCACGTTGTCACCGAAGCTCGCGGCGGTACGGGAATTCGAGCGTGCATAGGCGTCGTTCGATCCGATCGCCGCGATGCCGAAGGCCAGGCCGCTGGATGTGGCGTCCTGGTGGCTGTTGTTGGTCGCAGTCACGTCGAGCGTGCCGGGCACCGTCAGGATGCTGCCGTTGCCGACGCTGGCGGTCACCGGAGCCGCGGCGCCTGCGCTGCCGTAGTCGGCCTCCGCACTGGTGCCGACCGCGCCCAGCAACAGGCCACCCGAGGTACCGGACGCGCTGGCGCGCACGGTGGTGCTCAGGGCATGGCTGCGCTGCAGCACATGCGAATCGATCGAATTGTCGAATGCATAGACGAAGTCGGACAGCTCGTGCGCCGCCGACACCGTGAGGTTGTCAGCCGTCAGTACCGTGCCGGCGCCAAGGTAGGCGCTGATGAGAGGCGCCGATTGCGCCTGGGCGATCGACGCCCCGATGCTGAAACCGCCGCTGACGGTGAAGCCCAGTGCGTCGGCGCTGGCACCTGCGGCGCCCACCGCCTGCACGATGGCGTCGCCGGTCAGATTGACGGCGCCGCCATCCACATAGGCCCGGACCGTTGGTGCCGCGGTGGCGGTGGCTTTCGAGCCGGTGGCCGCCAGCGCGATGCCGCCGGCCGCAGCCAGCGTGCTGCTGGTCGCCTTGACCCGAGAGTCGGCCGACACCTCGAGGTCGCCGACCACGTCGGTGCTGCCCGAGCCGATGAATGTGCCGCTGTCGATACGGGCCTCGGTCAAGCCACCGATCTGGCTGGTCGCGATCGAGGCGCCACCCGCGAGAGCACCGACGCTGGCGCCGATGGCCTGCGCATCCAGCGAGCGCACGTCCTTGGCCTCGACCGTCAGGTGGTCGGCGCGGTGTACCTTAGCGCGAGCGCCTATGGTGGCCGTGGTGGTGCTGGCGTCGTCGGTCAATCCCGCCCACGCTGCGTTGACGGCAACGATGCCACCAGCGCCGGCGAAGGCCAGGCTGTTGGCGGTTTCGGTGAGCGAGGCATGCACCAGCACGTCACCGTCGGCAGTGATCTCGCCACTGGAGCCGATCGAGGCCTGGTTGTTGACGGTGAAATTGGCAATGCCGATGCCCGCGCCCAAGCCCAGCGCCCCGACGGCGGCCGCGCCGGTGGTCGAGTTGTAGGTCAGCGAGCCACGGGCGTTGACGGCCACGTTGCCGCCGCTCACCACGATGGCGCCGGTGCCGATCGACGCGGAATTGCCGGCCGCAGGAGCCCCCGAGACGGCCGAGCCGGTCGAGACACCAGCCCGCATTGCTTGCGCCTTGGCGCTGATCGTCTTGACGTTTTGATCGTCCGACGACTTGAGCAGGTCGTCGACCGCGCTGCCCTTCGCTTCGGTGTCCGCCTGGTCCTTGACGTTGCCGTCCTTGGTGCTCAGTTGGCCTTGTGCGTCGGCGCCGAGCTTGTCGCCAACCGAGTAGACAGAGACACCGGCGGCCACCGCCGCCACACCGCCAGAGGCGCTGACCACCACCGAACGGAGGTCGGTGTCGGACAAGGCGTTGACCATCACGTCGTTGAGCGCATGCACTTGCGCGTGGTCACCGATCCCCGCGTGGGTGTTGTTCTTGGCGGTGAACACGTCGACGCCGCCGGACAGACCGACCGCACCGATCCCCACCGAGCCGGTGTAGGCCATCGACTTCAGCTGATTGCGAGCGGTGACGTTGACACCCTGAGCGGTCGATGCACCGGTGTTGGTCAGGTTGATCTTCGCGTCATCGCCGATCACGGCCTGCGTGCCGGATTTGACGAGCGTGACGGTGACCGCCCCCGACACACCCGCATAGAGACCGCCGGCGCCACTCGCCGACACCATGAACAGGTCTTCCTTCGAGGTTGCCTGAACCTGCAGCCCCCGCATGGCCGCGGTGCTGGTGTCCGAGACGGTGTCCGGCCGATAGCCGGTGAAGGTGCCTGCGCCTCCCAACGCATTGACGGTGACCTCGTTGCCGATGGTCGCCTGCGTGTCCTTGTTGATCAAGTTGACGCCCACCGCCACGCCAAAGCCGGCCGTGCCGAAGCCGGCGGCCGCAGCGCCGGCGATCATGTTGGTCTCGGTGTCGTCACCGGCCACCACGCGGGTGTTGCCGCCGGCGTCAACGCGGGTGGTCGCACCGGTGCCACCGACGATGGTCGCGTAGGTGGTGTCGTTGAGCGAGATCACGCCCACCGAGCCGGCAACCGCCACCGATCCGGCAGCGGCCAGGCCCGCACCCAGCTCGAGGTATTGCGCCTGACCGCGGGCCAGCACCTCGACATCAGCCGCGGCCTTGACCTGCGCGTTCTTGCCGATGGTCGCCTTGACGGTGTTGTTGGCCACCATCACGTCGGCCGCCGCGCCGATGGCCGCCGCTCCAGCACCGGCCGCCGCACCCGCCAATCCGAGATGGAACTGGTCACTGCCCGCAGCCACACGCACCGACTGGCCGGAATTGGCCGCCGCGCCGTTCTGGTTGATGCGGGCGGACTAGCCGATGCCAGCCTCGGTGTCGGTGGTCAGCGTCGCGACGTTGCCGCCGATCGTGACCGCCAGCGCGCCGCCGGCCGCCCCGGTCACCGAGAAGGAATTGAGCTTGTCGCGGTTCGTTGCGGTGACGGCCAGGCCGCGCATCAACGTAGTCGTTGGCGTGGCGGTTCGGGTTTTGGTGACGCCCTGGAAGGCGTTGCGGGCGCCGATGGCATCGCTGTTACCGCTGGAAATCGACCCGCCCCTGGCGTCGGAAGGCGCCAATGTGCTCTTGACCCGGCCGTTGCCGCTGATCGCACCACCGAAATCGACCGCCATGTCGCCGGTGGCAGCCTGGATGCCGTTGGCGCCATTCCCCAGCACCTCGACGTCAGCGTTGCCGCCGATCGACGCGCGGGTGGTCTTGTCGAACACCGTGACGCCCGCGGCCGCACCGATCGCGCCGGAGCCGCCGGCCGAGGCGCTGCCGGAAATCAGGTTCATCACGCTCTGGTCATCGGCAGATATCAGCGCACTGCCGCGCACGCGCAGCCTGGCGTTGTCGTCGATGTAGCCGAGCGTGGTCCCGGTCAGCGAATACACCGACACCGAGCCCGCCGCACCGGCCGAGCCGCCGATGCCCAGGCCAATCGCGATAGAGCGGAAATCCTCCGCAGCCGCCGACTGCACCAGCAGGTTGCCGGCCGTCTCGGCCCAGGCGCCGTGGCCCACATAGGCCTGCGTCGATTTGGTGATCACCGCCACGTCGCCGGACGCACCGACGCCCACGCTGCCGCTCGCTGCCGCACCGGCGACCACATCGAACAGCGAGGTCGTGTCCTGCGCCGACAGGCTGGCGCTCTGGCTGACCAGCGAGGCCGCCTTGTTCAACTCGGCACCTGCGCCAAGGTAGGCGCGGGTGTCGGTGTTGATTACGTTGACCACGGCGGCGCCACCGACGCTGACCGAGCCGCTGGCAGCGCCGGCGATTGCGAAGGTGGTCAGGTCTTCGCTTGCGATCGCGCTGAGCGTGGCCGTCGTCGCGGCGTTGACCTTGGCGTCGTCGCCGATGTAGGCGCGGGTGACAAACTGGTGGCTGGCGTCGGTACCCAGCGTGTTGACGGCGCCGACGACGCCGACCGCGACGCTGCCGCTGACCGCGAGGCCCGTGGCCACGTTCAACCCCTTGACGGTGTTGGTGGCGCTGGCCCCGAACGCGCCAGTGGAATTCAGCACCGTCGTTGTCGATGGCGCGACATAGGCTTCAGACGTGTTGTTCAGTGTGATGACGTTGGCAACACCGCTGACCGCCACATTGCCGGCGACGCCACCGGCCACGCCGATGACCTCAATGTCCTGCTGGTTGCTGGACGCGAGCTGGATGCCACCTGACGCCGTGACCTGCACGCCATCGTCGATGTGGCTGCGCGTCACATTGGTGCTGGCGACATCGGCGGTGGACACACCGACCCCGACGCGGCCGCCAACCGACAGGCTGCCGGCCAGCGAGCGCGCCACGGTGTTGTTGTTTGCGGTCAGCGCGATGGTGCCGCTGGCGGCGGACACCTGGGCGCCCGCGCCGATCGAGGCATCGGTGGCGTCCTTGAACACATTGACCGCGAACGAGCCAGCCACCGCGACCTTGTCACCCGCTGCGCCCGCCGCCGTTTCGGTGTAGTAGTTGCCACCGCCCAGCAGCTGGCCCGAGGTGAACTGGTTGGCGAGAGAGGTCAGCTCGGTTTTCGCGCTGTCCTTGTCGGTCATGTTGCCGAGGTTGCTCAGGTCCAGCGAGAACGGTGTCGGGCTGAATTTGTGGTTCAGTGCCTCGATCGTCAGGCTGCCTGCGGTGACATCGCTGCCGCCGCCGAACTTGGCGGTGTAGGCGTTGTCGGAGATCACCGTCGCGACCGACGCGCCGATGCCGACGCTGCCGAAGGCACCGGCCCAGGCCTTGGCCGACAAGGTGGCGGTGTTCTCTGCGTCGAGCGTCACTGCATCGGAGCCGTCGATCAGGCTGTCGTCGCCGATGGTGGCGCTGGTCGTGCCTTTCGAATAGGCCACAGCGAAGGCGCCCGCCACGCCGACCTTGCTGCCACCCGCGCCGGCAATGCCTTCGGCGGTGAGCTTGTGGGCATAGGCCGCATCGGTGTTCTGCTGAGAGATCGCCTGCACTGTCAGGTCACCCGACTGCACGACGTGGGTGCTGTTGGCGAGGCCGGCGGTGGTGCTGCCCTTGCTGATGACGAGGCCGACACCGATGCCGACGCCCACTTTGAAATTCGGATCGACCGCACCGCCCGCGCCGCGTGCGCTGAAATTGGATGCGCTGGTGGCAGCGATGTTCATCGCCTTGCCGGCACCGGACTGGATCGTGCGGCCGCCGGTCACCGCGGCATTGACGTTGTCGGTGATCGCGACGACGCCGACTGCGGCGGCGATGTTGACCTTGCCGCCGCCCTTCGTGCCCTGGTTGGTCTGCGAATCCTGGTTGTTCTTCAGCGTGCTCGAACTGGCGGACTTGTCGGCCTGGGACTGATTCTGGCTGTAGGTGTCGTCGGACTGCGAACCGCCGGCGCTGGCGGTGGCCGAGGCGTCGTAGTAGCGGGTCGAACCCGCAGCGACGTCGAAGGTGCCCCCCGCGGCCACGTTGCGGTCGATGGTCGCGGTGGTGCGGCTCGAACTGGTGATCACGCCCACCGAGGCACCGATCGACACGCTGCCCGACTTGGCGGTACCGACGGTCGTGGCGGTGTGCTGGCCGCTGCTGGTCGCGCTGACGCTGACATCGCCGGTGGCGCTGATGTCGGCGCCGGCCGCGATCGACGCGTCGGTGGACTGGTTCAGCGTAGTGACGGCCACGGCAGCATCGAAGGCCAGCTTGCCGCCGGTCGCACCGGCGGTGGCAGAGGCGTCCGAGTCGCCCTGGCTGGTCGCGGTCAGCGTGATGCTGCTCGCGTGGGTGATGCCGGCGTTTGCACCCACCTGCGCTTGCGACGTTGAGGTGATCAGGTTCAAGGCCACCGACGCACCGATGCCGACCTTGCCACCCGTGGCGCCGCCATCCGTCGTCGGCGCGGCGGTCGCGGTGCTCTTCGAGTCGTCTTCGGCGGTCAGCGTGACCGCGCCGCCGGCATCGACGCCGGCACCGCTCTTGATCAGTGCCTTGCCCGAGGTGTCGGACAGGTTCAGCGCCAGCGAAGCCGCGATACCGACATTGCTCGCACCTGCGCCCGACTTCGCCTCAGCCGCGATGGTGTTGGTGGTGTCACCGCCGACATCGGTCATCGTCGACTCGATCGTCACGCCATGTGCGGTGACCTGCGCATTGCTGCCGATCGAGGCTTCGTTGTGCGAGTCGACCTTGTTCACCGACACCGCCGCGCCGATGCCGACTTTCGCGGTGCTGCCCACAGTGCTGCCGTCCGAGCTGGCGCTGCTGTCGGTGTTGCCGCTGGCGCTGACGGTCAGCGAACCGGCCGTCTTGACGGTGACGCCGTCAGCGACGCTGGCGGTGGCCTTCGCGCTGACGATGTTGACGGCGACGGCAGCGGCGACGGCGACCTTGCCTTCGTCGGAGCTGGCCGAGGTCTTGTTGCCGTCGGCGTTGCCGGTGGCGGTCTGCTGATCACCATCACCGACACCGGTGTCAGTCTGCGTCTTCTTGCCGAAGGCGGTCTGGTTGCTGACCTTGTCGTCGACGGATGCGTCTTCCTTCTTCTTGCCGGTCGTCGAATCGGTCTGGCCGGCGTCCTCGTCGGACTTGCCGCCGACCGCGCTCGCAGTGGCGGTGTTCGTCGATGCGCTGCTCGCATGCGCCGAGACGCTGACCGCGCCGGTGGCGGTGTCGATGTTGCGCTCGACGGTGGCGCTGGCCACGTCGTTCAGCAGCACGATGCCGACCGCTGCCTTGTCGCCCTGGGCGCTGCCCTTGGCGCTGGTGGTGGTGCTGCTGGCGTGCTCCACCGACAGCGTCACCGCACCGGGGTTGACCAGCGTCGAGCCCGTGCCCAGTCGCGTGGTGGTGGTGTTGTTGACGATGGCCAGCGCCACCGCCGGCGTGATGGCGATGCCGCCGCTCGCGCCGGCCTCGACTTCGGTGTCGACCGCGTAGTCGCCGCTGGCTGCGATGCCGAGGGCTCCGAGGTCGGTCAGCGTCGCGTTGTTCTGCACCTCGGCGATCGAGCGGTTGGCGATGATGTTGACCGCCACCGAGGCACCGATGCCGACCTTGCTGCCGCTCGCGCCGCCATCGGCGGGCAAGGCCTGACCGCTGACGCTGGTGCGGTCGTCGGCGCTGAGGTTGATCGCACCGGTGTCGCCCGGCACGATGGTGACGTGGGCGCCCTGGCGGATCTGCGCCAGACTTTCGGTGTCGATCAGGTTCAACGCCACCGAGCCGGCAATGCCGACCTTGCCAGAACCGGCGCCAGCAGTCGCGCTGGCCAGGTACTGGTCGGTGCGCGGGGGCGCGGGGTTCGCGCTGCTCGACAGATCGGACTTCAGCGCCGACAGCGTGACCGAGCCCGCGTGTACCTGAATGCCACTGGCACCCGCGCCATCACCCAGCAGCGCCTGGTTGCTGGACTTCACCAGGTTGATCGACACCGCTGCGCCGATGCCCACCGCTGCATCGCCAACAGTCGCGCCGTTGGTCGTGACCCGGCCATCGGTGTTGTTGGCCGAGCTCAGCGTCAAGCCCTTGCCAGCACTGATGCTGAGCGCGTCGGGCAGCACGGCCCGTGTCTTGTGGTTCTCGATGTTCACGCCCACCGCGGCCGCAACCGCGACCTTGCCTTCGCTGGTGGACGCCGAGGGCTTGCTGCCATCGGACACATCGCCGCTGGTAGCAGCTTGCTGGTCGCTGTCACCGACGTCGGCAGCCTTTTGGTTGTCGGCGCCCAGCTTCAGCAGGCCGGTCAGCTTGTCGTCTACGCTGCCGTCTTCCTTCTTCTGGCCGGTGCTGCTGTCGGTCGCACCGGCATCGTCACTGGTCTTGCCGCCGGCCGCGCTCGCCGTGGCCTCGACTGTGCCCAGCGAAGCGCCCGACGCTGACAGCGTGACGTTGCCCGCCCCATTGATGTCGCGGCGGCTGGTGGCCAGAACGGTGTCGTTGACGACCGCCACCGCCACCGCGGCGCCTACGGCGGCGGTGCCGCCGGTCGCGCTGCCGCTGGCGGTCGTGGTCTCGGCCGCGGTCTGCCGCGCCGTCAGCGTGATGTCGCCACTCGAACCGTTGACCACTTGCGTGGTGATCGCTGCACCGGCGCCGAAATCGGCCGTCGCGCTGTTGCTGACCACCGCCACCGCCGCGCTGGGCGTGATCGCGATGCCGCCAGCGGAACCGGCGGTCGCCGCGGTGCTGATTGCATGGTCGCCGGTGGCGTCGAGTGCGATGCTGCCCGCGCCCGTCACACTGGCACCGTTGGCGATTTCGGCCAGGCTGCGATGGGCCACCACGTTGACCGCGACCGACGCGCCTATGCCCACCTTGCCGCCGGCCGTCGGGCTGGTCGGCAGCACTGCCACATCGCTGACCGATGCCTCGTTGGCCTGCAACGACAGCGGCGCCGTGCCGTTCGCGTTGAAGGCGACCGCGACACCGGGCTGCAGCAGCGCCTGGCTTTGCAGATCGACCGCGTTGACGCCGAGTGCACCAGCCACACCGACGCTCTTCGCGCCTGCACCCGAGGCGACGGTGGTGATGAACTGGTTCGTCGCGGGCGAGGCGCCATTCGGCGCCATGTCAGCCTGCAGCTGCAGGCTGCGCACGCTTTGGTTCTGGCCCAGGTTCTGACCGACCAGCGCTTGGTTCGAGCCCTTGCCGAGGTTGATGCCCACCGCCACGCCCACACCCACGGTCCCACCGGTGGCGCTGGCATTGGCGTCCACCGTGGCGACGTTGGTCGACAGCGACTGCACCGTCACATCACCCGCCGCATCGAGCGATCCGGGCGCGACTGCGCCGCTGTTGGCGCCCAGTTGCGCACGGGTCGAACCGACCCAGTCGCTGACGGCCACCGCACCAGCGACCTTGACGCCGCCCTCGGAGGTCTTGGCCTGATCACCATAATCGGCCAGCGCGTGCGCCGCTCGGCCCGTGCCACCGCTGTCTTGCTGCGCGCCCTTGGCGGTCGATTTCGCGGTCACCGCCGCGTTGTTGACGGAGCTGGCTGACAGGCTCAGCGCGCCGCCGCTGTCCACCTGAGCGCCGCGATCGACGATGGCTTCGGTGGTGATGCGCAGCTTCGACACCGCCACCGTCGCGCCGGCCGCGACACTGCCAGCGGCCGAGGCGTTCGCGGTAGCGGTGGTGTCGACCTGGTTGACCGCACTCATCGACAGCGAACCGGCGGTGTGGATGCGGGAGACGGTCGCCGGCGTGTCGCCAGTGGCTGCGCCCAGGTGCACACCCGCCATGCTCGCCACGTCGGTGACGGCCACCATCGCATCGCCGTTCAGGTTGGCCAGCGCCGAGCCCGGGGTGGCGACGGCGCTCGTGATGGACTGCGCACCGATCTGCACATTGCCGCTGGCCGGGCCCGAGGTGACGGTGGTCGCGATCGCGGCACCGTTGTGCGCATCGACGTTGGCGCTGGAGCTGGAACGCAGCACCGCCACCGAGGTCGGCACGGTGCTGTAGGTCGCCGTGTGGACCTCGGAGATCGCATTGATCGCAATGCTGCCGTTCTCGGACGCCAGGCGCCCGCCATTGACATCGACCTTGGCCGACGCCTGTGCCTGACGGGTGCCCAGCGTGGTGAGCAGCGTCGCGTCGCTGAGCGTCGAACGGGCCGCCAGCGACAGGTCGCGCCCGGCGATGTCGGCGCCAGTCAAATTCACCTGCACCGCGCCGCCGGTCGTCGAGTTCGCGCTGACGTCCACGGTGTTGGCGCCCAGCGCGCCCGAGACCTCGACCGTGCTGCCGGCCGCGATCAGGATCTTGCCGTCGCGCTCGACGATCCCGCCGCCACGCACCAGGCCATTGGCATTGACCACGTCGGTGAAATCCGCTGCGGTGCCGTTGAAGCTTGCGCCTGCAGAAATCAGACCGCTGGACCCGACGGTGACCGCACCGGCGCGCAGCTCGGTGCCGTCGATCAGGTTGATGTGCCCGTAGATCGAGATCACGCCGTCGGGGTTGATCGGCGCTGTCCCGTTGGCCAACTGAGCGGCCGAGCTGCTGTTCGGGTTGCCGCCGCTGAAGAAGCCACTGATGAAGCTGGGCGTCGGGGTCGACACGAACAGGCTGCCGGTGTTGAGCACGCCGCTGGCGCCGACGATGAAGCCCTGCGAACTCGCGAAATAGACCTTGCCGCCGATGCCGCCGTTCTTGATCGAATTGACGATGCCATCGATCGAGACCTGGGAGCCGACGATGTTGACGAGCGTCGAGGTGCCGTTGGGCAGCACCAGATTCGCGGTGGTGCCCTGCCCGACCTGAAACGACGAGAACGAGTTGAAGCCGGTTTTTGAGGCGCCTGAGCCGGACACGGTGGACGTCGTCACCGTGGACACATTGCCCACCTTGCCCACCACCGTCTGCGTGCGACCGTCGATCACGATGCCTTGCGCGCGCACCTGCGGCGTGAAGGCCGCCTGCACCATCATCGCCACCGCCGTCAGGCTGATCTGATGCAGGCGTTGCGGCGCCTGGCGTTCCTGAGCCTTCAGTGTCCTGACGGGGCGGCGAGCGATGGTGACTTCACGTTTCATTGACACACCCCAGCAACTTGACTTACATCTTGTTTCCGAACTCGGGGGGAATGTACCGGTAGTTCAACCCGTCGGTGATGAACCGCAGACCGGATGCACCACCCTATTTCGGGGGCGTCCAGTGGATCAGACGGCAATTGCGTTATATCGTCGAAGATATGACGCATTTGTCCTGAGCCCCGCCAGCTGTTGTGAAGCCTCGCCTCGCCTCGCCTCGCCTGACCGGCCACCTCGAAGTCAGCACCGACCTGGGCGCCTACCTCGGCGACAAGCGGGTGCGGCTGCTCGAAGCCATCGAGCAGCATGGGTCGATCTCGCAGGCGGCCAAGCACGTGCCGCTGTCGTACAAGGCTGCCTGGGATGCGGTCGATGCGATGAACAACCTCGCCGACAGGCCCCTGGTCGAGCGCAGCACCGGCGGACGCGCAGGCGGCGGTACGCTCCTCACCGACCACGGTCGCCGTGTGATTGCGCTGTACCGCGCGGTGGAAGCCGAGCACCAGACCGCGCTCGACCGCCTGGCTCAGACCTTCGCGTCAGAGCCGGTCGGCGATGTCCTGTCCTTCCAGCGCCTGCTGCGTCGCATGGCCGTGCGATCCAGCGCGCGCAACCAGTTCGTCGGCACCGTCAGCGCCTTGCGCGAAGGGCCGGTCGATGTCGAGGTGCGGCTGCGGATTGACGAGCACCTCGACCTGACGGCGGTGGTGACCCGTGCATCGGCCGAGCAGCTGGGCCTGGCGATCGGCACCGAAGTGATCGCACTGGTCAAGGCCTCGTCGCCGATGCTGCTCGTGGACGAAACGATGCGCATCAGCGCACGCAACCAGCTGTGGGGCCACGTGCAGCGCATCGTCGACGGCCCAGTGAACGCCGAGGTCACGCTGGACCTGGGGCATGGTCGCACGGCGGTGGCGGTGGTGACGCGCGAGTCGGTGGCCTCACTCGGGCTGGCCGTCGGCGTGCGGGCCTGCGCCGCTTTCAAGGCGTCGAGCGTGATCCTTACCGTGATCGATTGAACCCCTGGAAGCACGGACATGAAGAACCTGAGAACCCGGGGCCTGTCGGCGTCGATCGCCGCTGCCTGCGCTGCGCTGTCACTGAATGCAAACGCCGACGAGGTCTCGGTCGCCGTCGCCGCCAACTTCGCCGGCCCGCTGGCCAAGGTCGGCGAAGACTACACCGCAGCCACCGGCCACACCCTCAAGGTGTCGTCAGGTGCCACCGGCAAGTTCTACTCGCAGATCGTCGCCGGTGCGCCGTTCGAGGTGCTGATCGCCGCCGACGACGACACCCCGCGCAAGCTGATCGCCGAGGGATACGGCGTGACTGGCAGCAACTTCACCTACGCAATCGGCAAGCTGGTGCTGTGGAGCGCACAGCCCGGCTATGTGGATGACCGGGGCGCGGTGCTCGCCACCGGCACCTATGCACACCTGGCGATCGCGAACCCGAAGCTGGCACCCTACGGACGAGCGGGCACCGAGGTGCTGAAGGCGCGCGGCCTCGGCGATGCACTCGCACCGAAGCTGGTAACCGCCGAGAGCGTCGCGCAGGCCTACCAGTTCGTCGCCACCGGCAACGCCGAGCTGGGCTTCGTCGCGCTGTCGCAGGTGGCGGTGCCCGGCAAGCCCGCAACGGGCTCTTACTGGCTGGTGCCGCCGTCGCTGTATGGCGAGATACGCCAGGACGCGGTGCTGCTGAAGAGCGGCGAGAAGAATCCCGCCGCTGCGGCCTTGCTGGCCTACCTGAAGAGCCCGGCGGCCAAGACAGTGATCCAGTCCTACGGCTACGGGCCATGACCCGCCACCGCCTGATGCCAGGGAGACGCCGCTGAGCGCGGATGCCTGGGCTGCGATTCGGCTGACGGCCGAACTCGCCACCCTCACGACGCTGCTGCTGCTCGCCGTCGGCACGCCGATCGCCTGGCGGCTGGCCCGCACGCGCTCGCGCTGGAAGCCGCTGTGGTCGGCGCTCGTTGCGATGCCCATCGTGCTGCCACCCACCGTCCTGGGCTTCTACCTGCTGCTGCTGATGGGGCCTCACGGGCCTGTCGGGCAGTTCACGCAGTGGCTGGGCATCGGCCGGCTGCCCTTCACCTTCAGCGGTCTGGTCGTCGCGTCGGTGCTGTACTCGATGCCCTTCGTCGTGCAACCGCTGCAGCAGGCCTTCGAGGCTATCCCCGAACACCTGCTCGAAGCCGCCGCCACACTGCGCGCCTCGCCGTGGGACCGCTTCGCCAGCGTCGCGCTGCCGCTGGCGCGGCCCGGCTTCGTCACCGCCAGTGTGCTGGGATTCGCGCACACCGTCGGCGAGTTCGGCGTGGTGCTGATGATCGGCGGCAACATCCCGGGCCAGACGCGCGTGCTGTCTGTCGCCATCTACGACCATGTCGAGGCGGGCGAATTCACCGAAGCGCATCGCCTGGCGGCCGGCATGGTGGTGTTCGCGCTGGTCGTGCTGGTGACGCTGTACGTCGTCAACCGACCGGCGCGCGACAATGCGCAGCCCGCCCGATGATCGACGCTCATCTGCGCCTGCAGCGGCGCGACTTTCAGCTCGATGTCGCGCTCGCGCTGCCGTCGCAGGGCATCACCGCACTGTTCGGCCCGTCAGGCTGCGGCAAGACCACGCTGCTGCGGGCACTGGCAGGGCTCGAACGCGCAGCCGGGCGGGTTGCGCTGGAAGACGAGGTCTGGCAGGACGACACCACCGGCTGCTTCGTGCCGACGCACCGCCGGCCGCTGGGCTACGTGATCCAGGACGCGGCGCTGTTCCCGCACCTCGATGTGCGCGGCAACCTGAACTACGGGCGCAGGCGTGCCACGGGCACGTCGAAGCGCATCGCGTTCGACGCGGTCATCGACCTGCTGGGGATAGAGCACCTGCAGGCGCGGCGCCCGTCCACGCTGTCGGGCGGCGAGCGGCAGCGCGTGGCGATCGCCCGCGCGCTAGCGACCGGTGCGCGGCTGCTGCTGATGGACGAGCCGCTGGCCGCGCTGGACGCGGCACGCAAGGCTGAGATCCTGCCGTACCTCGAACGCGTGCACCGTGAACTGGCCTTGCCGGTCGTCTACGTCACCCACGCGATGGACGAGGTGGCGCGCCTCGCCGACCACCTGGTGCTGATGCACGAGGGCCGCATCCTGGCGGCCGGCGCGCTCACCAAATTGATGGCGCGCCCCGATCTGCCGCTCGCTCGGCTCGATGACGCAGGCGTGGTGATCAACGCCGAAGTCGCCGAACATGACGTGCTGCACGGCATGACGCGCATCGCGTTCAACGGCAGCTCACTGTGGGTCGGGCAGTCCGCGACACTGCCGGGCCAGCCGGTGCGCGCGCGCATCCTTGCACGCGATGTCAGCGTCACGCGGCATCGGCCCACCGAGACCAGCATCCTCAACGTGCTGCCGGTGGTGCTGGGCAGCGTGCAACGCGAGTCCAGCACCGCGCTGCTGCGCCTACGGGCCGGCAACGGCGCACCGCAAGGCCAGTGGACCCTGTTGGCACGCATCACGAGCAAGAGCCTGGACGCGCTGAACCTGCAACCCGGCGACGCACTTCATGCGCAGATCAAGGGCGTGGCCTTGATGAAATAGGCCTGACGGAACGCCTGCGGCGCGACGCGGAATTCAGGCGCCGGCGGAGGAAATCTACAGTAGCGCTGGATCCGTCACGCCGAGAAAAGCAAAAAGCCCCGCACTTTCGTGCGAGGCCTTGCGTTTCTTGGCTCCCCGACCTGGGCTCGAACCAGGGACCTACGGATTAACAGTCCGGCGCTCTACCGACTGAGCTATCGAGGAACAGCCTCTGAGTATAACGGGCTCTGGCGCGTCTGGAGGCGGTGTTTCCGAACTCGGTGCGCAATCGGTCGCTCGGCTGCGCTTCGAAATCAGGCGGCAGCGGCGACCACAGCTACACCGCGGCGGCTTTGCACCGCTTGCGCCAGCAGGCGCAGCAGCGGCTCGGTGTGGGCCCAGCCCAGGCAGGCATCGGTGATCGAGACACCGCGCAACAGCGCCTGCCCAGCGATCAGGTCCTGCCGCCCGGCATTGAGGTGGCTTTCGATCATCACGCCGGTGATGCGCTTTTCACCCGCGGCCACCTGTGCAGCCACGTCGCGCGCCACGTCGGTCTGCCGCTGGTGGCGCTTCTCGGAATTGGCGTGCGAGAAATCGATCATCACCTGTTCGCGCAGGCCCGCAGTGCGCAACACCTCACAAGCCGCCACCACATCGGCCGCGTGGTAGTTGGGCTTCTTGCCGCCGCGCAGGATCACATGGCAGTCGGCGTTGCCGCGCGTTTCGAAGATGGCAGCCTGGCCCATCTTCGTCATTCCCATGAAGGCATGCGCCGCGCGGGCCGCCACCACCGCGTCGGCGGCCATGCGCACGCCGCCGTCGGTGCCGTTCTTGAAGCCGACCGGGCATGACAGGCCGGAGGCCAATTGCCGGTGCGTCTGGCTCTCGGTGGTGCGCGCGCCGATCGCACCCCAGGACACCAGATCGGAGATGTACTGCGGGCTCAGCAGATCCAGGTATTCGGTGCCCGCCGGCAGGCCGATATCGGCAAGTGCCAGCAGTAAGGCACGTGCGCGGCGAAGGCCTTCGTTGATGCGGAAGCTGCCGTCCAGCCGCGGGTCGTTGATGTAGCCCTTCCAGCCCACGGTGGTGCGCGGCTTCTCGAAGTACACGCGCATCACCACCAGCAGGTCGTTGCGCAGTTCATCGGCCAGCGCCTTCAGGCGGTGGGCGTATTCGATGGCCTCATCGTGGTCGTGGATCGAGCACGGTCCCACGACCACGATCAGCCGGTCGTTGGCACCGCCCAGCACCGCCGCCACTGCATCGCGCGCCTCGCACACCAGGGCCTGCGCCGCGGCAGGCATCGGCAGCTCATCGAGCAGCAGCGCCGGCGAGATCAGCGGGCGCACCGCACCGATGCGCAGGTCGTCAACGCGTGTCGTGTCTTCGGTGGCCAGCGGCGCGGCAGGGCTCAAGGGGGTGATGGGCTTCACGCCGTTCAAGGATCAGCAGCCGAGTTGCGTCGCCAGACCGATCAAGCTGGTGGCAACGCAGGTGTTCGCTGGGTCGGGCCGATCGGGGTTGGACGCGTTCGGGCCGAATTCGCGCGGGCGCTCGATGTAGGCCGTCTGCAAACCGCAGCCGCGCGCGGCATCCAGGTCGCTCTGGTGGGCGGCGACCATCATCACCTGCTGCGGCTGTACATCGCAGACCTGGGCCGCCCCGAGGTACAGCTTCGGGTCGGGTTTGTAGACGCCGAAGGTTTCCGCCGACAGGATCACATCCCACGGCAGCCCGGCGCGCTGTGCCATCCTGAACAGCAGACCGAGGTTGCCGTTCGACAGCGAGCAGATCGTGTACGACTCCTTCAGCCGCGTCAGGCCTTCGATCGCGTCGGGCCACGGATCCAGCTGCTGCCAGGTGCTGTTGAGCTCCCGCTTTTGCTCGTCACTCAGGTGGGTGATGCCATGGCGGGCCAGCAGTTCTTCGAGCATCTGCAGGTGCAAGTCGTCGAACCGCGTCCAGCCTTGTTCGCCCGCGTTGACGCGTGCCAGCGCCGGTGGATAGCCCGCTCGCCATTCGCGAGCGTAGGTGTCACCATCGACAGACAGGCCCAGCGCATCGACCGCGCGGGCAATGCCGCTGTGCCAATCGACGACAGTGCCGAAAACGTCGAAGGCGAGGACTTTGAGGGGGTGGTCTGAGGGTTCAGCGCGGGTGTCGGTGTTCATGCAGATTCCAGGAAAGGTCAGACGGCCTTTGCTGCAGGGGCCGCCGCTATGCCAGCCTGCCATTTTGCCGCGACCGCTTCGGGCTGTGCAGCCGCTACCAGCGCCCGCACCACCGCCACCGAGCCCACGCCGCTGACCAGCACCTCGGGCAGTCTCGACTCGTCGATGCCGCCGATCGCGACCAGCGCGTGATCGCGCATCAGGTGCGCATAGGCGGCCAGGCGGCCAGGGCCCTGCGGCACGGTGGGCATCACCTTCAGGTTGGTTGGATACACCGCGCCCATCGCGATGTAGCTCGGGTTCAGCCGGTCGACACGCAGCATCTCGGCATAGCCGTGGCTGCTCAGGCCCAAGCGCAGACCTTCGCCGCGGATCGCGCTCAGGTCGGCGGCGGCTATGTCTTCCTGGCCGAGGTGCACGCCATAGGCACCAGCGCGGATCGCGGCCTCCCAGTGGTCGTTGACGAACAGCAGCGCGCCGGTGCCGCGCACCGCATCGACCGCGATGTCGACCTCGCGCTGCACGGCCGCCGCATCGTCGGCCTTGAAACGCAGCTGCACCGTGGGCACGCCCGCTTGTGCCATGCGGCCGACCCAGGCGGCATCGGGCAGCACCGCGTAAAGGCCGAGCGCCTTCGGGCAGGCGGCGAACGCGTCGCGTCGCGGGTGTGGCGCGAGGCCGAAGTCGGCCGGCTCGTCGGGCCAGGTGCCGGCATCGAACTCGCCGGTGCGCTGGGTGCGGGCGCGCCACGCCAGCGCAACGCATTCGGCATCGGCCTCGATGAAGCCGAGGGCCCTTGCTGCCTGCTTGGCGGCGCGGTACGCGTGTTCGGCATGGTGATACTGCGTGGGCGATTCGTCGGACACCGGCAAGCCTAAGCGGGCACGGTGCGCCTCGACGATGGCCTGCGCCATCGCATCGACAGACGCACTCATTCGTGGTGCCAGAACGGCGTGCCCAGGACCGGCGTGCTGGGCTGCGCCGCCTGCTGCTCACCCATCGCACCGGAGCGATACGCGCTGCGGCCGGCCTGTACCGCATCGGCGAACGCGCCAGCCATGCCCACGGGATCCTGCGCCAGCGCCACCGCGGTGTTCAGCAGCACGCCGTCGTAGCCCCACTCCATCACCTGGCAGGCATGCGAGGGCCGGCCCAGACCAGCGTCGACGATCATCGGCACGCCGAGGCGTTCACGCAGCACCTGCATCGCATACGGATTGACCGGGCCGCGACCAGTGCCGATCGGCGCAGCCCACGGCATCACCGCCCGGCAGCCGACATCGACCAGCCGCTGGCACACCACCAGGTCTTCGGTGCAGTACGGCAGCACCTGAAAACCGTCCTTGATCAGCCACTCGGCAGCCTCGACCAGCTTCAGCGTGTCGGGCTGCAGCGTGTAGTCATCGCCGATCAGTTCGAGCTTCAGCCACGGTGTGCCGAACACCTCGCGCGCCATCTGTGCGGTGGTGATGACTTCCTGGATGCCATGGCAGCCGGCGGTGTTCGGCAGCACCGGCACGCCCAGGGTTTGCAGCAGCTGCCAGAAGGCATTGCCCGCATCGGCGTTCGACGCGCCCTGGCGGCGCAGCGACGCGGTCAGCATCGCCGGCCGCGCGCGCCGCACCGCGTCTTCCAGCACCTGCGGTGATGGGTAGCGGGAGGTGCCAAGCATCAGCCGGCTGGCGAATGGCTGGCCGTACAGCACCAGCGCGTCGGCCGTCGCGTGGGTGGCGGGTGTCGGGATATCGGACATCGTGTTCATTGGAAAGGGCCTGGCCTCAGCCGCCGGTGACCGGCGCAATCAAATCAATGCGGTCGCCATCGCGCAACGGCGTGTCGCGGTAGCGGGTGTTCGGCACGAAGTTCATGTTGACAGCAGCGGCGAACGGCGGCGTGGGTTGCAAGACGGCGATCGCATCAGCCAGTGTGGCACCGGCCGGCAGCTGATGCGCCTGGTTGTTGATGTGGACTTTCACTGAACAGCACCCGCCACCGATTCAACGCGCAGCGCAAACTGCTCGGCCAGCGCGCTGTGGCCGCTGCCCATGCACTGCATCACTGCATCGAGCATCGCCGGCGCGATCAGGAAACCGTGCCGGTACAGGCCGTTGATCTGCAGACGGCGCGGGCCCAGCCAGCGCAGCGCGGGCAGGTTGTCGCGCAGCGTCGGGCGGCACTGCGCTGCCATCTCGATCACCCGCGCCTCGGCGAAGCCGGGGTGCACGGTGTAGGCCGCGCTCAGCAGTTCGAGCGTCGAGCGCACGCTGGCCGGCGACACATCGTCGGACTCGATCTCGGTCGCACCGATGACGAACACGCCGCCCGGCTTCGGCGCGATGTACAGCGGGTAGCGTGGGTGCAGCAGCCGCGTCGGCCGCGCCAGCGTGACCTCGGGCGCGTGCACACGGATCACCTCGCCACGCACCCCACGCAGCGTCGACCAGTCGCTGCGCGCGCCGAGGCCGCGGCAGTCGAACAGCCAGCCGGCGTGGTCGTCGAAGTCGGCGGGCGAGCGCGGGCTGTTCCAATGCAGCGCGACATCGAGGGTCTGCAGGCGATGCAGCAGCGCCGCCAGCAGCTCGCGGTTGTCGAGCTGGCCTTCACCGGGCAGGTACAGGCCCTGCGCGAAGCGCTCACCGATGGCCGGCTCCAGCCGCGCCACCGCGCGGGCATCAAGGGCTTCGGCCGCGGGCAGTTGCGGCATCGCACGTGCGGTGGCCGCCAACTGCTGCTGGAAGCGCGTGGCCTCGGCGGCATCCTGGCGGTGCCACAACACCAGCGTGCCTTGCTGCTGAAAGAACACCGGTGCGCCCAGCGTCGCGATCAGTTCCGGCCAGCGCGCCAGCGCGTGGCAGCCCATGCGCACGACGCCGAGTTCGGTCACTGCCGATTCGGCCAAAGGTGCCAGCATCGCCGCGGCGACATGGGCGGCAGACGCGGGCACGCCGTGCGCGCTCGCGTCGTACAGATCGACCGTGTGACCGGTGCCTGCCAGCTCGCACGCGAGCAATCGCCCCATCAGGCCGGCACCCAGCACCACCGTGCGCTCAGTGCGGCGGTTCATTGGCAACCTCCGTGCTCCGCACTGCGGTGCGAGCTGGCTTGGGAGCGGCCCGGTGCGGCTCTCATGTCCGTCCCCCCGCAGCATAATTTTCGACATGACCGCTGACCACACCGCCACCCTGCCCCCGGGCATTCGCTATGCCCGCGTGCTGTCGATCGCCGGCTCCGACAGTGGCGGCGGCGCCGGCATCCAGGCCGATCTGAAAACCTTCAGCGCGCTCGGCTGCTACGGCATGACCGCGATCACCGCGATCACCGCGCAGAACACGCTGGGCGTCAGCGCGATCCACGGCGTGCCGGCCGCGGTGCTGCGCGCGCAGATCCGAGCCGTGCTGGACGACATCGGCGCGGACGCGATCAAGATCGGCATGCTGCACTCGCCAGATGCGGTCGCCGTGGTGGCGCAGGCACTGGACGACTACCGCATCCCCCACGTGGTGCTCGACCCGGTGATGGTGGCCACCAGCGGCGACCGGCTGATGGCGCAGGAGACAGTGCAGGTGCTGGTGAGAGAGCTGTTTCACCGTGCGACGCTGGTCACGCCGAATTTGGACGAAGCGTCGCTGCTGCTGGGCCGCAAGATTACCGAAGCGAACCAGTTCGACGCTGCGACGCGCGATTTGCTGTCGCTCGGCGCCTCGGCGGTGCTGCTCAAGGGCGGGCATCTGGTCGCTGACGAGGTGGTCGATGTGCTGGCGACGTGCAGTGGCCTCACGCAACGCTGGGCCTCGCCACGCATTGCCAGCCGCAACATCCACGGCACCGGTTGCACGCTGTCGTCGGCGATCGCTGCGTACCTGGCACTGGGGCTGGGCCTGCCAGAGGCGGTGGCCGAAGCGCGGCGCTACGTGCTGGCAGCGATCGCCAGTGGCGCAGCGGTACACACCGGCGCCGGGCACGGCCCGCTGAACCACGCTCACGCGCCGCAGGCGATGCGACTGGCGCCGATCGGCAAAAGCAGGCTTCGGTAAGGACATCGAGAAAACAGGCAGATGGACAGCAGCGAACCCAGGACGATACCAATGCAGCTTGCCCCTGCCGCGCCTAGGCGGCAATGGCTGGCGCTGTCGGGCGGTGCCGCGCTGCTGGCGATCGGGTGTGGCTGGCCGCGCGCCGCCCGCGCCGGCGCCGAGGAGGCAGGGCTCGAATTGCAGCGTGACTGGGAGCTCATCAAGTACCGGACACCGGCCACAGATCGGATCAGCCGATTCGAAGCGCTGGCCG
Organism: Burkholderiales bacterium; assembly: GCA_043749095.1. Classification (GTDB taxonomy): domain Bacteria; phylum Pseudomonadota; class Gammaproteobacteria; order Burkholderiales; family Burkholderiaceae_C; genus PBB1. The sequence goes on along the minus strand of JAYVEB010000024.1, from coordinate 20,137 downwards.
CGAAGGCGCACCGCGCCGCTGAGCAATTCCCCAGCTGCAGCCCGGTGCTGATCTGGGAAGCGGTGATCGTCAGTTCCTGGGCTGAGGCCAAGGACGATCTGGGCTCGCTGGATCTGGCCAGGCGGGCCAAAGCGCTGTACGAAGCCGCGCTGAAGATCGATGCCAGCGCCTTGGGCGGCGGCGCCTACACGGGCCTCGCGGCACTGCACTACAAGCTGCCCGGCTGGCCACTGAGTTTCGGCGACGAAGACAAGGCGCGGGAGCTGCTGCAACGGGCACTGGCGATCAATCCGCAAGGCGTCGACCCCAACTACTACTACGGCGAGCTGCTGGTCGAAACCCGGCGTCCGCAGGAAGCGGTTACCTACCTTGAACGCGTGCTTCAGGCCCCTGCCCGACCAGGCCGTGAGATCGGCGATGCCGGTCGGCGAGACGAGGCGCGCGCGCTGCTCGACAAGATCAAGGCGCGTTGAGCACCTGGGCCTCCGGTGCGGGCCGGCGCAAGTAACGGTAACTATCTCAAGACGCTTCACTTAATTTCGACTTCATCGCGGTGGCAGACGATGCCCTATCGGATCGCTGTTCAGGTCCGCCTCGGGAGTCTTCATGTTCACTGCCATGCGCGCGCACGACCACGTGCCTGATGGCCCTTGCGAGGGTCCCTCACGGCGGCGGTGGCTGATCGCACTCTGCACGGCCGGCTTGGCGTTGGTGGGGGCGGTGAGCCCGTTGGCTGCTCAGGCGGCCAGCGTCGAGGACGCGGTGGCCGAGTTGCAGCACGAATGGGAAGTGATCAAGTACCAGACGGCCAACGCGGAGCGAGAGAAGCGTTACGAGGCACTGGCCACCAAGGCACACCAGGTCAGCGAAACCTACGCCGGCCGCAGCGAAGCGCTGATCTGGGAAGGCATCATCACGGCATCCTGGGCCGGCGAGAAGGGCGGCCTGGGTGCGCTCGGCCTGGCCAAGAAAGCCAAGGCGATGTACGAAGCGGCGATACGGATCGACGGCAATGCATCGGACGGCTCGGCGTACACCCGACTGGCAGTGCTCTACTACAAGGTGCCTGGCTGGCCACTCGGCTTCGGCGACAAGGACAAGGCCCGCGAACTGCTTCAAAAAGGCCTCGCACTGAACCCCAAGGGCATCGACCCGAACTTCTTCTACGGTGAACTGCTGTCGGAGACTAACCATCCGGATGAAGCGATGGCCTACCTGGAGCGTGCGCTGCAAGCCGCGCCACGCCCCGGCCGGCAGATTTCAAATGCGGGGCGACGCGACGAGGTCCGCGCGCTGATCGCGAAGATCAAGGCCCGCTGACCACGGCCAGCGCAGCGCCGCCCTGCGCCATCAACGCTGGTGTGGGCGCGGGCTGGCTGGTCGGCCGCAGCGTCACCTGCACGCCCGAGCCATCGGTGCGTGCGCCAATAACCACTTTCAGTCCGTGCAACGCGGCAATGCGCTGCACGATCGACACGCCAAGGCCGCTGCCGAACTCCTGCTGTCCCTCGGGGCGATAGAAGCGCTCGCCCATCCGCGCGATCTGCGACGCGGGCAGCGGCTCGCCGTCGTTGTCGACTTCCAATCGGTCAGGCAGCACGCGCAAGGTCACCAGCGAGCCCGCCGGTGCGTAGCGCACCGCGTTGTCGAGCAGGTTGCGCAGCAGCACGTTCAGCAGGTTGGCGTCGCCGTTCAACGGCAGCGGGGTCACGCCCTCATGCGGCCATTCGCAAGCCAGCTCGGTGTGTCGCCGCTCGGCCACCGGCAGGCAATCGCTGATCGCCTGCTCCACCACCTGGGGCCACTGCACCGGCGTCGTCATCGACAGGTGGCCGCTGGGCTCCACCGCCGACTCCAGGTGCGACAGCGCCAGCATCTGCGTGACCAGGCGATCCAGCCGGTCCATGCCCTTAGTCAGCTTGGCCTCGGCCTGCGCGCGCTCGGCGCCACCCGCCGAGCGGCGCACCACGTCCCACTGCGCGCGCAACACCGCCAACGGTGTGCGCAACTCATGGGCCGCGTCGGCGGTGAAGCGCCGCTCGCGCGCCAGCGTCTCATCGATGCGTTGGAACAGGCCGTTCATCGCGCGCACCAGGGGCTTCAATTCCGTGGGCGCGTGGCTGTTGGGGATGAGGCCCAGGTCCGTGGCATCGCGCGCCTGCAGCTCGGTGGTCAGACCGCGCAGCGGCGCCAGCGCGCGACGCACCGCCAAGGCCATCGCGATCAGCAACGCCGGCAGCACCAGGATCCACGGGGTGATCTGGCTGGCCGTCACGCTGTAGACCAGTTCGTCGCGCTCCTTGATCCGTTGCCCCGCAGCCACCAGCCAGGCCCCGGTCGCCGATTGCAGGTAATAGATGCGCCAAGGCTTGCCGCGCAGGCTCTCGTTGCGAAAGCCGACCGCCTCCGGATAGCGCGTCAGCTGCACCCCCTCGTTGTCTGACAGCACCAGTGAACCGTTCGCGTCCCAGACCGCCAGCGCCAGGTCGCCTACGTCTGCCGTGGTCGACACGGCACTGCCCTTGGACGGCAGCGGCTGCGACAGACTGGGCAGGTAGGCGTCGGAGCGTAGCGTGGCTTGCACCTGCCGGGCGAGACGGATCAACTCCGCGTCGTACATCTCGTTGACTTCGTAGCGCGCCTGCTTGATCGACTCGTACAGGGCCACACCCCAGACCAGCGGCGCGCAGATCAACAGGTAGAGCAACAACCGGCGCTGCAGGCTCATGTCGTGGGCTCACCCGAACCCAGCGCATACCCGACACCGCGCACGGTGCGCACGATGGCCGGGTCGATCTTGCGGCGCAGGTGGTGCACATGCACTTCCAGCGAGTTGCTCGATGGATCACCGCCACCCCAGTCGTAGATCATCTGCTGCAGGTGCATCTTCGACAACACGCGCTGAGGGTGTTTGAGCAAGGCTTCGAGCAAGGTCATCTCCAGCCCGGTCAGCTCGACGGTCTCACCGTTCCAGCGCACCAGCTTGGTCGCGGGGTCGTACTCGAGCGCGCCGTGCTGCCACACCGATTGCGCACGACCGGCCGAGCGGCGCACCATCGCACGCAGGCGCGCCGCAAGCTCATCGATGGTGATCGGCTTGACCAGGTAATCGTCGGCGCCCGCATCGAGTCCGGCAATGCGCTGCTCGATGCCATCGCGCGCGGTCAGGATCAGCATTGGTACCGCCTGCTCCCGGCCGCGCCAGCGCTCCAGCCAGACCATGCCGTCGATGCCCGGCAGCCCGAGGTCAAGCACCACCGCGTCGTAAGGCGCACTGGACAAGGCGGAATTCGCCTGGTGGCCGTCGCGGAACCAGTCGACCACATGACCGAGCTGCCGCAAGCCAGTTGCCAACGCGTCCCCGAGTGATTGATCGTCTTCGACGATGAGCAAGCGCATGTCAGGCCTCCGCGGGCTTTGAAGACGCCCGCTACATGGATTATCGGGATGCCCGTGCGCTGAACCCGGCCTCGTAGGCACCTCACCCCCCGGGCGTGTGGAAGCTTCTGGTTACACGCGAGAGCCCCTTGGCAACTGCAACGGTGGGGTGACACTACGCGCTTGCTTGGCCGCTGGAGAACCGCATGCCAAAGAAGCCGCTCCACCAGGCGCTGTATTTCCAGGTCATCACCGCCATCGTGATCGGCGTGCTGCTCGGACACTTCTATCCACAGACCGGCGCGGCGATGAAACCGCTGGGTGATGGCTTCATCAAGTTGATCAAGATGATCATCGCGCCGATCATCTTTTGCACCGTGGTCGTCGGCATCGCCGGCATGGAAGACATGAAGAAGGTCGGCAAGACCGGCGGCTTGGCGCTGCTGTACTTCGAGGTCGTCAGCTCGATCGCGCTGGTCGTCGGGCTGGTCATCATCAACCTGGTGCAGCCGGGCGCCCGCATGAACATCGACGTGAGCACGCTCGACACCAAGGGCATCGCGGCCTACACCGAGCCGGGCAAGATGGCGACGACCACCGACTTCCTGCTCAACATCATTCCGAGCACGGTGATCGATGCGTTCGCCAAGGGTGAGATCCTGCAGGTGCTGCTGTTCGCGGTGATGTTCGGCTTCGCACTGCACAAGTTCGGCGGTCGCGGCACGCTGGTGTTCGACCTGATCGAGAAGACCTCGCATGTGTTGTTCAGCATCGTCGGCATTATCATGAAGGTGGCGCCCATCGGTGCCTTCGGCTCGATGGCCTTCACCATCGGCAAGTACGGCGTCGGTTCGCTGGTCTCGCTCGGTGCGCTGATGGCGACCTTCTACACGACCTGCCTGTTCTTCATCTTCGTCGTGCTGGGGCTGATCGCCAGGTTCCACGGCTTCTCGATCTTCAAGTTCGTCCGCTACATCAAGGAAGAGCTTCTGATCGTGCTCGGCACCTCGTCCAGCGAATCGGTGCTGCCGCGGATGATGGCGAAGATGGAAAACCTGGGCGCTAAGAAATCGGTCGTCGGTCTGGTGATCCCGACCGGCTACTCGTTCAACCTCGACGGCACCTCGATCTACCTGACGATGGCCGCAGTGTTCATCGCGCAGGCCACCAACACGCCAATGACGCTGACGCAACAGATCACGCTGCTGCTGGTGCTGCTGCTGACGTCGAAAGGCGCGGCCGGCGTCACCGGCAGCGGTTTCATCGTGCTGGCGGCCACGCTGTCGGCGGTGGGCCACGTGCCGGTAGCCGGGCTGGCGCTGATCCTCGGCATCGACCGCTTCATGTCCGAAGCGCGCGCGCTGACCAACCTGATCGGCAACGGTGTCGCCACCATCGTGGTCGCCAGCTGGACCGGTGACCTGGACAAGAGCCGAATGACCCGGCAACTCAACAACGAGACCGATGCCGACGCGGCCGAGCCGGAAGCGGTGCTCGACCCGGTCGAGCAGCACATGCAGTCCACACCCACGCGCTGAAGATGCAGCAACCGCGTAACCCGCTGCACGGCCTCACGCTCGAAGGCATCGTCACCGCGCTGGTCGCGCACTACGGGTGGATGGGCCTGGCCGAGCGCATCCCGGTGCGCTGCTTCATCAGCGACCCGAGCGTTGCGTCGAGTTTGAAATTCCTGCGCAAGACGCCATGGGCGCGAGAGAAGGTCGAAGGGCTGTATTTGTTCATGCTGCGGGATATCAAGCGGACCGCCACCTCACTGGCCAAGAGCTGACCGGAGCCGGCGCGCGGGCGCTGCGGCGGGTCGCTGTGTTGCGTTCATGTCCCCCGGGCCTGAAAAGACAGACCCTCCCCCTTTACTTCACTCCACACAGCGACCCACCGCAGCGCTTCAAAAACCACCGAAGCGTTCTACGGTTTGAATTCCTTTGCATGCGACAACGGTGCCGGCTGCCGGGGGCGTGGGGTGACCGGCGCAGCGAAGTAAAGCAGGAGGGCCGGATCGGTCTTACCCAAGCGCTTGGGAGGTGACCCGGTCCGGGTGACATGAGCGGAGCCGGTCACCCCGCGCCCTCGGCAGCACCGAACAAAAGCCAGCATCAAACTGCAGCCGAACTCGTCACCAAGACAGCGACCGCTTCGGCAATCGCGAAAGATGCGGTGAGCCCGGGCGACTCGATGCCGAACAACTGCACCACGCCCTCGCAGCCGTGGTCGGCGGGTCCGTCGAGCCGGAAGTCGGCCGCGGGCTCGCCCGGGCCGCTCAGCTTCGGCCGGATACCGCTGTAGGCGGGCGCCAAGGCAGCGTCGGGCAGGCGCGGCCAGTAGCGGCGAACTTCAGCGGCAAAGGCGTTGGCGCGGTGCGCATCGACGGTGTAATCGAGGTCGCGGCCGAGGTCGGCGGCGGAGGTGATGTTGTCGATCCACTCCACATCGGGCCCGAACTTGGCTTGGCCGCCGAGGTCGAGCGTCAGGTGCACGCCGAGGCCGCCGTCGGTCGGCAGCGGATAGATCAGCCGCGAGAACGGCGCGCGGCCGCTCAACGAAAAGTAGTGCCCCTTGGCCAGGTGACGCGGCGGGATCGCGTCCGCGGGGAAGCCCTCCATCGAGGCCGCGACAGCCTGGGCGTCGAGGCCGGCGGCGTTGACGACCCAGCGGGTTTGCAGCGTGTAGTCGCCCACGTCAGCGCGATCGTTGGCACCGGCCTCCTGAACCGTGACCCGCCACCCATCGCCGTCGCGTGTGGCACCGACCACGCCGCTGGTCACCGCCAGCAGCGCACCAGCGGCTTCGGCGTCACCGAGCAAGGAGGTCATCAGGCCGTGGCTGTCGACGATGCCGCTGGCGGGCGACCACAGCGCTGCGACGCAGTGCAGCTCGGGTTCGAGCGCCACGGCCTGGGCGCGTGTCAGCCACTGCAGCTCGGCGACACCATTGGCCAGGGCTTTCGCGCGAAGCGTTTCGAGCGCCGCGACATCGATCTCGCGTGTTGCCACCAGCAGCTTGCCGCAGCGGCGGTGCGCGATACCGCGCTGGGCGCAATGGTCGTACAGCAGCCGCGCGCCACGCACGCACCACAGTGCCTTGCGGCTGCCCGTCGGGTAGTACAGCCCGGCGTGGATCACCTCGCTGTTGCGCGCCGACACCCCGCTGCCGTAGGCGGTCTCGCGCTCGACGATCAGCACCTCCAGGCCGGCCTGAGCAATCGCGCGCGCGCAGGCCAGCCCGACGACACCGGCTCCGATCACGATGCAATCGACGCGGTCCATGGGTTCAATGCTCCGGGCGTGGCGTGACGGCCGCTCAGGCGCCGCCGCCGGTGGCGGATCCAGCCGCGCGTCGCACGACCAGCTCGTCGAAGCCGGTGGCAGCATCGGGCTCGCGGCTGAAGCGCCAGTCGGGCAGCAGCGCCAGCAACACTTCGGCGGTGGTGCGCACGGTGCAACCGTAGGCGACATGCCCGCCGGTGACCACGCCCTGCGCATCGGACACGCTGGCGCGCAGGTGCGATGCGTTGCCGGCGATGCTGCCGGACAGGGTCAGGATCTCGGTATCGCCAGTGATCGTTGTCAGCCCGGTCGCGCCGGCCAGGCGCAGGATCGCAGGCGACAGACTACCGATGCCCGACATCACAAAGGCTGCGTCACAGCCCTCGCCCACCACCGCTTCAAGAGCGCGGCGCAGGTCCTGGCCAGGCAGCAGGCGGATCGGCAGGGTCTCCATGCAGCGGGGTCTTTAGCGCCATCCAGGTGCGAGCAGCATGACCGCGAGGCCCACGGCTGCACAGGCGCCCAGCAGCGGCATCACGCCGACCTTGAAGCGGAACAGCGCCACCGCGGCCGCCGCAGCAATCAATGCCGACACCGCATCGAAGTGCCCGCCGAAGCCGTGGGGCCAGAGCACGTGGTGAGCGAAGAACAGCGCCAGGTTCAGGATCACACCGACCACCGCCGCAGTGATTGCCGACAGCGGCGCAGTGAAGCCGAGCTTTCCGTGCGTGGCCTCGATGACCGGACCACCTGCGAGGATGAAGATGAACGAGGGCAGGAAGGTGAAGAAGGTCACCACCGTCGCCGCGATCGCACCGGCGGTGAACAGCGCTTCGGGCCCGAACATCGGCTTGAGCCAACCGCCGACGAATCCGACGAAGGCCACCACCATGATCAGCGGGCCGGGGGTGGTCTCGCCGAGCGCCAGGCCATCGATCATCTGGGCGCCGCTCAGCCACTGGTGCTGCTCGACCGCGCCCTGGTACACATAGGGCAGCACTGCGTAGGCACCGCCGAAGGTCAGCATCGCGGCCTTGGTGAAGAACCAGCCCATCTGCGTCAGCGTGCCCTGTACGCCTTGCGTTGCGAGCAGCACGGCCATCGCCGCAGCCCACAGGCCCAGACCGATGGCCAGCACGGTCAGCAAGCGGCTGCGCTTGAACAGCGCGTGCAGGGGCGGTGGCGTGTCGTCGTCGATCAAGGCCCGGCCGTAAGTCTTCTGGGCGCTGCCGTGCCCGCCCCCGAGCACGAACACCTGAGGCGCCACCTTCGCGCCGAAGTGGCCGATCAGCGCAGCGGCCAGCACGATCGCCGGGAACGGTGCGTGCAGCGCGAAGATCGCGACGAACGCTGCCGCCGCGATCGCCCGCATCCAGCGGTTCTTCAGCGCCCGACCGCCGATCCGGTGCGCCGCATGCACCACCAGCGCGGTCACGGCCGGCTTGATCCCGTAAAAGATACCGGCGACCACCGGCACCTCGCCGAAGCTCAGGTAGATCCAGGACAGCGCGATCAGGATGAACAGTGACGGCAGCACGAACAGTGCACCGGCTGCGATGCCGCCCACGCTGCGGTGCATCAGCCAGCCGATGTAGGTGGCGAGCTGCTGGGCCTCGGGGCCCGGCAACACCATGCAGTAGTTCAGTGCATGCAGAAAGCGCTTCTCGCTGATCCAGCGTCGGCGCTCGACCAGCTCGGTGTGCATGGTGGCGATCTGCCCGGCCGGCCCGCCGAAGCTGATGAAACCGAGCTTGAGCCAGAAGCGCAGCGCCTCGGCAAAGCCCACCGCGGCGGGGGCGCTGTCGGTCGGTGTCGCCAGGGGCGTCGGGGCCAGGGTGGTCGGCGCGGAGCTCATGCGGCAGATTGTGCAGGGTGCAAAAAAACGCTGCGTGGCATCGGTTGCGCAGCGTGCCACGCGCCATTCGAGCAGGATGTCTCGCTTGTGGCCGGATCTGCGGGTCCGCACCCTGGTTCGCTGCGCACGCTGCGGTTAACCTCCCTCTAAATTTTCCCGCAAACCATGTGAAAGCATGGGACGCAAAGCCTCCGGCCTACAGCGCACAGCGCCACGGTAGCGGGGCTGCCAACCCGCCCCAACGGGTTGGCCTCGGACCTCACGAGGCATCTCATGACATTGCGCAAACTTCTGGCGACACCGCTGATCCTGGCGACATCGGTCGCTCTCATCGCCACCCCCGCACAAGCGTGGTTCAACCGACCGGTGTCGCCGACGATCCCGACGTCTGCCTCGGCCGGAATGGTCACCGCGGAGTCGCTCGCGACCACCGACCGCCTGATCGTGAAATACCGCGACGGCAGCAACAACCTGATGTCGGCGCGTTCACGCACCGCCGTCACGGTGGCTGGCAACCGTCAGGGCGTGCAGGTCTCTGCTCTGCGGCGAACGCACAACGGCAGCCAGGTGATGCAACTCAGCCGGCGCATGAGCCGCGACGAACTCAGCAACCTGATCCAGAGCCTGCGCAGTGGCGACTCGAGCATCGAATACGTCGAGCCCGACCGCATCCTGCAGCCGATGTACCTGCCCAACGATGCGCTTTATCCGCAGCAATGGGCGCTGTCCGATGCGACCGGGGGCATCGCTGCACCGGACGCCTGGAACCAGGCCACTGGCAACGGTGTCGTCATCGCCGTCATCGACACCGGCGTGCGCCCGCATGCCGACCTGGTCGCCAACCTGCTGCCGGGCTACGACTTCATCACCAATCCAGCGATCGCTGTCGACGGCAATGGCCGCGATGCCGATGCCTCCGACCCAGGTGACTGGGCCCCGGCGGGCGCTTGCGGCACCGGCAGCCCGGCCAGGAACAGCTCATGGCACGGCACGCACGTCTCCGGTCTGGCCGCAGCGGCAGGCGGCAACGGCATTGGCGTGACGGGCGTGGCCTTCGGGGCGCGCGTCCTGCCGCTGCGTGCGCTCGGTCGCTGCGGCGGCTACACCTCGGACATCGCCGATGCGATCGTCTGGGCTGCGGGCGGCACGGTCAATGGCCTGCCGCAAAACACGAATCCAGCGAAGGTCATCAACCTGTCGCTGGGTGGCAGCGGCGCCTGCGACATCACCTCGCAGAACGCTGTCAACGCGGCACGGGCCAAAGGCGCGTCGGTCATCGTCGCAGCGGGCAACTCGAACACCAACGCGTCCAGCAGCTCGCCGGCCAACTGCAGCGGCGTCATCGCGGTGGCCGCAACCAGCAAGGCCGGTAGCAAAGCGTCCTACTCGAACTTCGGCACCAACGTCACCGTGGCGGCGCCTGGTGGCGACTCCGGCGCGGGCCTGGTGTCCACGCTCAACGCCGGGACGACCACGCCGGGCGCTGACAGCTACGCGTCGTACATGGGCACCTCGATGGCCACGCCGGTGGTCAGCGGCGTCGCAGCGCTGATGCTGTCGGTCAACCCGACGCTGACGCCAGACCAGATCGCATCGCTGCTGAAGTCCACGGCACGGGCCTTCCCGGCGCCATGCTCTGGTTGCGGCGCGGGCATCGTGAACGCCAATGCCGCGGTGATCGCGGCCCTTGCCGCGAAGGGCACCACAACACCCACGCCACCAGCGCCACCAGCGCCCGCGCCAACACCTGCTCCCACGCCCGCCCCGGCACCCAGCGTGACGCAGGTGGACGAAGCCGAACCGAACAACACGCTGGCTGCAGCACAGAAGATCAGCGCACTGCCGAGCGTCGTTTCCGGTTCCCTCAGCAGCACCACCGACACCGACTACTACCAGTTCGCGGTGGCAGGCGGCAAAACGGTGACCGTCACGCTGACCGCCGGATCCGCCTCTGGTTTCGGCCTCGGCATCTACCTAAGCAATGGACAGCAATTGCTGATGGTGCCCGGTTCCAACGGACGCCAGCAGAAGGTGGCGTTGACCAACAGCGGGACGACCGCCGCCACGCTGGTGGTGCGCGTGCTGCGCAGCACCGGCAACGCCGGCGCCTACAGCCTCGCGATGTCGTACTGATTCACCGCGGGTCCAGCTGCAGCCGCGCGAGACGCCCGATCTCGCGCGGCTGCAGCCTTTGGTCTGAGGCCACTTGAACGCAAGAATGCGCCTGAGCGGCCGATAACCTGTAGGCGAGACGGGGCGGTCCACAGGGCCGGTGTTGCTCACCACACGCCGCGCCGCCGCTACCCCTTACAGTGACCTCCGCATGATCCCCCTGCATCTCAACCGACGACAGTTCTGTGGCGCTCTGGCGGCGACCACATCGGGGTGGGCCCGCGCGGCCGGTGACACCTTGCGCGTGCCGGCTTGGCCTGGCTACGCCGATCCCGACATCGTGCGAACGTTCGAGCGGCGCCACGGAGGCAAGGTCGAGGTCACGATCATCGATTCCGACCTGGATCTCTGAAACAAGATCATCGCGAACGGCGCACAGGACTTCGATGTCTTCGCGGTCAACACGGCCGAATTGCAGCGCTACATCCGCAAGGGCCTGGTGGTCGGCATCGCGACCAGCGCATTGCCGAACCTGGCCCGCAGCGACCGCGCTTTCGCGATCTCGCATCGATTCCGGGCATCGTCCACGATGGCGTGGTCTACGCCATTCCGTACACCTACTCCGAAATGGGCCTGATCTACGATCGTCGGCAGGTGTCCAGTCCGCCCAACTCGATTGCCGCGTTGTGGGACGAGCGCTATCGCGGCAAGGTGATCGCCTACAACGGCGGCACCCACAACTTCTCTCTGGCCGCCATTTCACTCGGGCTGCAATCGCCGTTCAGGCTCGACGACCGGGACTGGCCCCGCGCGGTTGACCGACTGATCGCACTGCGCAGGAACGTAAGTGGTTTCTACACGCGCCCCGACGAATCGGTGGCCTTGTTCAAGCGCCGGCAGGCGGCGCTGATGTTCGCCAATTTCGGCAAACAGCAGCTGCAACTGTGCAAGGCGGGCGGGTTGGATGTCGGCTATGCCATGCCCAAGGAAGGTGCGCTCGCCTGGCTCGACTGCTGGGTCATCACCCGCAGGGCGCGCAATCCGGGGCTTGCCACCGCCTGGATCAATGACCTGCTGGAAAACGAGCCCGGCCAGGTGTTGGCAGACCGGCAGGGTCTGAGCAACACCACCTCGACCGAACCCAGCGACATGGACGACAACATGCTGCGCTGGGTGCAGCCCGTTGAGAGCGAGGAACACCGCAATCGACTGTGGAGCCGCATCGTGTCAGGCGATCGCGCCAGCAAGGTCCTGGCATCGTGAAACTGGGCATTGCCCGCAAGCTCGCCCTGCTGCTGGCCGCTGTCGGTGTGCTTGCGTCCGGCCTGACCGGCCTGTATGCGTACCAGACGAGCCGTCAGCTGCTGGTCGAGTCGGCACAGGAACGGCTGCTGACATCGACCCAGGTGCTGGCGCGGCGCATCACGCTGTCGCGGCAGGAAATCACCCGCAACCTCGAGGTGCTGGCCCGTCTGCCCAGCGCTGTCGCGATGCTGCAGCACCCCGATGCCGCGCAGGCCAGGCAGCTCGCCACGCTGTTCGAACGGATGATGGCAGCCAACCCGTCGTACTTTCAGATTCGCCTCATTTCAGCCAGCGAACACGGCCTGGAGCGGGTGCGTGTCGACCGTCAGGGTGATGTCCCGGTCGAGGTACTGGATGACGATCTGCAGGAGAAGGGTCACTACCCTTACGTCGCCGAAACCCTGCAGCTGCATGCGGGTGAGTTCTACCTGTCGGAGATCGCGGTCAATCACGAACGCGGCACCTACGCCGGGTTGGATCAGCCGGCCTTGCAATTGGCCACACCGGTCACCGATGGGCTCGGCACCCCGCTCGGCGTGGTGGTGATCAACGTGGACCTGAACGGCATGTTCGCGTTGCTGGCGGCCGACCTACCGGCGAACTTCAAGCTGTTCCTCGCCAATGACGATGGCGACATCCTGATCCACCCGGACCCGTCACGCACCTTCGGCTTCGACAGGGGGCGCCGCATGCTGATCGATGACGAGTTCCCGCTGACGCGCGACATCGTTCAGGGCCAGCGCGACCATGTTGTTTTCGATGCGAGCGACAGCGCCCTGGGCAGCGAACCCGTGGTCGCCGCCTTCATCGGGCAGCCGGTCGATGTGCCGTCGCACGAGCAACGGTTGGTGCTGGGCCTGGCGCAGCCGCTGGCCGTGGTGGTCGCACAGGCACATCGACTCGGCGTGACCATCCTGCAGATCGTGCTCGGGCTGTGCCTGGGCTGCCTGGTGCTGGCGGCGTTGCTGGCCCGGGCCTTTACCCGGCCGATCAACGCGATGAGCGCCGCGGCGCAGCACTTCGCCGGCGGGCAGCCAGCGGGCGAGTTGCCCGTCGAGCGCAATGACGAGATCGGCGCGCTGGCACGCAGCCTTCAACAGATGCACCAGCAGATCAACCACAACCTGTCGCAGTTGCAGAACAACCAGCAGGCGCTGGAACACATGGCCCTGCACGACGTGCTGACCGGCCTGCCGAATCGCCGCCTGTTCGTGTCACAGCTCGAAAAGGCGATGATCCACGCGCGCCGCTATGGCGGTGAGGTCAGCGTGCTGTTCATCGACCTCGATGATTTCAAGGACATCAACGACCGTTTCGGCCACGACACCGGTGACCTGGTCCTGAAGGCGGTGGCGCAACGGCTGCTCGCGATGATGCGCGAAGGCGACACGGTGGCGCGCATCGGCGGCGACGAATTCGTGGTGCTGCTGGATGGGCCGACCCCCCATCCGCAACTGATCGCCGTCGCCGAAAAAATGCTCAGCGGCATCAACATGCCGATCGATGTCTTCGGCGTCGAGATGAAGGTCGGCGTGAGCATCGGCATCAGCCGCTACCCACAGGACGGGCAAAGCGTCAGCGAGCTGCTGGCCACCGCCGACCACGCGATGTATGCCGTCAAGGCAGACGGCCACGGCGGCTTCCGCTTCGCATCACCGCCCACGATGTAGGACGGCGCTGCCGAGGCGCTCGGGTGCTTGCTGGCTCAGAACACGGCGTGGTCGCCGCGCTCTGAGGTGACCTCGCCTCGAACAAGGCGTGCGTAGTGATCAAACAGCGTGTCGCTGCCGGTCGATGGCGTGGCCGCGGCGTCGTAGCGACCCGTGACCGGATCGAGCACCAGCATCGATTCGGTGGCGTAGTAACGCCCGATGCGCGCCAGCTCGGCCTTGGCCGCAAGCGCAGGCACCGCGCGACCCAATGTGGCGAGCACACCGATGATGACGTCGAGCAATGCGACCGGTACGTGCTTGAAACGCGGCGGCTGCCCGAGCAGCGCGAACAGGTGCTCGCCTTGCTGACGTGGTGTGATCGCCTCGCCCGGCCCGGCGATCGGCAGCACGCGGTGGTGGCAGCTGGCGTCGTCCAGGCAAGCGGCCAGGTAGGCGCCCAGATCGTCGTCGCTGATCGGCTTGCAGGCCGTCAACGTGCCATCACCGAACACCAGGAAGGGCTTGCCCTTCCTGACCCGATCGACCTGCCCCGACAGCGACTTGAAGAAAGCGGTGGGCCGCACGATCGAGTAATTCAAGCCCGACTCGATCAGCACGTCCTCGAACGCCAGCTTGGCGTGCTGGAAGGCGAGCAGCGGCTTTTGCACGCAGATCGCCGACAGCAGCACGACCTGCGTGACGCCGGCGTGCTGTGCCGCGGCGAGTGCATGCAGATGCGCCTGGTGATCGATGGCCCACGCATCCCTGGGCGCACCGGTGCGTGAGGCGAGGCAGGACACGAGCGCATCGAAGTGCTCGCCCCGAAACCCGTCTCGTGCCAGCGATACCGGATCGCTGGCATCGCCGAACCGCACCGACGCGCCGGCCAGCAAACGCACGCTGTCGTCCGCTGCCAGCGCGCCGCCGATACCGGCACGCGGGCGGACGAAACACACCACCTCGTGCCCGCGCTGTACCAGGGCGCGCACCGTAGCACGGCCGATGGTGCCGGTGCCTCCGAGCACGAAGACACGCCGAGGCTGGGGTGACCGCTGTGTGTGATCCAGGCTTGCGGGGTTCACGCGACCTTGACCATCAGCTTGCCGTTGTTGCCACCGGTGTAGAGCATGCGCACGGCCTTGACCGCGTTCTCCAGGCCATCGACCTGGTGAATGTTCCACTTCAATTTTCCCTGCCCGTGCAACTGGGTCAACGCTCGGTAGGCCTCGGCAAAACGCGGGATGTAGTCCAGCACGATGAAGCCCTGAACCTTCAAGCGCTGCATCAGGATATTGCCGTAGTTCTTCGGGCCCGGCACACGGCCGTCAGCGTTGTAGCCGGAGATCAAGCCGCAAACAATCACCCGGCCGTACAGGTTCATCTGCCCGAGCACCGCGTCGAGGATGTCGCCGCCGACATTGTCGAAATAAATGTCGACGCCACCGGGGCAAAGCGTGCGCAGCTGGGCATCGACGTCTTGCGCCTTGTAGTCGATGGCCGCGTCGAAGCTCAACTCGTCGACGATCATCTTGCACTTGTCCTGGCCGCCAGCGATGCCGACCACCCGGCAGCCCATGCTCTTCGCGATCTGCCCGACCAGGGTACCGACGGCACCCGCTGCGCCAGAAACAACTAGGGTCTCGCCGACTTTCGGCTGGCCGATGTCGACCACTCCGAAGTACGCAGTCGGCCCGACGATGGTGTAGATACCAAACACTTCCTTCACCGGAATTCCCGGAAACTGTGGGCAGGGCTGCACGTTCGCCACCGGTACACAGCAGTAGTCGCTCCAGGTGGCCAGGCCCATCACCTGATCGCCGACCTGGTAGGCCGGGCTGCGGCTTTCGACCACCTCGCCCATCACCGCACCGCGCATCGCCGTGTTCAACGCCACGGGCGGCATGTACTGGACCATGTCACTCATCCAGATGCGGTTGGTCGGGTCGAGCGAGAGGTAGTGCGTGCGGAGCACGATCTCGCCCTCGCCGGCTGTCGGGATCGGCGCTGTCTCCATCACCAGATCGTCGCCGGCGATGTCGCCTACCGGCCGCTTCTTCAAGATCCATTGTCGATTGCTGTTCTGTGCCATGGCCGTCTCTCCCTGTGATGTGACTTCGGATGGAACCCGGCGGCTGCACTGCCCTGCATGACCCGCCCCCAAAATTGTCGCCGCGAAGTACAACGGTGCGTCTCGGGATATGTCGTAGCGAAGAAAGCCCCAAGGCCTGCGGGAGCAGACGCTTGGGGCTCGTGTCATCGGCCTGAGCCGGTGACTCAGCAGCATCAGCTGTCGGTTTTTATGCGCGTGGCCAGCAGGATGGTCCCACCAGAGCCCGACTGAGCGATAGCCTTGACCTCAACCTTGGCGTTGAGAAGCGTGGCAGCGGTCAGCGGCCCAACGATATGCGTCTGGCTGTTGTACTGCACCGTCACGTCGCGCGCGCCGTGCACAACGATCTCGCCACTCGGACTAGCGCACGGTGTCGGGTTGCACGTCGCCACGACGCCGTGGAACTCGTACGGTGCGGCGCTGCCATCGCCACCGCCGTCATTGTTCTCGCTGTCGAACTCGACCTTGCTGATCACCAGCACGCCGCTCGTTACGGTGCCCTTGGCCTCGATGCGCGCGTCGTTGACCAGATCACCAACGACGCCGTTCTTGTACGTCACCGAGCTGCCGAGTTGGACGGCGTAGCCATTGACCTTGAACGGTGCTGTGGCCGATGTGAACTCGCTGATCAGACCCTGGACTTCAGCCTTGTTCACGCCATTTTCGTAGGCACGTTCCTTGACCTTGACACGCTTGGCCAAGTAGGTGTTTGCGGCAATCGCAGTCTTGTCCAACCGCACCTTGACGGACACCCCATTGGCGACCGTGCCGATCACCGCGGTGGTGCTGTCGGTCTGAACCGTGACCGTGCCCACCGTGAATTGCTGGCCAGGCGACGTAGCGACCAGACCGGAGACGGTGCCACGAATGCGGAAGTCGCCACTGAAGGCAGCGACCGAAGCAGCTTCGTACTCGATGCGAGTGGCTGTGATCGCACCCGTGGCATCCGGCAAGCCATAGACCTCAATAACACTGCCAACGGCGATGCCGTTGAGATTGGCGACGCCCGCGAACAGCGTGGTCGCTGTCACGTTCACCACCTGACCGAAGACCGTCACGGTGCCAGCGCCTGGGTTGACGTTGGTGACCGGCCCCTTCAGCGCGGAGAAGAAAGAGATGCTGCTCGCCGTGCCTTTGAGGCCGTCGTCGTTCACCGCGCCGCGCAATTCGACCACCTGACCGATGGACAACGAGCTCGAACTGCTGCTGTTGTCGTCGTCATCGAGGACGGTCGCGTTGCTGTCGTCATAGCGCACACCGTTGACGATGATGGAGCCGAATCCGCTGATGGTGCCCACAGCGAACGAGCCGGTGCCGCCGGTGCCCACACCGGCACTGCTGCCGCCACCGCCGCCACCGCAGGCGACGAGCGTCGCCACAAGGAGGGCGGCCAGCAGGCCTGCGATCGGCGCCCGCCAGGAGCGTGTCGTGTCCTCGGGATGCGAGGTCGTTGGATGAATGTTTTTCGACATGGTGATTCTCCTCAGGAGCTTTCTGGGTTGTCGGCTTGTGCCGGTGTCAGGGGCCTTGGGTGGAAGGCGCTGCGCCGTCCATGCGGTCGGTGTAGGCGTACAGGCCGATGCGAAGTCGGCGGTCCTGCGGACGTCCGGCCGCACGGTCCTGTTCGATCAGCGCCTCGATCGCAGGCACCAGAGCCGCGGTCGCCTCCCGCCACTGCGCGCTGACCAAGCCACGGATGTGGTCTATCGATTCCTCGGAAAGTTCGTCCGCGAAGACCGCTTGCTCGAAGTGCGCGCGGCCGTCGCTCAGCACGTTGGCGACGGCGGCACCCAGGTGGTCCCCGACGTTGTCGCCGAGGAAGCCCAGCATCCGCTCGGCGTCACCGCGTGGCACGAAGGCATCTCGCACCAGTGCCACGGTGTCACGTCCGGCGTCGTGGACAGCCAGCCCGAGGCGCAGCAATTCGTCGAGCAGGCTGCGTGGATGGACGTCGCGCGTCACCGACTGGGCCAGCGATTCGAAGCTCAGCACCTCGCCCTGCCGCGGCAGCACGCGAAGACGGCCGCGACGGTCCTTGTAGGGCGGGTCGTTCGCCCAGCGCGCGAAAAGTTCGGCAGCCACCGGGCGGCGCTGCAGCAACGGCGAGCGTACTTGGGTCAGCCGCGTGACCTCGCGCCGGCTCAGGCCAGTCGCGGTCGCGATGCGGCTGACCACACGGTGGGGGGACAGTTGCGGATGTGCATCCCGGGCCGCTTGGACGAAGGCCTGCTTCAGTTGGGCCTCGACCGCCGCGAAAGGCAGCCCCTTGACCACCGCCAGACGTGCCAGCGGCAGGACCAAGCGCCCGATGGCCTGAGCGAGCGCCGCCGACTCGGCCGAGGCAGAGATGTCTGGAGAGGCCGGATCGGCCAGGGGAACCAGTGGACGCACACCGCCATCCTAAATGTGCAACTTTCACATTTTCATTGGGGTTCGCGCGACTTTGTAACCAAAAGTCGCCAAGCGCTC
Source organism: Burkholderiales bacterium (assembly GCA_043749095.1). GTDB lineage: Bacteria > Pseudomonadota > Gammaproteobacteria > Burkholderiales > Burkholderiaceae_C > PBB1. The sequence continues at coordinate 1,972 of JAYVEB010000024.1, read as the reverse complement.
GGTGCCGTAGGACACCCACTACGCCGCAGGACGTTGCTGTCTGGTGGCTGTGTGGCGTCACGACTCCCACACTGCTTCATCCGGCGGGGTCTCCTCACGACCCGTCGGATCGACCGCACGGCGGTTGACTCGTGGACCTGAACGGAGAATCGGACATCCGCTACCTCTTCATCGGCATCTTGCTGTTGTGCGGCACGGTGACGTCGGCCATCGCGCAAATCAGCGTGAGCATCGGGATCAACGTGACGCAGTACCCGGATCTGGTGAGGGTGCCGGGCTATCCGGTCTATTACGCGCCTCAGGTCGATTCGAATTTCTTCTTCTACGACGGCATGTACTGGGTGTATCAGGACGACAACTGGTATGCGAGTGACTGGTACAACGGGCCGTGGGGTCTGGTCGGCTCGGAGGCGGTGCCGTTGTTCGTGCTGCGCATCCCGGTGCGCTACTACCGGGCGCCACCCGCCTATTTCCTCGAGTGGCGCCGCGAGGCGCCGCCGCGCTGGGGCGACCACTGGGGCCGTGATTGGGAGCAGCGCAGAAGTGGATGGGACCACTGGAACCACCGCGCCGCGCCTGCACCTGCGCCACTGCCTGTCTACCAGCGTCAGTACGGCGGAGATCGGTATCCCCGACAAGTCGAGCAGCAGTCGCTGCGCAAGCAGAACTACCGCTACCAGCCACGTGTCCCCGAAGTCCGCCAGCGCCAGGAAGCGCAACAGCCGCCAGGACCACAGACGCCTGTCCGCACGAAACCGGTGAACGACGCATCGCAGGACAGGAGTCACCAGCCGCAGCCGTCGCAGCGCACCAACCCGCCGGTCAGCCCACCGCCCGCTGCAAAACACAGCGCCCCCCCCGCGGCGCCATCCAGACCAGACAAGAGCGTCGAACGTCCGATGCCGCGCCAGGTTGCTCCCGAACAGCCTGCTCAGCAAAGAGCCCCTGCCGTTGGCGATCAGCGTTCACGGCCGCCGCAAGGACTGGCACCGCACGAGCAGCAAGCGCCGGAAGCACGCGCCAAGGAACCGGCCCGCACAGAAGAGCGCCCCAGACAGGAGCCAAATCGCGGACTGGGGCAGGCACCGGATCGCAACCGGGGCGACGATCGGGGCCGCTAGGGCCGCCGCTGCATGCAGAGCAACCAGGACACAGCCGACTGTGCCGCCGGTCTCGTGGATCTCCTCGGCGCACTCGGCGATGTCCTCGCTTGCGCCCACGAGCGGCGGCAATTGCAAACCGAAGAACGGGACCGGGTTGCCGTCCGCGCTGAGGATGAACCACCCCAAGGATCGGCATGCCGATCATCAAGCCGTACAGCGCGAGGCGCATCAGCTTGGCGACCACGTTCTGCCACTTCGGCAACACTGGCTCGATGACCGGTAACGTGCCGATGCAACGCACCGCCACCCGGACCGACACCAGCACGAGGACCGACAGTCCCCGCATGAAGTGCCAGGCCTTCAAGCCCGCGCGGATGGTGCTGCCTTGCGGAACATTGCCGCGCAACTCGATGCAGGCGTACCCCACGGCCAGCAGCAGCAACATCACCCAGTGCAGACCGATCGACAGCGATCCATAGCGGCCTGCGGTGTTGCGCCCGACCCAGATTGAAATACTCACTCCCACTCGATCATCAACGAGCCTTCCAAGCGATTGACTCGCATGGTGGTCGCGCGTGCCTGGCAGATTTTTACCGTCGACGTCTCAGGCACCAGCATGGGCGCGGGGTTGCGGGGTTGCGGGGTTGCGGGGTTGCGGGGTTGCGGGGTTGCGGCCGATTCGGCCGAAAGTGACCTTTCGAGATCTGTCCTGCTGCTTGCCAGCTGGGTACGGGACGCAAGCGCAGACACTGCACGACGACATACCGGTGCCTGATCAGCAAGGAAGCTCAGCCGCGCGAAGTGCGTGAAGCGGACTTGGCGTTGCCTGACAGGCAGCTCGTGCCAGTCGCTCAAGGATGGAGCGAAGG
>JAYVEB010000023.1:0-19054 GCA_043749095.1 Burkholderiales bacterium | reverse complement strand
CCTTGGCACGCTCGAGAAAATCGCTCCTGCGCGATTCTGGAAGCTCGGAAATCAAGCCATCATTTTGGAATATTCCTGCCGCCCAGACTCCTAGGGCGGTCATGTCTGGACGGCCCTCGAAGAGCATGACGAACTCGTCACCGCCCACGCGAGCCACGGTATCGGTGGCGCGCGCCTGGCCCGCCAGCCGCCGCGCCATCTCGCGCAGCACCCGATCGCCGAAGTCGTGCCCGAAGGAATCGTTGACCAGCTTGAATCCATCGAGGTCGACGAACGACACCGCGAGGCACGAGCCGTCGCGTGCGCAACGCTCGACCGCGGAAGCGATTCGATCATTGAACAGCAGTCGGTTGGGCAACCCCGTCAGCGCGTCGAGGAAGACCAGCTGTTGCAGCTCGGCGTTGGCCGTATGCAACGAGGTGGCCAGCCGCACCGCCTTCTTCTGCAGGCGGGCATCGATCGCCGAGGTGAACAGCGTGAACGCCAACAGCGCAATGGCGGCCACCGACACCAGCAGGCCGAGGCGGTCGCCGCGCAGTTGGTCGAGACTCAGGCAGACGGACCCCGCAGGGAAGGTCGCCGCGGCCATGCCGGTGTAATGCATCCCGCAGACTGCGGCGCCCATGACGAGCGCGGCGGCAGTCCGGACCCGCCAGCCCACGTTCCCGGCGGCACGGCGCAGCCACGCAAAAATCATCAGGGCCGCCGCCGACGCGACGATCGCAACGGCGGCCGAGGTGGCGATCAGCCAGGGGTTCCACCGGATGGTCGGCGACATCTCCAGCGCCGCCATGCCGATGTAATGCATGGCGCAGACGCCCAGCCCCATGGAGAGGGCACCCACCACCAGCGTCAGACTGCTCAGGCGCTCACGGCTGGCGATGTATAGGGCCACACCTGAAGCCAGCACCGCGGTAACCCAGGACATCGCTGTGACGGCATAGGCATATGCCGACCTCGATCGGCAGGGTGACCGCCAGCATGCCGACGAAATGCATCGACCAGATGCCGGTGCCCATGGCCAGCGATCCACCGACCCACCAGGTGAGCGCCATCAGGCCATCGGGTGTACGCACCCGCTCGGCCAGATCGAGCGCAACGTACGATGCGAAAGTGGCGATCAGATAGGACAGACTCACGACCCAGGGGTCGTAGCGGGCGGCGATCAGCGATATGTCCATGGAAGAGACCGGAAGAGGCGGGGGGCGACCTCCGGTCCGTCGCTATTCGTGTTTTCGGCAGTGAATCACGGATCTGAAGTGGCCCTGCAATCAAGATGCCGCCGTGCAGGCCCGCCACTTGCGGCAGACTGGAGTACGCATGTTGCTTGTGCAAGCGCTTGAACTCCATCCCACACCTTGCGTGAGAGACCGCCATGACCGCACCCATCCACCACGTCACCCACCCGCTGGTGCAGCACAAGCTGACGCTGATGCGGCAGAAGGACTGCAGCACCAACAGCTTCCGACGCCTGATGGGCGAGATCAGCATGCTGATGGCCTACGAGGTCACGCGCGACATGCCAACGCAACTGATCGACATCGAGACCCCGCTGGAAGCGATGAAGTCACCGGTGATCGACGGCAAGAAGACGGTGTTCGTCAGCATAATGCGCGCCGGAGGCGGCTTCCTCGACGGCATGCTGACGGTGGTGCCGGGCGCACGCATCGGCCATGTCGGCCTGTACCGCGACCCGAAGACGCTGGTCGCGGTCGAGTACTACTTCAAGATGCCGTCGGACATGCACGAGCGCGATGCGATCGTGCTCGACCCGATGCTGGCCACCGGCAATTCCGCGGTGGCGGCGGTCGACCGGCTGAAGGAGACGAAGCCGCGCTCGATCCGCTTCGTCTGCCTGCTGGCCGCGCCGGAGGGATTGAAGACGCTGCAGGCGGCGCACCCCGACGTGCCGATCTACACCGCTGCGATCGACCGCCAGCTGAACGACCACGGCTACATCCTGCCGGGGCTGGGCGACGCCGGCGACCGCCTGTTCGGGACGAAGTAGCGTGCTGATCCGAAACGCCACGCTGCCTGATGGCCACAGCGGCATCGATGTGCTGGTGCAGGACGGCCGCATTGAGGCGATCGGGCACAGCCTCGCAGCCCCCGAGGGCACGCCGGAGGTGGATGCGGGCGGCCAGCTGCTGGCCCCGTCGTTCGTCGATGCGCATTTCCACATGGACTCGACGCTGAGCTACGGCCTGCCGCGGGTCAACGCCAGCGGCACGCTGCTCGAAGGCATCGCCTTGTGGGGCGAGCTGAAGCCGCATCTGACGCAGGACGCGCTGGTCGAGCGAGCGCTGCAGTACTGCGACTGGGCGGTGGCCAAGGGGCTGCTCGCGATCCGAACACATGTCGATGTCTGCGACGACCGGCTGCTGGCGGTCGAGGCACTGCTGCAGGTGAAGCAGCAGGTGGCGCCTTACCTCGATCTGCAACTGGTCGCGTTCCCGCAGGACGGGCTGCTGCGTTCGCCGCATGGGCTGGCCAACCTGAAGCGCGCGCTCGACAAGGGTGTCGATGTGGTCGGCGGCATCCCGCATTTCGAACGGACGATGGCCGACGGCGCCGAGAGCATCCGCATCCTGTGCGAGCTGGCCGCCGAGCGCGGATTGCGGGTGGACATGCACTGCGATGAAAGCGACGACCCGATGTCGCGCCACATCGAGACGCTGGCGTTCCATACGCAGCGGCTCGGCCTGCACGGGCGGGTCACCGGCTCGCACCTGACCTCGATGCATTCGATGGACAACTACTACGTCTCGAAGTTGATCCCGCTGATGGCCGAGGCGCAGGTGCATGTGGTCGCCAACCCGTTGATCAACATCACGCTGCAAGGCCGCCACGACAGCTACCCGAAGCGCCGCGGCATGACCCGCGTTCCCGAGCTGATGGCCGCCGGTCTGAACGTCGCCTTCGGCCACGACTGCGTGATGGACCCGTGGTACCCGCTCGGCTCGGCCGACATGCTCGAAGTCGCGCAGATGGGCCTGCATGTGGCGCAGATGACCTCGCCGGCGCAGACCGCGGCCTGCTTTGATGCGGTCACCGTCAACGGGGCGCAGGTGTTGGGCATCGAGGGGCACCGCCTGGAGGTCGGCGGCGATGCCAACCTGGTGCTGCTGCAGGCGCGCTCGGTGGTAGAGGCGGTGCGGCTGCGGGCGAACCGGCTGCTGGTGCTGCGTCGCGGCAAACGGGTCGCAGGCAGCGCGCCCGCGGTGTCGCAACTCGATCTGTCAGGACGCCCTGTCAGCGTCGACTGGACGCTGTCGCGCTGAAACGACGCCGCGCTGCGTGGTCACTGGCCGCCGTCGTGCCCGCGGGATTCGCGCCGCAAAGTTGCCTCGTTAGAATGGATTTGCATTGCGTTACACCGACCCACTCCCACAGCGGCGACTCCGTCGCCGCGCCCCGACATGAAACTCATCGGCTCGCTGACCAGCCCTTATGTGCGCAAGGTGCGCATCGTGCTGGCCGAAAAGAAGCTCGACTACCAGTTCGAACTGGAAGACGTCTGGGCGCGTGACACCATCCTGGCCTCGAATCCGCTCGGCAAGGTGCCCTGTCTGGTGATGGAAGGCGGCGAAGCCGTGTTCGATTCGCGGGTCATCGTCGAGTACGTCGACACCTTGTCGCCGGTCGGTCGCCTGATCCCGGAGCGCGGCCGCGAGCGCGCGGAAGTGCGCACCTGGGAGGCCCTGGCCGACGGCGTGCTCGATGCGGGAATTGCTGCACGGCTGGAGCTGACTTGGTCGGGCCGCAGCGACAGCGAACGCAGCAACGCCTGGGTGGAACGGCAGTTCGGCAAGGTGCACACCTCATTGGCCGCGATGAGCAAGGGCCTGGCCGACAAACCGTGGTGCTGCAACGGCAACCACCTGACGCTGGCCGACATCGCCGTCGGCTGCGCGCTGTCGTACCTGGACTATCGCTTCCCGCGGATCGATTGGCGCAACACGCACCCGAATCTGGTGCGACTGTCCGAAAAACTGAACGCCCGTCAGAGCTTCATCGACAGCCAACCGCCGCCGGTCTGATCCGCTGGCGCGACATCGGCGCCAGCCCCCCTCCGCTCACATCGCGACCGCGAAGCTTTCCGCCTGTGCCATCGGCCAGTACAGCCGGTACACACTGTGCGACAGGTTGCCGGCGAGCAGCGAGCCCGGTTGCATGAACGGCAGCAGGTTGCTCAGCAGCTTGACCTCGTGGTCGTTAGTGCGGCGAACGATGTGCGCGGCCGTGATCGCACCGGGGTGATCGAGCCCGGCCGCCTGCACCAACTCCTTCAGTGCCTTCAGCGTGCTCTGATGGAAGTTGTAGACGCGGTCCGCCTTGGTCAGCACGACCAGTGCCTGCTGCCGGTGCGCATCCTGCGTGCTGATCCCCGTGGGACAGGCCCCGGTGTGGCAGGACTGTGACTGGATGCAGCCGAGCGCAAACATGAACCCGCGCGCCGAGTTGCACCAATCGGCACCGAGTGCCATGGTGCGGGCGATGTCGAAGGCGGTGACGACCTTGCCGGCGCAGCCGATCTTGACCCGGTGCCGCAGGTTCAGGCCGACCAGCGTGTTGTGCACCAGCAGCAGGCCTTCCTGCAGCGGCGCGCCGACGTGGTCGGTGAATTCGAGCGGTGCCGCACCGGTGCCGCCCTCGCCGCCGTCGACGACGATGAAGTCCGGCGTGATGCCTGTGGCGAGCATCGCCTTGGCGATCGCGAACCACTCCCAGGGGTGGCCGATGCACAGCTTGAAGCCGACCGGCTTGCCGCCCGACAGCGCCCGTAACCGGTCGATGAATTGCATCATCTCGATGGGTGTCGAGAACGCGCTGTGGCTGGCCGGGCTGACGCAATCGACCCACGGCGGCACACCGCGTGCCTCGGCGATCTCGGGCGTCACCTTCGGCCCCGGCAGCACGCCGCCATGGCCGGGCTTCGCGCCTTGGCTCAGCTTGATCTCGATCATCTTGACCTGCGCCAGCCGGGCGTTGGCGGTGAACAGATCGACGTTGAAGCTGCCATCAGGGTGGCGGCAGCCGAAGTAGCCGGAGCCGATCTCCCAGATCAGGTCGCCACCGCCCTCAGGATCGGGGCCACGGTGGTGGCGGCTGATCGAGCCCTCGCCGGTGTCGTGGGCAAAACCACCGCGCTTCGCACCCGCGTTCAGCGCCAGGATCGCGTTCGCCGACAGCGCGCCGAAACTCATCGCCGAGATGTTGAACACACTGCCGCTGTAGGGCTGGGTGCAAGGCGTGCCGCGGTCGGTGGGCGGATGGGCCGGGTCGTTGTGGCCGGCACCGATGACGATGCGGAAATCGTGCGTCGGCAGGTAGGTCGGCTGCATCGAGTGGTTGATCCACTCGTAGCCTTGTGCGCCGACATCACGCTGGGTGCCGAACGGCCGCTTGTCGGATTCGCCCTTGGCCCGCTGGTAGACCAGCGAGCGCTGCTGACGCGAGAAAGGCGCCGCCTCGTTGTCGCCCTCGATGAAGTACTGGCGGATCTCGGGCCGGATGAATTCGAACAGGTAGCGCATGTGTCCGATGACCGGGTAGTTGCGCAGCACCGAGTGAGTGCCCTGCAACGCATCGCGCAGACCGAGCAGCACCAGCGCCGCAAAGGTCAGCGGCAACACCCAGGCCCAGCCGCTGGGCATCTTCATCATCAACGACAGCGACAGGCTCAGCACCAGCCCGACGGCGCAGAGGAACCACACCGAGTACCGAAACGGAAGGCGCTGGTCCAGTTTTTCGAGCCAGGTGGGCATAGGCTGTCCTCGGAAGCAGCATGGCGGCATCGCGCGCCAAGTCGAGCATGCGACATCGTAGCGACGGTGTCTCGTTATCGATGCGACGAACAGACACGCTAAGTCGCGCCGGATGCGCCGACCTGACGGGCGGTCAGCTGCGCGGCGCCAGCATCTGGCTCATCGGTCCGAGCTGCACCTGGGCCGCGCTCAGATTGGCGTTGAACCCGGCACTGGAGAGGACGTCGAATTCGGCCTGACGCGCATCGATCAGGGGATCAGCGTCGCGGGTGGACAGGCTGGGGTGGCACATCAGCAAGTCGCCATCGGATGCGCTGAGGAGCCAGCCCGCCAGCAGCTCGCGATAGCGGCTGCGGCCACCCTGGAAGCCGTACACCCCCAGCAGGTGCTGGTTCTGTGGGTAACCCAGCGAGCTTGCGGCCGCTGCCAGGCCACGGGCGCCCAGCCCCTCGATTACCCACGGCTTGAAACGCTCGGGAGATGTCGTGGAAGCGGAGCGCTTGGCGCGCGGTGCGCGGGTCGACCTGATCCAGGGTGGCGCGTCGCCCCTGCGGGTTTGCAACTCTGCCAACAGTTCACTGCGCACCATCGGCAACTGATGGACGTGCTGGTGGCCATCGAGGAACGCCGGGCCGTGGCCGAGGGCCTGCTCGAAGGCGTCGAGTTGCGCCCGAATTTCAGCCCGAATGAGGCGGCGGTTCAGCAGCCACAGATGACTGGCGACGATCATTTCAGACAGCGAACGGCGTGAGGCACGGAACAGGGGGGCTTCAGTGAAGTCCAGATGCAGGCCGATGTCGATGCCGCCCGGATTGAATCGGCGCAGCGATCGGCTCGACACACCCCAGGATTTCCCGCCCACCAGGCAACTGATCGCGTGAACGCGATGCATATCCGCCAGACGCAGCGCCGCGCCGTCGATGCCTGAATGCAGGCCGTAGTCATCAACGCAGACGCAGACCCGTCGTGCCGCAGGTGGTGAAGGTGGCGCAGCCCGGTGCAGACGCTCAGGCCTGGCGGCCGGTAGGACCCCGTCACTCACCGGTGACCATCACACCGCCGGGAGTGTTCAGGCCCCGCCCGATGTCGCGCTTGATCACGAACAAGGGACGGCCCTTGACTTCAGCAAAGATGCGGGCGATGTACTCACCGACCACGCCGAGTGACAGCAGCTGGATGCCGGAGAAAAGCATCATGCCCACGACAATCGTGGTCCAGCCGCTGACCCCGTGTCCGTAAAGCAGATAGCTCGCCGTCAGATAGCCCCCGTAGATGAACGACAGCAGCGCCAGCGCAAACCCGACAGCGCTGACCACCCGCAAGGGCCAGGTGGTGAAGGCGGTCAACCCGTCGAGCGACAGGCCGATCAGGCGCAGGGGATTGAAGTGACTGAGGCCATGAGCGCGCGCGTCGGGCACGTACGGAACACCCACGCTGCTGAACCCGACCCACGCGTAGAGCCCTTTCATGAAACGGTTGCGCTCGGGCAACGACAACAGCGCATCAACGACCTGTCGATCCATCAGCCGGAAGTCTCCGGCATCCGCGGGCACTTCAAAACGGCCGTTGGCATTGATCAGGGCATAGAACCAACGCGCACCGTGCCGCTTGAACCAGCTTTCGTCGCCTCGGCTCATCCTGCTCGCATAGACAACGTCGTGGCCTTCCTGCCAGCGCCGAATGAAGGCGGGAATCAGGTCCGGCGGGTGCTGCAGGTCCGCATCCATCATCACGACGACGTCACCCGCGCTGGCCTGCAGGCCGGCGGTCAATGCGGCTTCCTTGCCGAAGTTGCGCGACAGCTGAATCACCCGAAATCCCGGAATCCGGGCCCATTTCGACAAGGTCGACGGCGTCGCATCGGTGCTGCCGTCGTCGACCACGATGACCTCCCAGGCAGGGCTGCAGTTGGTCAGCGCGACGCTGAGCAGCGGTAGAAGCTGGTCCAGGTTCTGCGCTTCGTTGCGGCACGGAATGACGCAGGACACGGTGGGCAGCCAGTGCCGCTCAAGGTCGCAAGCCATCTGATGGCGCGCAGACGGGGATGTGCTCACCGGGGCGGACGCAGGCGCGTCGCAAGCAGGCCAGTCCCCAGCGACAACATTTGGAGCTCGCAGGTGATTCATGGAAACCTCCACCAGACTGCTTTCACGGTAACCCGTCTTTCGATGGGTCGATGGGCAAACTCAAAGCGCGCAGGGCGCCGCACCCTGTCGAGGCATCAGGACTCGCCACGACGTGGCCGGGAGCAGGGGGCCCACGGCAGTCCCGCCCTGCAGCGTCGCCGTGGGGCCCAGTTCCACCGCGCCGCAGCGCTCCACCGCATCGCGCGCAAGCCAGGGGCTGATGTCAAAGCGGCCGTCGATCAGGACCAGGGGTCGTTCAGGCAACTGCAGCGCCAAGGTCTCGGCCATTTGCTTCTCGCCGATCACGATGCGGACCGGGCCTCGCAGTTGGTCGCGGGCCGCATCGGCGATGCGCTGCTCAAACTCCTGCGAACTGAAGTTGCGCCAATGGTTGTTGGCCAGTACGGCAATCCCATGCGGCGACGTGAGGTAGTCCCGTGCCATCACCACGGCCTGGATGACCAGGAACGCGCACAGGATTTTCGCGAGGTCAGCGCGATCCCAAAATCGGGGCGGTGCCAGTTCCATCGCGGCCGGCACCACGAACAGCAAAAAGGGCGTTCCCCAGTGCGCAGGCAATTCGGCGCCCGTGGCAACGCCGACCAATGTCATGAAACACAGCGGCAACAGGCCCCAGGCGTAGATCAGGGCTTTCGCGGGGTCGCAATGCGGCGCGGCCTGATCCACGGGTTCCGCGGGCGTCGTGCGATTCAGTGCGCGCCACTGCCAGGCCGCGACGGCCAGCAGCGCGAATGCCGGCAGCCCCCGGTTGAGCAGCTGATCGACCAACCAGCCCAAGGAATTCTTGAACCGCGCCCATGCGCCCAGGCCGACCCCGATCGACGTGTCCTCTGCATACTCGATGGGCCCGAAGTCGTGTCCACGCAGCCAGTCGATGTGCGGCGCGAACATCAGCAGGGCCACCAGGGTGGCGCACAGCAATCCGACGCGATGTGCCGGGTCGCGCCACGCGCGCTGATGGAGGGCGAACGCCAGCACCGACGCCACCGTCACGGCGATCTGGTACTTGGACAGCAAACCCAGCCCGATCGCGACACCCAGCGCGATCCACCAGCGCAGGTGCCGGGTGGCAAATGCCTGCCAGCACAGCGCTGCGCTCGCCGTGGCGATCAACATCAGAACGATGTTGTGGTTGTAGTAATTGAGCCTGCCGTTGTAGTAGGTGATGCACAACGCGGCCAGCAGCGCGAGGCCGGCATAGCCCGGGCCGCGCAGCGTCACGAGCAGTCGCCACATGATCGCCAACGCACCCAGCGTCATCACGGCGCCCATGCCATAACTGGTCCAGGCTGACAGGCCGAACAGCTTCACGGGCAACCAGATCAGCCAGGTCGGGAGGGGCGGATGCTTGTAGTAGCCCCATTCCAGCGATCGCACCCAGGTCAATTGCTCGATGTTGTCGACGGGCGGCGACAGGCTGGTGAAGGCGAGCACGCTCAGCCAGACAGTCGCAAACAGCATCAGTCCGATCGCGACTTCGAGACCGGTGAAATCGATCCGTTGGCGACCCGCCCACGGCAACTCATGCACCCTGTCGATCGAGTCGCCCAGGGTCCGTGCCACCGATTTCTCATGCGCTGCCGGCACCCCCAGACTCATCGCTTGATCCCTGTAGAAACCGATTCGGAACTGAGTATGGTCCACACAGACTTAATCAGGGCTTATCGGCTAAACCAGCCCCGGGTCATTGACGCCCAGGTGTCGAATTCGGCTGGCCAACCGGCTCGTTAGAATTCAATCCAGCGCTGATTTGCTCCGGCTTGCGGGCGCTCTACAAACCCAGCTAAACACAGGATCGACGGGCGCGTCCCGTCACACCACACGATGCCTTTTCCCGCTGCGACCATGGCCCGTACGGCCCGTCGACGACTCCGGCCATGAACGCCCTGGGACTCGTCTCCCCGCAATCGATGGCGTTCGCGAAAGCGCTGCCGTTGCGCAGTGGCGCGGTGCTGCGCGACTACACGCTGATGTACGAAACCTACGGCACGCTGAATGCCGCGCGCAGCAATGCGGTGCTGGTGTGCCATGCGCTGAACGCCAGCCACCATGTCGCGGGTCGCTACGAAGGCGACCCCAAAAGCGCCGGCTGGTGGGACAACCTGATCGGCCCGGGCAAGCCGCTTGACACCGACCGCTTCTTCGTCATCGGCGTCAACAACCCGGGCTCCTGTTTCGGCTCGACCGGCCCGACGCACATCAATCCGGCCACACAGCAGCCTTACGGCGCGGACTTCCCGGTGGTCACGGTCGAGGACTGGATCGATGCCCAGGCTCGGCTGTGCGACGGTCTCGGCATCACCACACTCGCCGCAGTGATCGGCGGCAGCCTGGGTGGGATGCAGGCGCTGTGCTGGGCTATGCGCTATCCGCAGCGGCTTGGGCACTGCATCGCGATCGCCACCGCGCCCAACCTGTCGGCGCAGAACATCGCCTTCAACGAAGTCGCGCGGCGCGCCATCGTCACCGACCCCGACTTCCACGGCGGCCACTACCTGGCGCATGGCACGGTGCCCAAGCGCGGCCTGCGGGTGGCACGGATGATCGGCCACATCACCTACCTCAGCGACGACACGATGGACGCCAAGTTCGGCCGGAACCTGCGCGTGGCTGTCTCTGGGGTGAACGACGGCGCCGATGCAGGCGCTGGCGCCGCGCCGCGCTACACCACGCAGGACATCGAGTTCGAGATCGAGAGCTACCTGCGCCACCAGGGCGACAAGTTCAGCGAGTACTTCGACGCCAACAGCTACCTGCTGATCACCCGGGTGCTTGATTACTTCGACCCCGCGCGCGAACACGGCGGCGATCTGTCGGTGGCATTCGCGGCCGCGACGGCGAAATTTCAGATCATCTGCTTCACCACCGACTGGCGCTTTTCGCCAGGCCGTTCGCGCGAGATCGTCAAGGCGCTGCTCGACAACCGACTCGACGTCAGCTACGCCGAGATCGCCGCGCCGCACGGCCACGATGCCTTCCTGCTCGACGACCCGCGCTACCACGGCGTGCTGCGCGCGCGCTTCGATCGCATCGGCGGCGAGATCGAGACTGCAACATGAGTGATCGCCGAGACCTCGAACTGATCGCTGGCCTGGTGCCCCACGGCTCACGCGTGCTCGATCTCGGTTGTGGCTCGGGCGAGACGCTGGCCCATCTTCGAGACAAGCGACAGTGCGCCGGCTACGGCATTGAGATCGCCGACGCCAATGTGCTGGCCTGCGAACAGCGCGGCGTCAACGTGATCCAGCTCAACCTGGAAGAAGGCCTGGCGATCTTCGACGACCAGAGCTTCGATGTGGTGCTGCAGATCGACACGCTGCAGCACCTGCGCAACACCGAGCGGATGCTGATGGAGACGGCGCGTGTCGGCCGCATCGGCATCGTCAGCTTCCCGAATTTCGCGCACTGGGCGAACCGGCTCAGCGTGGTGCGTGGCCGCATGCCGGTAACGAAGGCGCTGCCTTACGAGTGGTACGACACGCCGAACATCCGCGTCAGCACCTACGCCGATTTCGAGGTGCTGGCGCGCCGCTGCGGCTTGCGCATCCTCGATGCGTTCGGCATCCAGCACGGTGAGTGCGTTCGGCGCTGGCCGAACCTGATGGCCAGCGTGGCGGTGTTCAAGTTCGAGCGCGCGTAGCCTTTTTTTCAGGCGCTGCCGTCTTCGGCAGCGTCAGGCCGGCCAGGTAAGCGTCGAGCGCCTGCTCACCGACCTTGACCAGATCGAAGGCGCTCGGGTCGAGCAACCAGTTCTCGATCAGCCCCGAGACCAGCGCATGCAGCGCGATGGCGCTGGCGCGCGCGGGCACGCGGCGGTCGAGCTGGCCCTCGGTCATCGCCCGCTTGAGGCCGACCGCCACCTGGGCTATCAAGCCGACGCGGGTAGCAACGCGCTTGTCGCGTACCGTCAGCAGTCCATCGACGTACTCCAGCTTCTGCATCTTAATCACGAACACGCGCTGCACCTGCGGGCACGCCACCGTCTTGCGCAGCGCGTTCAGCAGGCTGTTGCGCACTTCCTGCACCGGATCGGCGGTGTTCGGATCGGCCGATCGGCTGATCGCCTCCTCGAGCGGCAAGGTCACGCGCTGGAACATCGCGTTGACCAGATCGGCCTTGTTCTCGAAGTGCCAGTAGATGGCGCCACGCGTGACGCCAGCGGCCTGCGCGATCTCGTGCAGCGAGCAGCGCGACACGCCGCGCTGCTCGAAAACGACCTCTGCCGCATCGAGGATTCGGTCGCGGGTGACCAGCGCGTCCTCCTTGGTCTTGCGTGCCATCGAGGCTCTCCAGAGTTCCTAAACATACAAACACAAATGTATGTAGACTAGCTCCTTTTCGTTCGGATGGTGATCCGAATCAACCCGCCCGCTGCCCGCTTTGTTGCGCAAAAGGCACCCTCACAGGACGACGTCGCATGCCTGCGCAGACAAGAGTTGGTTCCTCCGTCATCGCGCTGCTGACGGTCATGCTGTGCGTGTCGGCAGCGGTCGGGCTGTCGGGCTGCGGCGCGAAGTCCGCCGAGGGTGCCGCCACAGCGGCCAGCGCCCCGGCACCGGCGGTTGGCGTGATCACCGTGTCGCCGCAGTCTGTGGGCCTGATCAGCGAGCTGCCGGGCCGGCTCGAGGCCACCCGCATCGCACAGGTGCGCGCTCGCGCGGCCGGCATCCTGCTGAAACGCACGTTCCGCGAGGGCAGCGACGTGAAAGCCGGCCAGCTGCTGTTCCAGATCGATGCGGCACCGTACCGCGCGCAACTGCAAAGCGTGCAAGCCGCGCAGGCCCGCGCCGAGGCCACCCGCGAACAGGCCGCCGCACAGGCCGAGCGCTACAAGCCGCTGCTAGAAGCCAATGCGATCAGCAAGCAGGACTACATCAACGCGGTCGCGTCGTTCAAGCAGGCCGATGCCGATGTGGCGTCGGCGCGCGCCGCCCTCACCTCCGCACAGATCAACCTCGGCTATGCATCTGTCACCTCGCCGATCTCGGGCCGCATCGGTCGCGCGCTGGTCACCGAAGGCGCGCTGGTCGGTCAGGGCGATGCGACACCACTCGCGCTGGTGCAGCAGATCGACCCGATGTACGTGAACTTCACCCAGTCGACCACCGAAGTGCTGCGGCTGCGCAAGGCGATCGACGCAGGCAAACTGCAACGCAGTGGTGCAACCGATGCCGGCACGGTGCAGGTGGTGCTCGAAGACGGCAGCGTCTATGCCGCACCGGGCAAGCTGCTGTTCTCCGACCTGACGGTGGACGCCACCTCGGGCCAGATCACCTTGCGCGCCGAGGTACCGAACCCCTCCGGCCTGCTGCTGCCCGGCACCTATGTGCGGGTGCGGATCCAGCAGGCCCAGGCCGGTGGCGCCGCGCTGCTGCCGCAGCAGGCAGTGACGCGGTCACCACAGAGCGACAGCGTGCTGGTGGTTGCCCCCGATGGCAAATTCGCGCCGCGTCCGGTGAAGATCGGCGGCTCGCAAGGTGGCCAATGGGTGGTGCTCGACGGGCTCAAGGCGGGCGATCAGGTCGTCGTCGACGGCTTCCAGAAGCTGCGCGGTGTGACGGTGGTGAAACCGGTGCCGTGGCAGCCCGCGGCGTCAGCCACGGCAGGTGCCTCGGCGGCATCGCCGGCGTCCGCTGCATCCTCATCCACGCCGAAGAGCTGAGGTCCGCGCCATGGCCCAGTTCTTCATCAACCGGCCCATCTTCGCCTGGGTCATCGCACTGTTCATCCTGCTGATCGGCGGCGTCGCGATCACGCAGCTGCCGATCGCACAGTACCCGCCGGTGGCGCCACCGGCCATCGTCGTCAACGTCACCTACCCCGGAGCCTCGGCGCAGACGCTGGAAGAGACCGTCATCGCCGTGATCGAGCGAGAGATGAACGGCTCGCCGGGCCTGATCTACATGGAGTCGGTCAGCCAGGCCGACGGCACCGGCTCGATCACGCTGAGCTTCGAACCCGGCACCAATCCCGACCTGGCCCAGGTCGACGTGCAGAACCGGCTGGCCCGCGCCGCGCCGCGGCTGCCGCAGTCGGTCACGCAGCAGGGCGTGCGGGTCGACAAGGCGAACCCGAACTTCCTGCTGTTCACCATCCTGTCGAGCACCGACAACTCGCTCGATCCGATCGCACTCGGCGACTATGCGGCGCGCAATGTCGTGCCCGAGATCCAACGCGTTTCCGGCGTCGGCCAGGCCATGCTGTTCGGCACCGAGCGCGCGATGCGCATCTGGATCGACCCGGCCAAGCTGGTCGGCCTGAAGCTGTCGTCGGCCGATGTGAATGCAGCTATCGCGACGCAGAACGCCCAGGTCGCCTCGGGCACCATCGGCGACCTGCCTAACACTGCCGACCAGTCGATTTTCGCGACCGTGGCCGTCAAGGGCCAGCTGACCACGGCCGAGGATTTCGGCAACATCCTGCTGCGCGGCAACCCCGATGGTTCCCGCGTGCGGCTGAAGGACGTGGCCCGCGTCGAACTCGGCGCGCAGACCTACGGGGCGCGCAGCACCCGGTTGAATGGCTCGCCGTCCACCGGTATCGGCGTGCAGCTGTCGCCGACCGCCAATGCGCTGTCCACGGCCAACGCGGTGAAGAAGCGCCTGGCCGAGCTGGCGCCGTACTTCCCGCCGGGCGTCAAGGCCACCATCCCGTACGACAGCTCGCTGTTCATCAGCATCTCGGTGAAACAGGTCGTCGAAACCCTGGTCGAGGCGGTGGTGCTGGTGTTCCTGGTGATGTTCCTGTTCCTGCAGAACATCCGCTATACGCTGATCCCGACGTTGGTGGTGCCGATCGCGCTGATGGGCAGCTTCGCGTCGCTGCTGGCGCTGGGCTTTTCGATCAACGTGCTGACGATGTTCGGCATGGTGCTGGTGATCGGCATCGTGGTCGATGACGCGATCGTCGTCGTCGAGAACGTCGAGCGCATCATGAGCGAGGAAGGGCTGTCGCCACTGGACGCCACCCGCAAGGCGATGGGCCAGATCTCCGGCGCGATCATCGGCGTCACCGTGGTGCTGATCTCGGTGTTCGTACCGCTGGCCTTCTTCAGCGGCGCGGTGGGCAACATCTACCGCCAGTTCTCGGCGGTGATGGTCAGCGCGATCGCGTTCTCGGCGTTCCTGGCACTCTCGCTGACGCCGGCCCTCTGCGCCACGCTGCTGAAACCGGTCGAGGCTGGCCACCACCACGCGAAGACCGGCTTCTTCGGCTGGTTCAACCGCGGCTTCACGCGCACCGCCAAAAATTACGAAGGGCTCGTGGGACGCATGCTGAGACGCGCTGCGCGCTACCTTGTCATTTACGCGGCGATCATCGCTGTGGTGGTGCTGATGTTCAACCGCCTGCCGACCTCGTTCATCCCGAACGAAGACCAGGGCAACATCCTCGTCAATGTGCAGTTGCCGCCGGGCGCCACGCAGAGCCGCACGATGGAGGTGATGAAGCAGGTCGAGGACTACATGCTGAAGCAGCCCGACGTGCAAAGCATGATCAGCGTGCTCGGCTTCAGCTTTGCGGGCACCGGCCAGAACGCGGCACTGGGCTTCGTGACGCTGAAGGACTGGGATGTGCGAAAAGGGCAAGAGCACACTGCGCAAGCGCTGGTGGCCAGGGCCTTCGGTGCGCTCGGTCAGATCCGCGATGCGTTCATCTTCCCGGTCAGCCCGCCGGCCATCCGTGAACTCGGCCGCTCGAACGGCTTCGCGATGCGCCTGCAGGACCGCGGCGGCAACGGCCACGATGCACTGCTCGCAGCGCGCAACCAGCTGCTGGGCATGGCGGCCAAGAACCCGCTGCTGATGTCGGTGCGACCGGACGGCCTGGAAGACGCGCCGCAGCTGCAGCTCGACATCGACCGAGACAAGGCCGGCGCGCTGGGCGTGAACTTCGCAGCGATCAACACCACGCTGTCCACCGCGCTGGGCTCGTCGTATGTCAACGACTTCCCGAATGCCGGCCGGCTGCAGCGGGTGGTGGTGCAGGCCGACGCGCCGGCACGGATGCAGCCCGACGACCTGCTGCAGCTCAATGCGCTGAACAGCTCGGGGCAGCCGGTGCCGCTGTCGGCGTTTGCGACCACCCGGTGGATCAACGGGCCGATGCAGACGGTGCGCTACAACGGCTACCCGGCCATGCGCATCCAGGGCGAGCCGGCGCCCGGTGTCAGCAGTGGTGCAGCACTGGTTGAAATGGAGAAACTGGCGGCGCAACTGCCCAGCGGTTTCGCCTACGAATGGACCGGCCCGTCGCGCGAAGAAAAGCTCTCGGGCTCGACCGCGCTGATCCTGTTCGGCTTCTCGCTGCTTTCGGTGTTTCTGTGCCTGGCGGCGTTGTACGAAAGCTGGTCGATCCCGCTGGCGGTGATCCTGGTGGTGCCGCTGGGCGTGCTGGGTGTCGTGCTGGGCATCAGCTTCCGCGGGCTGGAGAACGACGTGTTCTTCAAGGTCGGCCTGATCACCATCATCGGCCTGTCCGCGAAGAACGCGGTGCTGATCATCGAGTTCGCCAAGGACCTGCACGCCGAGGGCAAGGGCGTGATCGAGGCGGTGCTGCAAGCAGCGCACCTGCGATTCCGGCCGATCCTGATGACCTCGATCGCCTTCATCCTCGGCGTGCTGCCACTGGTGATCGCCAGCGGTGCCGGCTCGGCCAGCCAGCGCGCCATCGGCACCGGCGTGATGGGCGGCATGGTCTCGGCCACCTTGCTGGCGGTGTTCTTCGTGCCAGTGTTCTATGTGGTCGTGATGAAGGTATTCGGGCGGCGTGTGCCACTGCCTGCGGCCGATGCCCAGCTGGTGGCGGGCTCGGAAGTGACGCCATGAAGGCCGCCCGTCCCATGCCGACCGTCCACCCGATCGCGCGGCTGACCGCGCTGGTGCTGGCCGCCGCCAGCGTCGCCGGCTGTTCGTTCATCCCGGCGCATGTGCGCCCCGAGGCGCCCGTGCCGACCCGCTACCCCGGCGATGCTTCGACGGTCGCACCGAACGGACCGGCCGCAGCCGACATCGAGTGGCAGCGCTACTTCGGCGACGCACGCCTGCAGCGGCTGATCGAGGCCGCGCTGCAACACAACCGCGATCTGCGCATCGCGGTGCTGAACATCGAGCAGGCCCGTGCGCAGTACCAGGTGCGGCGCGCCGACGAGCTGCCCATTGTCAACGCCGGCGCCACCGCATTGCGCCAACCGAAGGTGGGCGACAACGGCAGCCGGGGCAGCATCAGCAGCACCTACACCGCAGGCCTGCAGATCACCTCGTACGAGTTCGACTTCTTCGGTCGCGTGCGCAGCCTGAGCCAGGCGCAGCTGGCGCAGTACCTCGGCACCGAGGAGGCGCGCAAGACGGTGCAGATCAGCCTGATCGCCTCGGTCGCCAACGGCTGGCTGGGCCTGCTGGCCGACGATGAGTTGCTGGCGGTGACGCGGCAGACGCTCGCCACCCGCGAGGAATCGATGAAGCTGACGCAGCTGAAGTTCGACCACGGCGCGTCGTCCGAACTCGATCTGCGGCAGGCCGAGTCGCTGCTCGAAGGCGCGCGTGTTGCGCTCGCGCAGCAGCTGCGGCAGCGGGCGCAGGACGAGAACGCGCTGGCGCTGCTGCTGGGTCAACCGGTGCCCGCCGACGCACTGCCGGCAACGACCCCGACCAGCGACATCGCCACTTCAGCGCTCCGCGAAACCGTGCTGCCCGACCTGCCAGCCGGCCTGCCTTCGGATCTGCTGAACCGCCGACCCGACATCCGCCAGGCCGAGCAGCAGCTGATCGCGGCCAACGCCAACATCGGCGCGGCACGCGCGGCGTTCTTCCCGCGCATCACGCTGAGCACCAGCATCGGCGGCGCCAGCACCGAACTGTCAGGCCTGTTCAAGGCGGGATCGTTCGCCTGGAGCTTCGCGCCGCAGCTGGTGGTGCCCATCTTCGACGCGGGGCGCAACCAGGCGAATCTGGATGCCGCGCAGGTCGGTCGCGACATCGCCGTTGCGCAATACGAACGTGCAGTGCAAAGCGCCTTCCGCGAGGTCGCCGACACGCTGGCCGGTCGCGCGACGCTCAGCGAGCAGTTGCGCGCGCAGCAGGCACAGGCGAAGGCCGAGGAAACGCGAACGAGGCTGGCCGACCTGCGCTACCGCAACGGCGCGTCGAGCTACCTTGATGTCCTCGATGCCGAACGCTCGCTGTTTACCGCGCAGCAGGCGGTAGTGCAGGCGCAGGCCGCCGAACGGCAGAACCGGGTCACGCTGTACAAGGTGCTGGGTGGTGGATGGAAAGACGCTGCGGGGAAGTGATACCAAGTCGCGCTTGAACGGATCAACTCACGCGAGTTCGTAGCGGAGCCGGTCACCCCGCGGCCTCGGCAGCACCGCGCGAAGGTGAAGTTGAAGCGAATTTGGGACAATCCAGTCCATGAGCTCACCGGAACTGAAAGCTGTCGTGGCCCGCATGGGCGTTTCCGCCCGCGTCGCCAGCGCACACATGGCTGCGGCACCGACCGTCGCGAAGAACCTCGCATTGATCGCGCTGGCCCAGCTGCTGCGTGCCGATGTCGAAGCACTGGTCGCTGCAAATGCATTGGACCTGGAAGCCGCCACCGCAGCAGGCACCGCAGGGCCGCTGCTGGACCGCCTGAAGCTGACGCCGAAGATCATCGAGACCGTGGCTGAGGGCTGTGAGCAGATTGCTGCCATGCCGGACCCGATCGGTGAGATCACCCACCTGCGGCAGCGGCCCAGCGGCATCTCGGTAGGCCAGATGCGGGTGCCGTTGGGTGTGTTCGCGATGATCTACGAGAGTCGGCCGAACGTGACGATCGAAGCGGCGTCGCTCGCGATCAAGAGCGGCAATGCCTGCATCCTGCGCGGCGGGTCGGAGGCGATCCACTCGAACCTCGCGCTGTGGAAACGGGTTCAGGCAGCGCTCGCCGAAGCGGCGCTGCCGACCGACGCGGTGCAACTGGTCGAGACGATCGACCGCGCCGCGGTGGGGTTTTTGATCACCTCGCCGGAGTCGGTCGACGTGATCATTCCGCGCGGCGGCAAGGGGCTGATCGAGCGCATTTCGCGCGAAGCCACGGTGCCGGTGATCAAGCACCTCGACGGCAACTGCCATGTCTATATCGATGCCAGCGCTGATCTTGAGC
>JAYVEB010000022.1:0-6770 GCA_043749095.1 Burkholderiales bacterium | reverse complement strand
TCCCATGACTTCACGCGATACCTTGCCGGCAAGCTCCCCAGGCGCGGCCACGCTGGCCCGCTTCATCGCGCTGTGCGCAGCGAGCCTCGACGACGGCGGCTTCGAGTCGCTGCGGCTAGCCAAACATTTCGGGCCCGAGGCCGACCTGAAGCGTGTCAGTGCACGGCCCATCGTGCTGCGTGAGTCGCCTTGCCTGTCGTTCGTCTACCGATATGCCACCCGCGACGAGACGAAGAACCTGCCGATCGCTGCCGCGCTGCAGCGGCTGGCCGAGCTGCTCGGGCCGGTGTTTCGCCATGCCCAGCTGCACACGCGCGATGCGGTGGTCAAGCTGATGATCAGCCAGCGCGGCGTCTGCACCCTGCGCCGTCGGCCGGTGATTCCCGACGCGGCGGACGAGCTCGCGACGACCAGCGCTCCCGATGCACGCAGACCCGCCAGCGCGCACGACCGCGAGAAGCACCGCACCGTCGACGTGACCCGACCGTTCCTGACCGCGCTCGGCGTCACCACCGCGCAGCACACGGTGGTGCCGGCGATGTCGCGCAAATGGAAGCAGATCAACAAGTTCGTCGAGGTGTTCGCTGCTGCGCTGCAGGCATCTCATCTGCTCGATGCCGCGCCGGCGCAGACGGGTGCAACGCGGCCGGTGCGCGTCGTCGATTTCGGTGCCGGCAAGGGTTACCTGACGTTTGCGGTGCACGACCACCTGTTGCAACAGCCGGGCATCGATGCCCAGGTCACCGGGGTCGAGCTGCGGCCCGACATGGTGCGGCTGGGCAATGCGGTGGTGGCGCAACTGGGCCTCGCCGGCCTGTGCTTCGACGAGGGCGATGTGCGCAGCCGCGCGGTGCAGCCGATCGACGTGATGATCGCGCTGCACGCCTGCGACACCGCGACCGACCACGCGATTCACCTGGGCTTGCGCGGCGGCGCGGCCATCATCCTGTGCTCGCCGTGCTGCCACAAGGAGTTGCGACCGCAGCTGCTGAGCCCGCACCCGCTGCGGCCGATCCTGCAGCATGGCGTGCACCTGGGCCAGCAGGCGGAGATGCTGACCGACGGCCTGCGCGCGATGCTGCTCGACGCCTGCGGTTACGACACGCAGGTGTTCGAGTTCGTGGCGCTCGAACACACGCAGAAGAACAAGATGATCCTGGCCGTCAAGCGCGCGCGGCCGCAGCCGGCTGGTGCGGTGTGGGCGCAGATCGACGACATCAAGGCTTTCTACGGCATTCGCGACCAGTGCCTCGAGGTGCTGCTGCGCGCCGAGGATCGGCACCTGGCGCTGCGATGAGCGCGGGTCCCAGACAAGGGCAATCCCTGTCGTGCAGGGGGTGCCATGTCGCACCACAATCCGGCGATGAATACGCTGCCGACCGACCTTGCCGGGTTGCCGCTGTTTCCGCTGCGATGCGTGCTGTTCCCGGGCGGATATCTGCCACTTCGCATTTTCGAGGTGCGCTACCTGGACATGATCGGGCGGGCCCACAAGGCGGGCACGCCGTTCGGCGTGGTCTGCCTGACCGAAGGCCGCGAGGTGCGCACCGCGCCGTCGCGCAGCGCCGCAGAGAGCCGGCGCGGCGACAGCTTCCCGCATGAAGCCTTTCACGAGATCGGCACGCTGGCCCGCATCACCCAGCTGGATCGGCCGAACCCCGGCCTGATGGCGATCAGCTGCACCGGCACCCAGCGCTTTCGCATCCGCTCGCGCGAGCAGTTGAAGCACGGCCTGTGGGTGGCCGACATCGAGTTGCTGAGCGACGATGTCGGGGTTGGCGTGCCTGGCGATCTGGAGGCCGCGGTGACGGCGCTGCGAGAGGTCCTAAAGGGGATGGCCGAACGGTCTGGCGACCCGGCGGAGATGCCGTTTCAACCGCCCTACCGCTGGGACGACTGCGGCTGGGTCGCCAACCGCTGGTGCGAGCTGCTGCCGCTGGGCGCCGAGCACAAGCAGCGCCTGATGACGCTGGACAACCCACTGCTGCGGCTGGAGCTGGTGGCCGACGTGCTCGATCAGACGGGGTTGGCGAAGTCGCTGTCGGGCCGGGCCTGACGGCTTTCGGGCTCAGCGCGCGCTGTCTGGTAGCGCAGCGCGCGGCGCCAGCAGGTCGGCGCGCGTGTAAGGCTCAGCGCGCCCGGACAAGGCCAGCGCCAACCTCGTCACCCAGCCGTGGGCAGGTGACGGTGGGGCATTCGGCAAGGCGCTGCCCAGCCACACGCACAACACCACCGGCAGCCACAGCGAGTGCCGTACCGGAGGTGCTCGCTCGGCGCGTGTGGCTACCAGCGTCACGGTGCCGCCTACCAGCAAGCCGACCACCACCTCTGACCAGGAGTGCGCCTCGACCGCCACCCGCGACAGCCCCACCAGCAGCGCGAGCGCCACACCGGCGATCAGACCCAGCCGCACCCAACGCGCAGCCTGCAACCCGGCCACCGCGCTGATGATGGCGACACCGGTCAGTGGATAGATCGCCGCGGCGAACATCGAGTGACCCGACACGCCAGTGAAGTCCAGCGCCGCCCAGCCCAGCCCGTAAC
The DNA here is from genome assembly GCA_043749095.1 of Burkholderiales bacterium. Classification (GTDB taxonomy): domain Bacteria; phylum Pseudomonadota; class Gammaproteobacteria; order Burkholderiales; family Burkholderiaceae_C; genus PBB1. The sequence continues at coordinate 4,226 of JAYVEB010000022.1, read as the reverse complement.
CCAGGAACGCGACCTTCGAGGCGGTGGTGATCAGGGTGGCGACGACGATGCCACCCAGCCAGACGGCCGCAAGCCGCGGTGAGCGACCGCGCCAGACGAACCACAACGCGGTCATCAGGGCGGCAGGCAACAGGATCTGGGCTTCGCCAAGTCGGGTGACCAGATTCCACAGCGCGGTCGAGACCATCAAAGTCATCGGCCGATGGTAAGGGTTGACCATGAGGTGACGGCCGATCGCCCGTTGCCGCAGGCGTGTCCGCAGCCCGCGGGCGAGACAAAGATCACAAGGCCGCTGCGGGTGTGAAAGATGCACACCCGCAAGTCGGGTGAACGTCGGAAAAGCGGCTGGTTTTCGCCCGATCTCGGCACCACACTCTCCCCATGGAAACTTATTCTCGTCAGCGTGTCGGTGGCCTTGATGCGGGCGTGGTGCCGGCGCAGCCGGCGATCTCCGGGGCACAGACATCATGAGCTTTTTCGGATGGGGTGCGCGCAATGCGCGAAGCGCGGCCACCAGAACCTACCCGGCACGCCGACCGACGGCGGAACCGACCACCGAGTCCGGCTGGCAACGCTTGCGCGAGCAGCCGCGCCCCCAGGATTTGGTGTTGTCCCCGCTGGCGCGCACCTGGTGCGACGGGCTGAGCCAGCATCACCGGCCTGAGCAGCTGTGCGCCCGGTTTCCGCGCGTGGCCAACCGGTTGACCCTCTGCTGGAACGATCCTGAACTGGCGTCGCGGGTGCTCGACGACCTGGTCGTCGACAAGCGCCGCAACCGCGCCGGTTTCCCGCCCGAAGTCTCGCAGGAGCTGATCCAGCTGCGCCTGCTGCGCCCCCCGCGCGCCGGCAACAGCGGGTTCGCGCCGCTGTGGGACGCCAGCAGCATGGCCTGCTGCGACCGCTGACCTGGCTGCTGCGGCCTCCCGCAGCGCTCCTGCGCGCTGCCGCCTCAGTGCAGCGTCTGTCCGATCGGGGCGCCGCCCCGATGCTGCAGCCCGTGCCGCGCCAGGCCGTGCGGGATATAGCCCTTGGTTTCCAGGCACCAGCCCTCGGTTGCGTCGGCATCGGCCAGCGGCTCGATGCGCAGGCCTTCGGGCACCAGCCGTTCGGCCATCGCGCGCGACAGCAACGACTCGCACTGCGTGGCGTTCAGCATCGACGCGAAACGCACCCAACGTTGCATCACCAGCGCGTGGCCCCACGCGTCCTCGACGGCCCAGCGCGCGCGCTGCGGGTCGGCCGGTCGACCCGCTTCGAGCACCCGCGGCAGCAGTGTCTGGAAGAACGAGCGGAACGCCCGCCGCGTCGCCGGCCCCTGCAGCAGCGCCTCGATCGCGTTGACACGTTGGCTCCAGCCCGCGCTCAGCAGCTGCTGGCTGATGAACGCCTGCAGCGCCTGCGCCGGGTTGAACAGGCGCAGCCGGTTCGGCGGCACCAACAACATGGGGAGCTCGCAGGCGCGCGCATGCGGCAGCGGCTGAAGGTAGCTGCACAGCACGGCGACCCGGCCCCACTGCGCCGCATTCAGGCCGTCTTGTTGCGGCGGCGTGGTGTTGCCGCGGGCCGCCTCCGCCTCCAGCCGGCGGGCCACCTCGATCGCAGTCTCGAAGCCGTGCGCCGCTTTTGCCAGGTTGGCGCGCGCGCTCATCGTGGCCAGGTTGCCCGCTGCGTAGCCGGCGTCATGGCGCACCCGGTCGATCGACGCGCGGGAGGCCACGTCGGCCGGGCCGTCGAGCGCCTCGCGGGTGATCGGGCAGTGAGTGACGGCCAGCTGGCGCAGGTGATGCGGCGTGACCTGGAACAGCTCGATGCTGCGTCCGCGCAGCCAAGCGTGCAGCCGCAGTTGCAGCCACTGACGCACCGCGCCGGTGGGCGTCAATGTGCGCGTGCCGAAGGTGGCTGTGCCTGACAGCCAGCCGTCGCGAAGCGGTGAGGGCTCCTGCGCATACGGCGCGGGTGGTGTCAGACCGTGGTGGGCGTGGTCCCAGCCGAGGTCGAAGCCGATCTGCTGGTGGTTCGTCGGCGGGACCGCGGGAGCAGGCCGACTGGCGCAGGGGTGAACGATGGCGGCCAGGTCAATGCAAAACAGGTCACGGGTGCTCAGGTCGGTGGTCATGGCGAACTCCGGGTGACGCAGCAACATGCCGCGATGACCTCAGTGTGTCCACCCACTAGCTCACCCGGTGAGCCAGCCAGAACGAATGCAAAGTTATTTCATTTATGCTTGTCCTGTTCGAGGCTCATCTGGTGAGCTGCCGATGTGTTGTCGCAACCGGCTGTGGAGTCGTCGATGGACCGAACCGAACGCTTCTACAAGATCGAATTGCTGCTGCGCAGCCGCGGCTGCGTCAGCTTCGATGCATTGCAGGCCGAGCTGGCCGTGTCGTCCGCCACGCTGAAGCGTGATCTGCAGTACCTGCGCGACCGCATGGGTGCGCCCATCGCCTACGACCGCGCTGACAACGGCTACCGCTTCGAGACGCCGACGCCTGGCGTGGGTGGTGCGGCGAAACCCGTCCACCATGAGCTGCCGGGCATGTGGTTCAGCGAGCGTGAGCTGCATGCGCTGCTGACGATGCACCAGCTGATGGCCGGGCTCGACGACGACGGCGTGCTGGCGCGCCACCTGCAGCCGATGATGGACCGGCTGCAGGGGCTGCTGGGTGCCGACGAATCCGAGGCCCGCGAGCTGGTGCGCCGCGTCAAGCTGATCGGCACCGCGCGCCGCCGTGTGCCGAGCCAGCATTTCGAGCTGCTGGGCAGCGCGCTGGTGCAGCGCAAGCGGGTCTGGCTGCGCTACTTCAAACGCAGCGACCGCACGACCAGCGAGCGCGAGGTGTCGCCGCAGCGGCTGGTCAACCACCGCAACACCTGGTACCTCGATGCGTGGTGTCATGCCAGCGACGGGCTGCGCCGCTTTGCGCTCGACGCGGTTCAGCAGGCGCGCGCGCTCGACACCCGCGCCAAGCCGGTGGCGCTGAAGGATCTGGAAGCCGAACTCGATGCGGGCTACGGCATCTATGGCGGCGCCGGTGCGAAAGTGAAGTGGGCGACGCTGGTGTTCGAAGCCGATGCCGCACAGTGGGTGGCCAACGAGGAATGGCACCCGCAGCAAACCTCGCGCTGGCTGGGTCAGGCCGAAGGCGACGGATGCTACGAACTGAAGGTGCCGTATGTCGACGCGACCGAGCTGATGATGGACATCCTGCGCCACGGCGACAGCGTGCGTGTGGTCGGTGACAAGGCCCTGGCGACGGCGGTGGCGATGCGGCTGCACCAGGCGGCGGCGTTGTACGCTTGATGCGCCGGTGGTCACGGCGCCCGGATGTCCGATCGCCGAGTGCCCACCGAAAGGAGCCCACATGAAAGCCACCTGGAACGGCGTGACCCTGGCCGAAAGCGACGACACCGTCGTCGTCGAGGGCAACCACTATTTCCCTGCCGAAAGCCTGAACCGCGACTACGTGACCTTCAGCAACCACCGCACCGGCTGTGCTTGGAAAGGCCAGGCGCATTACTACAGCCTGATGGTCAATGGCGACATGAACGAGAACGCGGCCTGGTACTACCCCGAGCCGACCGAGGCAGCCGCGCACATCAAGGGACGCGTCGCGTTCTGGAAGGGTGTGAAAGTCGATTGACGATGCCGATCCTTTCGCCGACGCAACGCCGGCAGTTCATCGCAAGCCTCGCCGCACTGGCGGGCAGCGCGGCCATACCCGCCTGGGCCGAGAAGCTGCAGGCGATCGGCGCGTTGCAGCGCTTCGATTACGCTGCCTTGAAGGGGCAGGCGCAGGCTCTGTCGCGCAAGCCTTACGAAAAGCCACGCGCGGTCTTGCCCAAGGAGGTCGAGGCGCTGGACTGGGACGCCTACCAGGCGATCCGTTTCCGCCCCGACCATGCGCTGTGGCGCCATGACAAGCTGCGCTTCCAGGCGCAGTTCTTTCACCTTGGGCTGTACTTCAAGTCGCCTGTGCGGCTGTACGAACTCGCCGATGGCCAGGCGCAGGAGCTGGCCTACCTGCCCGAGATGTTCGACCACGGCAAAAGCGGGCTCGACCATGCGAAGCTGCCGCCCGACCTGGGTTTTGCCGGTTTCCGGCTGAACTTCCACACCGACCTGCAGCGCGACATCACCGCCTTCCTGGGTGCGAGCTATTTCCGCGCGGTCGGCGGTGAGTGGCAGTACGGGCTGTCGGCGCGTGGCTTGGCGATCGACACCGGCG
>JAYVEB010000021.1:0-6781 GCA_043749095.1 Burkholderiales bacterium | reverse complement strand
TCGGCGCTCACGCTGGCGATTGCGGTCGATGCGATTGGTGCAGACAAGGTGCGCGCGGTGATGATGCCGTCGCAATACACCGCAGACATTTCGTGGATCGACTCGCGCGAGATGGTCAAACGCCTGGGCGTGCGTTACGACGAAATCGCCATCAAGCCCATGTTTGATACCTACCTCGGCGCGCTGGCGGACGAGTTCAAGGGCAAGCCGGTTGACGCCACCGAAGAAAACATTCAGGCGCGCATCCGCGGCACGCTATTGATGGCGCTGTCGAACAAGTTTGGTGCCATCGTCCTCACCACCGGCAACAAGAGCGAAATGGCGGTGGGCTACTGCACGCTGTATGGCGACATGGCGGGCGGATTCGCGGTGATCAAGGACGTGGCGAAAACACTCGTCTATCGCCTTTGCTCGTGGAAGAACGCGCAGCCCAACGGAGGCCGCGGCGAGGTGATCCCGACGCGCATCCTGACCCGAGCGCCGTCGGCTGAGTTGCGGCCGGACCAGAAAGACCAAGACAGCCTGCCTGAGTACGCGGTGCTCGATGAGGTCGTCGAGCGCTACATGGAAGACGACCAAAGCATCGAAGACATCGTGGCGGCGGGCTTCGATCGTGCCGATGTCGAGCGCGTGACGCGGCTGATCAAGGTCAACGAATACAAGCGCCGCCAGGCGCCGGTCGGCATCCGCATCACGCATCGCGCGTTCGGGCGTGATTGGCGCTATCCGATCACCTCCAAATTCCGCGCTTGATCAGCGCTTAAACTCCGATCAAACCAACGCCAGGGCACGTATGAAGCAGATCACCGCCATCCTCAAACCGTTCAAACTCGAAGAAGTCCGCGAAGCGCTGGCCGAGGTCGGCGTGACCGGCCTGACGGTGACCGAAGTCAAGGGTTTCGGGCGTCAGAAGGGGCACACCGAGCTTTACCGCGGCGCCGAGTACGTCGTCGATTTCCTGCCAAAAGTGAAAGTCGAGGTGATGGTCAAGACCGCCGACCTCGACCGCTGCATCGAGGCCATCGTCAAGGCGGCGAAGACCGGCAAGATCGGCGACGGCAAGATCTTCGTCTCCTCGGTGGAGCAGGTGGTGCGCATCCGCACCGGCGAGACCGGCGACGAAGCGATCTGACGCCTGTCCGGCCCACCAAAAAGCCCGCGGTGTGCGGGCTTTTTTGCGCCTGCTGGTTCGTGGCTCGTGCGACCGATCAAGCGAGAAAGCGATGCCACAGGGCGGCCAGCCAGAGACTGCCGCACAGCAGCAGGGCCAGGAAAACGGCGGCGCTGCCAAGATCCTTCGCTCGCTTGGACAACTCGTGCAACTCGAACGATACGCGATCGATGGCCGCTTCGATCCCCGAATTGAGCAGCTCGACGATCAGCACCAGGATCACCGATCCAGCCAGCAGAGCGACCTCGACCCAGGACCCGCCGAGCCAGAACGCTGTCGGCAGCATCAGCACCGCGAGCCAGAACTCCTGCCGGAAAGCGCTTTCGCCTCGGTAGGCCGCTTTCAGCCCTTCGATCGAATAGCCGGTGGCGCGCACCACCCGGTCGAGGCCGGTGCGGCCTTTGTAGAGGTTGGTCGTCATGCGCGACGATTGTGCCTGCCGGCGCAGGCAGTGACTCGCTCAAACGGGAGCCGCTCAGGGCTTGCGCCTGGGCTCGGGTTTGGCATCGACGAGTTGCGTGCCGCAGATCGCGTCGTGCCAGAACTGGTGCTGCGGGTGCAGCAGCGCGAGCAGCGCGTAGCCGACCACACCGACCGCGACGGCCGCCAGCGCGTCCCAGCGCATCCAGTGGTTCAGCGCTGCAATCAGCGCCGCCGGCGCGAACCAGAGGCAACTGACAAGGTAGCGGGCCAGGGCGCGTGGCTGGCTCAGCTTGTCGCCGCCGGTGGTCACCACGCGGATGTGCCAGGTCTGCATCGGCAGCGTCTGCCCGCGCCGTGACCAGAAATACGTGAAGTAGACGCCGTAGATCAGGAACGCGAAGACGCGCAGCGCGGTCTCGCTTTGCAGCGGATGGGTCTGGCCCGTCAACGCGACGAACAAGGCGCCGACGGCGCCGGGAATCAACCCGATGCCGAACAGGACCATCCCTTCGTAGGTGAAGCAGGCCATGCGCCGCCGCAGGCTGGACGCTGGCAACAACGTCGATGGGAGCGGATTCAGCAGGCGGGTCGTCATTCCCGGTTCAGGGACGCGCCGCCGCAGGCGCCGATGCGCTGGCCGCGACCACCGCTGCACCTTGCGGGCCGCGTTTCGGCAGCAAGGTCGAGGGGTTGACGAAATTCGGTGAGGCGGTGATTTTCGGCAACCCCGCCTGCTGGTGCGCGGGCGGCGTGGGGCGTTTGGAGATCAGTGTGGTCGTAGCGCCGGTCGGCGCTTGAACCAGCGTGGGCGCCACCGAGCGGGCCTGACGGCGGACATCTGGAGGGACCACCTCATTGGATTTGGTTTGAACGTCGCGGGAATCCGCATCACCCCCATCCGCTGCCTGGGCGCGACGCTTCGATGAGATGCCGGTGGTGGCGACTGGCGCCGCGCGGGCGGCCAGCTCCTTCTTTTCAGCCTCGGGCAGCGCCTGATATGCCTCCCAGCGAGCCTGCCGGTTCGACGGAGCCAACTGCTGCGCCTGCTTGAACTGCAGGCGGGCGGCGCCCCGTTGCTCCGGCGTCAGTGCGGCCCATTCGGTCATGCGCGCCTGGATGCGCTGACGCTCATCGGCCGATTTGATCGGGAACTGGGCGACGACTTCAAGCCATTTCTGCTTGTGGTCGGACCCGATGGTTCGCCACTCGTGTTCAAGTGGTTGCAGGGCCGCGCGCTGACTCGACGACAGGCTGTCCCAGGTGGGGGACTTCTCCGCCGGCGCCACAGGTTTCGATCCGCCGGGCATGGCCTGGATGTGCGCGGCCGTACCGGCGGACATCGCCTGACCGGTCAGGCAGCTTGCGGCGACCAAGGACATCGATGCCATCGCACGCAGCCGATCGATGACCGGGCGCCTGCTCAGCGATTCGACGGCGCGCGGCATGCTGACATCGGTCACTCGCGTGACGTCTTCAGGAACTCGACAAATCCCGGGTCGCTGTAGGCTGCCGGCGGCAAGTCATCAGACAACAAGGCCGCATCGACCTCGGCGGCTGCGGCAATCTGGTCTTGCACGTGGAAATGTTCGATCAGGCCCAGCCCGAGCAACAAGGCCGCCAGCGGAACCAGCGCCGTCAGCGAGGTCCACCACGATTTGCCCTTGCCACTCCCACCGAGCGAAAGCGTGGCCGCCGATGAGGGCCCGGTTGCTGCAGCATTGACCTGCACCGACGACGCCGTCTGGCGGTGCGCCAGGGCCACCTGCCGGGCGTGGCGCAGGCGTTCGGTGACGTCGTGTGGCAACTGCTGGGCGCCTTCGCTCAGGCGCGCTGACACCAGCATCCCAAAGCGGGCTTCTAGCGTGGTCACCCGGTGGTCGACAGAGTGTTCAATGGCATTCACAGGGTAATTCCTTTCGCCTTGAGAGCCTTCGCCAGCGCATGCACCGCTCGGGAACAATGCGTCTTGACGCTTCCCTCGGAGCAACCCATCGCCAACGCGGTCTCTGAGACATCGAGCTCCTCCCAGTAACGCAGCAGAAACGCTTCTCGTTGACGGGCGGGCAAATCGCCGATCTGAGTCTCGATCAAAGCAAAAACCTGGCCGCGTGAGACCACGTCCGAGGCGCTTTCGGCGGAAGCCTCGCCGGCAAAAGATTCCAACACCTCCAGGATATCGAAATCCTCGTCGCCACCGGCGGGTTCGAAGTCGGAAAAATTGCGGAAAAGTGCGCCTCGCACCTTCTGCCGCCGGAACCAGTCCATTGTCGCGTTTGACAGGATCCGCTGAAACAACGGTGGTAGTTCGGCGGCCGGCCTGTCCGCATAGTTCTCGGCCAGCTTGATCATGGCGTCCTGCACCACGTCCAGGGCAGCATCCTCGTCGCGCACGGCAAACACCGCCCGCTTGAAGGCGCGTTTCTCGACGCTCTTGAGAAAAGCAGACAGTTCTTGTTCGGAAGCCAAGGCGAGTGCGCCTCATCACGGGGCGGGTCAGATGGGTGCGGAGTATCTCATCGCACCACCTTGGGCAGTAGCGGCAGGCGCGAGCGTGCAATGAGGGTGTCATAATCATCCGTTGCACAACAGATGGATTGCCGCTGATGTTCTCGATCTGAGGCATCCTGAAGGTGATTCACCAGGCGCCACACCCGCTTCACAAGAGTGAGGGAAGGCGCACCGATGGTTTTTCGTTAGAGAAATTCACAAAGGTTCTAAATGGACATGTCAGACGCTGAAGTCAAGCGCGCCGCCTTGGCGCCCGCAGTTGCGAATGCCGCCGCCGCAACCGTCCCTCCCGCCGAGCCCAACGGCGCCGAGATTCTGGTTCGCTGCCTGCAGGCCGAGAACGTTCAGTTCCTCTGGGGATACCCAGGTGGTGCTGTTCTCTACATCTACGACGCGCTGTACAAGCAAAACACCATCGAACACGTGCTGGTGCGGCACGAACAGGCGGCGGTGCATGCGGCCGACGGCTATGCCCGGGCGACCGGCGAAGTCGGTGTCGCGTTGGTGACATCCGGCCCGGGCGTGACGAATGCGATCACCGGCATCGCCACCGCCTACATGGACAGCATCCCGATGGTGATCATCACCGGGCAGGTGCCGACGCCGGCGATCGGCCTTGATGCATTCCAGGAATGCGACACGGTCGGCATCACGCGCCCGATCGTCAAGCACAACTTCCTGGTGAAGGACGTGCGGGACCTGGCGCTGACGCTCAAGAAAGCTTTTCACATCGCCCGCACCGGCCGGCCTGGCCCGGTGGTGGTCGACATTCCGAAGGACGTGTCGGTGAACACCACACCGTTCTCTTACCCTGCGACGCTTGAAATGCGCTCGTACAGCCCGGTGCGCAAGGGGCACGCGGGACAGATTCGCAAGGCAGTGCAGCTGCTGCTGGCGTCGAAGCGCCCCTACGTCTACAGCGGTGGCGGTGTGATCCTCGGCAACGCGTCGGCCGAGTTGCGTGAATTGGTGAATCTGCTGGGGTTCCCGTGCACCAACACACTGATGGGTTTGGGGGCATATCCGGCCAGCGATCCGAAATTCCTGGGCATGCTGGGCATGCATGGCACCTACGAAGCCAACATGACGATGCAGAACTGCGACGTCCTGCTGGCCGTCGGTGCCCGCTTCGATGACCGCGTGATCGGCAACCCGGCGCACTTCGCGTCGGTCCAACGCAAGATCATTCACATCGACATCGACCCTTCGTCGATTTCGAAGCGCGTCAAGGTCGACATCCCGATCGTCGGCGATGTGAAGGACGTACTGCAGGAACTGATCGCGCAGATCAAGGACGTGCAAGCCCGCCCAGACGCCAACGCGCTCGGCGCATGGTGGTCGCAGATCGCGGAATGGCGCAAGCAGGAGTGCCTCAATTACACCCACAGCGATGTCGTCATCAAGCCGCAGTACGTGATCGAGAAGCTGTGGGAGCTGACCAAGGACTCTGACGCGTACATCACGTCGGACGTCGGACAGCACCAGATGTGGGCCGCGCAGTACTACGGTTTTGAGCAGCCGCGCCGCTGGATCAACTCGGGCGGACTGGGCACGATGGGTGTCGGCCTGCCCTATGCGATGGGCATCAAGCTCGCCAAGCCCGACGCTGATGTGTTCTGCGTCACCGGCGAGGGCTCGATCCAGATGTGCATCCAGGAGCTGTCAACCTGCCTGCAGTACAACACCGCGGTCAAGGTGATCTCGCTGAACAACCGCTACCTGGGCATGGTGCGGCAGTGGCAGCAACTCGATTACGGTGGCCGCTACTCGCACAGCTACATGGATGCCTTGCCTGACTTCGTCAAGCTGGCCGACGCCTATGGTCATGTGGGGCTGAAGGTCGAGAAGCCCTCCGATGTGGAAGGCGCGTTGCGTGAAGCCATCCGGTTGAAGGATCGGACGGTGTTCCTCGACATTCGCACCGATCAGGAAGAGAACGTCTGGCCGATGGTCAAGGCCGGCAAGGGCATCACCGAGATGTTGCTGGGCTCCGAAGACCTGTGAGGTGCTGAACGTCGGTGCCACCCCCGCGTTACCGCGCGGGGCGACACACCGACGAACCGCTGCCCTCACGTTAAGACCGCCACCGACCCCGTACTGAAACGGAACCATCCACTTTTTCAGGCCGCACCGAAGGTGTCGGCGGTTACCGCCGCCTTCCCCCTGACCGTGGGCCGACACTGCACATGAAACACATCATCGCCTTGCTGCTGGAAAACGAAGCCGGTGCGCTGTCGCGCGTGGTCGGGCTGTTCTCGGCCCGCGCCTACAACATCGAAAGCCTCACGGTGGCACCCACGGAAGACCCGTCGCTGTCGCGCATGACCATCGTCACCACCGGTTCCAGCGACGTGATCGAGCAGATCACCAAGCACCTGAACCGGTTGATCGAGGTGGTCAAGGTCGTCGATCTGACCGAAGGCGCCTACACCGAGCGCGAGCTGATGCTGATCAAGGTGCGTGCGGTCGGCAAGGAGCGCGACGAGATGATGCGCATGGCCGACATCTTCCGCGGTCGAATCATCGACGTGACCGAAAAGACCTACACCATCGAACTGACCGGCGACTCGCCGAAGCTCGATGCCTTCATCGAGGCCATCGACCGCGCCGCGATTCTTGAGACCGTGCGCACCGGTACCAGCGGGATCGGGCGCGGAGAGCGCATCTTGCGCGTTTGAC
>JAYVEB010000020.1:0-19293 GCA_043749095.1 Burkholderiales bacterium | reverse complement strand
ACCCGTTCGGCCCGGTGATCGTGTTCGGCGCCGGCGGCACGATGATCGAGCTGATCGACGACCGCGCGATGGAGCTGCCGCCGCTGAACCAGTTTCTGGCCCGGCACCTGATCGAGCGTTCGCGCGTGGCCGAGACGCTGGCCGACTGGCGCGGTGCCAGCGCGGTCGACATGGCCTCGCTCGAACAGGTGCTGCTGCGCGTGTCGGAGATGGTGTGCGCGCTGCCGCAACTGCGCGAGATGGACATCAACCCGGTCATCGTCGACGAATCCGGCGCGGTCGCGGTCGATGCACGCATCGTCATCGACAATCTGCCCCCCGTCTCGATCGGCCCTGCGAACCACTACGGCCACCTGGCCATCCTGCCCTACCCGACGCGCTACGAGCAGGTCTGGCCGCTGCGCGGCGGCGACTCGTACGCGGTGCGCCCGATCCACCCCGACGACGCGCAGATGCTGCAGCAGCTGGTGCGGCAGCTCTCGCCCGAGAGCCGCTTCTTCCGCTTCGCATCGGCGTTCAACGAGTTGCCACCGTCGATGCTGGCGCGCTTCACGCTGATCGACTACGACCGTGAGATGGCGCTGGTCGCGGTGGTGAAGGATCGCAGCGCGATGGCGAGCGGTGAAGCCGTCGAGACCGAGCGCATCGTCGGCGTGTCGCGCTACATCACAAATCCCGACCAGACGAGCTGCGAGTTCGCATTGCTGGTCGCCGATGAGTTCAAGGGCAAGGGCCTGGGCTCGCGTTTGATGGAAAGCATCATGGACGTGGCACGCGACAAGGGCCTCGCCGAGATTGAGGGCCTGGTGCTGGCGAAGAACAGCGACATGCTCGACCTGATGAAGAACCTCGGGTTCACCTCCAAGCGATACGCTGACGACCCCGACTTCAACCTCGTCACGCATGCGCTGTGAACGCACCGAGTGCCGGCCTTGCACTGCAGTTGGCGCAAGGCAGCTCGCGTCAGGCCGTCAGGTTGATGCGCCTGAAATCATGCTCCGGCATCGGCCACAGCCATCATGCGATGGAGCGCACCACGCCGCCGTCGACGCGCAGCGACGTGCCCGTGGTGGCCGATGCGCGTCCGCTGCACAGGTAGGTGATCATCGCCGCCACTTCTTCGGTGCTGGCGAACCGCTGGATGATCGACGATGGCCGCGCAGTGGCGAAGAACTCGCGCTCGACCGTGGCCACGTCGACGCCGCGCTGCGCTGCGAGATTGGCGACGAAGGTGCCCACGCCTTCAGAGGCCGTGGGTCCGGGCAGCACGCTGTTCACGGTGACGCCGGTGCCGGTCAAGGTTTCAGCCAGGCCGCGCGCCACGGCCAGCTGGGCGGTCTTGGTCATGCCGTAATGGATCATCTCCGCCGGGATCTGCAGCGCTGACTCGCTCGACACGAAGATGATACGACCCCAATTGTTTGCGCGCATGCTGGCCACGTAGTGACGCGACAGGCGTATGCCGCTGAGCACATTGACTTCAAAGAAATGCAGCCAGTCCTCGTCGGTGATCTCCGCGAACGGCTTCGGCTCGAAGATGCCGAGGTTGTTGACCAGGATGTCGACGGTACGCAACCGCTCAAACAGTGCGTTGCAACCCTCAGCATGCCCAAGATCGAGCGCGATGCCGTCGATTATCGCCGCCGGCAGCTCGGCGCGCAAGCGCGCCACGGCCGCCTCGACGCGATCGGCGGTGCGGCCGTTGAGCGTGACGTGCGCGCCCTCGCGCGCCAGCTCCCGAGCGGTGGCGTAACCAATGCCGGCGGTGGAGCCGGTGACGAGTGCCTGCTTGGCAGAAAGGCCGAAGTCCATGTGATCTCCTTCGATGCGAACTCGCCTTGTCAAGCAGGGGGCGACAACCTGGGTGCACCAGCGCCATGATGCATGGCGACGGCATTGAACAACTGTAGGTGATCTGCCTACGCCAGCTGCCAGGGATTGCCGCCTTGCGGCATAGAAATGCGGGCACTGCATCCGGGCCCCGGCTCTACCGAAACTCCTGGTGTGGACCCCTGCTTCGCGTCTTCACGCGGTGCCCCGAGGGTTGATCGACTGCCGATCCAAGGACAAGCGCCATGTTCTCGATCCTGATCAAAGCGTCGCACCGACGCCCAACGCCCGGTTCACCGGCGGCTGCTGATCAGCACGAAGCCGCGATGGCGTCCGCCGTTGCCTGCGTCGGCGCTGTCCATCGCGTCGAACAGTGCGGCGGTGCTGACCCACACCGGTGGGTATTTGTAGCGGGAGACGTCCATCACCAGGAAGTGATCGGTGGCCGCGTCGAAGGCCGCCAGCGGCGAGATGTGCCCGCTCGACTGTTGGCCCAGCGTCGTGCGCAGGTAGTTGACGACCACATGGTGGTCCGGGGTGGCGAGGGCCGCCTGTGCCTGGGCCCTGAACTGCGCCACGCTGCTGTCGTCCGCGTGATGCACTTCGGCGCTCACGCCGTAGGCCTCGATCAGGCGGCCCAGCTGGTCGAGGGTCATGCCCGTCTCGGCCAGCACCTTCTGCGGCAGGATAGCCTCGGTGGACGGGTTGAACAGGTTGTCCTGCGTGAACGCCTTGAACGGCTCGAACCCCGCGGCCGGCGGCGCAGCGACACCCAGAGCGTTCAGCACCATGACGAGCGTGGCGACACCGCAGTAGGCCGGATTCTTCTGCGTCACGAACTGCAGGCTCAGCGGCCAGTAGGCCTCACGCGCCTTGCTCTCGATCAGCATTGCGCGGCCTTCCAGACTGGTCAGGCTGATCAGGTTCGGCGGCAGCGGCAAGGTCTGCGCGTGGGCCGCGGCGGCCCACAGCCATGCTGTGATGAACAGGAGTCTGTGGGCCCATCGAGCCAGAGGCATGTTCATGCTAACGCTAACGCTAACGCTAACGCTAACGCTGCGGATCGCTGTACAGGCCGGGCAGTTCCTGCGTCGCCTTCGTCGGTGCACTGCCACTGTCCAGCGTGGGCAGTGCGCGGGCCAGCGCATCGCCGTTCCAGGCGGTGTCGGCAATGCAGGCGCGATCGAGTTCGCGCAGCAGTGCCGTCAGCGCGGGTTTGTCGAGCCGACGCGCCAGCGCGTTCAGGCCGACCGGCGCGTCGTGCGGCCAGGTGGCGCGGGCCCAGGCGAGCAACGCCTCGCGAGCGCCTCGGGTGGCGTGGCCACGGCAGGCCTGCTGGAATGCCGCTCGGGCTTGGGTGCTGGAGGTCTCGGGCGCGTTGACAGCGGGCAAAGTTGGATCAGCACCATTGGCACGAAGGCGGCGGTGTGTCCAGGCCCAGGCCCCCAGCGTGCCCAGCCACAGCAGCGCGAAGGCCACGCTGACCCAGACCCAATCGACGGATGTGTTGCTTGATGGGGCCGTCAAGCCGGGCGTCGTTGCCGACGGGTCGGGGGATGATGCGGCGGGTGCAGCTGCCGGCAGCGCCTGTGCGTCGGCAGGCGGCGCAGCCGCACCGCTGGTACCGGCCGACGCCGCATTCGCCGCGGCGACGACCTCCACTGTCACCGAAGGCAGCACCGCCTCGCGGCGCTGGTTGCTGACCACGTCCCACCAGGCCAGGCGCATCTCGGGCAATTGGTAGCGGCCGGGCTGGTCGGCGAGCAAGGTGACGTCCTGCTCGCGCTGGCCGACGACGTGGCCGTCCTGCAGTTCGTCGCTCAGCTTGGCTTCCTCGGCGTGTGCCTTGAGGCCGGGCGGCATGGTCGTCAGCGCGTTCAGGTCCGGCAACTGGCTGGCGCTCTGGCCGACAGCGGCGAGGCGCAGGTGCCGCGTCAGCGGTTCGCCGACGGCAATCACCGTGTCGACCGGGCCCCAGACCTCGTCGAGCGTGAGCTGCTGGGCGGGCAACCAGTCGCTGCTGCGCCAGGCCGGTGGGCGCGGTTGTGCGACCAGCTTGAGTGCGTCGCCGCGCAGCCGCAGCGGTCGGGTGCCGCTGAGCCCGCCTTCGATCTGCAACTGGCCGAACAGCCGCTCGAGGAACGGATCGAAGCGGCCGTTCACATCGGCCACCTGCGCATTGAGCACCGGGCCGTCGAGCTGGATCTCGCCGCTGCGCTGCGGCACCAGCAGGTAGTGCCGGGTGATCACCTGGTACGGCCGCCCGTTGCGGGTTTCCTGCGTCGTCACGTCCTCGCCGAGGCGCCGCACCAGCAGGTCGGCGTTGCCGGGCAGATCGAGCGAGGCCTGGTAGAGCTTCTTGTCGCTGTAGAGCTGCACCTTCAGGCTGACTGCCGACTGCACATGCGGTTGCAGCGAATCCAGGCTGGTGGTCAGGAACACATGGGCGACGGCCTCGGCTGGGGCCCCGGTGCCGGCGCCGGACGCAGCGGTACCGCCGGCGCCGTTGGCGGCGACATTCAGCTCGATCGCGGCCGAGGTTTCGCCGTCCCATTTCAGCTGCGGCACCTCGACGAGGCCGCTGCGGCGCGGCGCCAGCACCAGCCGGACCTGGCGCTGCGATGACATGCTGCCGTTGATGATCTGCAGGCTGTTGCTGGTGCTTTGGCCGAGGATGTCGAAGTCCTTTTTCAGCGGCGCCAGATCGGGCTGACTGCTGCCGCTGCGGTCGCTTTGCAGCGTCAGCTGCACCGAGTCGCCGGCCGCCAGCTGGGTGCGGTCGGCCGAGGCCGTGAAGGCGGCCCAGGCGGGGCCGCACAGAAGGCCGCCTGCGATGAGGAACAGGCCGGCCAGCAGGCCGCGGGCGGGGCATCGACGGGGGTTCATGGCGCACTTCCCTGGCGGATCAGGTGCTGGATCAGGAACTTGCGCCGCAGCAAGCCACTGGAGTCGTCGGGCAGCCGGCGCAGCCACTGGTCTTCGGCCAGCTGCTGTTCGGTGCGCGGTGGTGGCGTGTCGCGCCCGGTGCGCAGCCCCGAGCGTGAGCGGCTCGCGCCCAGTACGTCGCGCTCGGCCTGCGCTGCGTTGTCCGGGCTGTTGGGGTCGACGCGGCCACCGGCCGTGGCGTCCTTGGCGTCGCTGTCGCCGAGAGACGCGGCGCTGGTGCCGACACCGCCGTCAGGCGCGGCCTGGCCAGGGCCGTCGGCCCGGCCCGGTTGGGGCTGAGCGGCAGGCTGGCGGCTGCCGCTGTCTTGCGCTTGTGCGGTCTGCGGTGCCTGCCCGCTCGGCCCGGAGGCGGGCTGTGGCGTCGGCTGTGCGCCGGCACCGCCTGCGGTCGGCGAGGGCGTGCGGCCTTGCTGCGTGGCGGGGCGCTGCGGCGGTTGCAGCGCCTTGGCGACCAGGTCGCGGTTGTGCTGGGCGTCGCGGTCGCCCGGGTTTCTGGCCAAGGCTTCGTCATAGGCCTGCAGTGCTTGCTGCAAGGCGCCGGCGTGCGCCAAGGCGTTGCCCCGGTTGTAGGGCGCTTCGGGCGCGTCGAGCCCCGCGTAGCTGTCGGCGGCGGCGCGGTCATCGCCGGCTTTCAGCTGCGCCCAGGCCTTGCGGCGCGGGTCGGCGTAGGTCTGCGCGGCGGCTGCCGCACGGCCGGCGCGCAGCTCGGCCTCGCCGCGCTGGTCGGGGGTGCGCCACAGCGACGACCAGCCGATGTCGGCCTGCGCCGCGGTGGCGCAGAGCAGCAAACCGACGCTCATCCAGCGCGCCTTCACCACCACCCCCGCCGCGCCAACAGCGCCGCCAGCAGCAGCAACGGCGGCAGCAGCCAGACCCCAGCGTCACGCCAGCGCACCGCCTCCACCCCTGCCAGTGGCGTGGCGTTGCGGGTCACCTGGGTCTGCAACTGCGTGAGCAGCGCGGGCATCTCGTCGAGCCCGAATACCCGGCCGCCGCCAGCGCGGGCCAGTTGCTGCAGCAGTGCGCGGTCCACGGGTGTGATCGGCGCGGGCTCTTCGGCTTGTGCGGTGCCATCGCGCTCGGCGGGCTTTGCGGGAATCACTCGTGTGGTCGCTCCGGCCATTGCGGCGGTAGCTGTCCCGCCGATCGCCAGCACATCGACCGTGCTGCTGCGCTCGCGCAAGGACTGCGCGGCAGCGGCGGCATCGAGCGGATCGGCATAGCCGTCGGTCAGCACGACGACGTGGCCGCCGCGGGTCGACGAACGCTCCAGCAGCTGCTGTGCCATCACCAGCGCGGGACCGAGCTTGTCGCCCGCGCTGGGCATCAGCCCCGGCGCCAGCGGCCCGGTCAGGCCGCGCACGGTGGCGACGTCGTCGGTGAGCGGGGCCACGGTGTACGCCTCGGCACTGAACACCACCAGACCGACGCGGGCGCCCTGGGCAGCGCGCAGCACGTCTTCGATCGCGTAGCGGGCACGGGTGACGCGGTTCGGTGCGGCATCCGCTGCCAGCATCGACGGCGACAGATCGAGCACCAGCACCCAACCGTCGGGCGTCGAGTTCGCGGCGGCAGGCTCGCGTTGCCAGGTCGGACCAGCCAGCGCCAGCACCGCCAGCGTCCAGGCCAGTGCCAGCCAGGGCCACGGCGAGGCCCTTGTGGCCATCGTGGGCTCGGGCAGGCGCAGCGCCTCCCGCAGCGGCGCATCGACCAGTGCAGACCAACTGCTGCCGGACGCGCTGCGCCGTGCCAGCCACGCGGCCAGCGCGAGCAGCAGCGGGACTGCCAGCAGCCACCCCGGGCGCTCGAAATGAAAGCGGGCCAGCGCGGCCTGCACCTGGTCGATCAGCGCCATCGCGGCTCCCGCAGTGCCACCGTCGGCACGCTCAGCAGCAGCGCCAGCGCCAGCGGCCAGGCGAACCATTCGTCGCTGGGGCGCACCCATCGGTCTTGTGCCGCGGCGGGTTCGAGCTGGTCCATCAGCGCGTAGGCCTGCTGCAGTGCGGCGGCATCGGTCGCGCGAAAGTAGGCGCCACCGGTTTCGCTGGCGATGGCTTTCAAGGTGTCTTCGTCGAGATCGCTGTCCTCGTCGCTGCCGACGCCGATGGTGTAGATGCGCAGGTGCTGGGCTGCGGCGAGGCGTGCGGCCGGCAGCGGCGGCATCTCGCCGGCATTGCTGCTGCCGTCCGTCAGCAGCACCAGCACGGTCTCGCGGCGGGCGTCCTGTGGAGCCCCCTCAGTGCTGCGCTCGGCCTGCAGCCGCTTCAGCGCCAGACCGATGGCATCGCCCAGGGCAGTGGCTGGCCCGGCCATGCCGATCGATGCTTCTTCGAGGAACTGGTTGATGGTGTCGAGGTCGGTACTCAGCGGGGCCTGCAGGTAGGGGCGGGTGCCGAACATGATCAGGCCGACCTGGTCGCCATGGCGGCGCCGGATGAAGTCGCCGGCCACGGCTTTGACGACCTGCAGCCGGCTCATCCGTCCGGCCATGTCCTGTGCCGCCATCGAACCCGAGGTGTCGACGGCCAGCAGCAGGCGGCGTCCGGTGGTGGCGACTGGCTGCGGGTCGCCCAGCCATTGCGGGCGCGCGGCGGCGGCCAGCATCAGCGCCCAGACCAGCGCGAACAGCAGCAGCCGCCAGCGCGGTGCGCGCGCCGCAGCAGGCGCAGTGCGCTGCGCGACCTGTGCTGCAAACGGCAGGAACAGTGCCGCCGCATGGGGCCGGGCCGGTGGCAGCCAGCGCGAGAACAGCCACGGCAGCGGCGCGGCCAGCAGCATCCATGGCCATTCGAGGTGGATCACCGAACCGACCTCGCGCCTTTGACGAACGCGCGGGCGCCGCGGAGCCAGCGTTCGCGATCGGTGGGCGATGCGGGTGCATCGTGCGGCGTCGCTGCACTGCCATACGCGCAGCGCAGCAGCGCACGGCCGCTGTCGCCCGCCCAGTCGCTGCCACCATGGCGGACGACGAAGGCAATCCACCCGTCGCCGCTGAGCGCGGCCACTGTGTCGCGCCCGTAGCGGGCGATGGCATAGCGGCGCAGCAGTTGTTGCAGGCCGCGGGCGATAGTGGTGTCATTGGCGGTGGCTTCAAGTTGTGCCAGCTCGCGCAGTGCCACGCGCTGCCAGCGGTTGACCGAAGGCCGTTGTCGCCGCTTGCGCCACCACATCACCAACACAAAGGCCATCAACAGCAAAGCCATCAGCCCCCTCCAGCCGGGCGCCAGCGGCCACCAGCCCAGTGGGGGTGGGGCGTGGTCGGGGGCCAGTTGTTCCAGCAAGGAGGCCGTCATCGCGACTCGCTGATGAAGCGCGGCAGCGTCTGCGCCAAGTTGCCGCCGGTGTCCAGCTGCAGCACCGGCAGGCGGTGGCTGCGGCTGAGCTCGGCGATGCTTCGCTCGCGCCGGGCCCAGGCGGTGGCCCACGCCTGGCGGCTGGCGGCGCCGTCGATCGTCCAGGTCTGGCCGGGCAGTCCGACGCGAAACGCGCCGTCCGGCAGGCCGTCGCGTTCCAGCACGTCGCTGAGCCACAGCAGCCGGCATTCGGCGCGCAGGGCGACCGTCACCAGGGCGGTTTCCGTGGCTGCATCGAGGTCGCTGAAGTCGCTGAGCACGAACACCGTGCTGCCCGATCGCAGCAGCTGGCGCAAGGTGCTCAGCGCCACTCCCAGGCCACCGACTGCGGGTGTGCCCGGTGCCTGCGGCTGGCCCTGCACCAGCGCTTGCAGAACGGCCAGCGCGCCGATGTCGCGTGAGCGCGGTGGCAACAGCTGCGGCACCGCAGCGCCCCGGGTCAGCACAGCGCCCAGCCGGTCACCAGCACTGACGGTGACCCAGGCCAGCCAGGCGGCAGCGCGCAGCAGCAGCGCCGATTTGAGCTGTTGGCGGCTGCCGAAGTAGAGGCCGGGGTGCAGGTCGGCGAGCAGCCAGACCACCCGCTCGCGCTCTTCGCGGAACAGCTTGGTGTGTGGCCTGCCGCGCCGGGCGGTGACACGCCAGTCGATGGTGCGGGCGTCGTCGCCCTGGGCATAGGCGCGCACCTCGTCAAATTCAAGGCCCCGGCCGCGATGGGCGCTGCGGTGCCCGCCTTGCAGCTGCGCCGCTGCCGGATGGCGCAGGTGCATGTCCAGCCCGTGCGCGGCACCGCGCAGTGCGACCAGCTCGTCGAGGTCAGGCAACAGCCCCATCGCGCCCGCCGGGGTTCAGGGTGCCGGGACAGTGCGCAGCAGCTCGACGACGCAGTCCTGCGCGGTGACCCGCGCCGCCTGGGCGCTGTAGTCGAGCAGCAGCCGGTGGCGCAGCGCATCAGGGGCGATCGCCTGCACGTCCTCGGGGCTGACGTAATCGCGGCCGTCCAGCCACGCCAGTGCGCGCGCGCCACGTTCGATCGCGATCGCTGCGCGCGGGCTGGCGCCCCAGCGCAGCCAGCCAGCGAGCAGCGTGCTGTAGGGTGCGGGGTGGCGGGTCGCATCGACCAGCGCGGCGATGTACTCGGCCACCGAGTCGGCCAGTGTCAGCGCCAGCACTTCGTGCCGCGCAGCGAACACCGCGGCCTGCGGCAGCTTGTGTGGCGGTGGCGGCATTTCGACCTCGGACATCGCCTCCTGCCGTGCCAGCGCCATGATCAGCCGGGTGGTCGCGCGGTCGGGGTAGTCGACGCGGGTGTGCAGCATGAAACGGTCGAGCTGGGCCTCGGGCAGCGGGTAGGTGCCTTCCTGTTCGATCGGGTTCTGCGTTGCCATCACCATGAACAGGTGCGGCAGCTGATACGTGGCCACCCCGACGGTGATCTGCCGCTCGGCCATCGCTTCGAGCAGCGCCGATTGAACCTTGGCGGGTGCGCGGTTGATCTCGTCAGCCAGGATCAGGTTGTGGAACAGCGGCCCGCGCTGGAAGCGAAAACTGCCTTCCTCCGGCCGGTAAATGTCGGAGCCGGTGAGATCGGCGGGCAGCATGTCGGGAGTGAACTGCACCCGCTGGAAATCGCATTCAACGGCGTGCGCCATCGCCTTGACCGCGCGGGTCTTCGCCAGGCCGGGCGGGCCTTCGACCAGCAGGTGGCCATCGGCGAGCAGCGCGACCAGCAGCCGCTCGACCAGCGCCGGCTGACCGAGCACCTGCCCTTCGAGGTAGCTGCGCAGTCGGTCGAAGGCGTCGTGCGTGCTGGAGTCAGAGGGCGGCAGGGTCATGGGCGGTTGTCCGGCAGGTGCTCGCGTGAAGAAGGTGCCGCGTCTCCACGGACGTGGCCAAGGCTCGATTCTCAAGCCCTGCTGAAGGTTCCTAGGGGGATCTGCGGTACAGCGTGAGGACTGTCCGGTTGCCCCCGTCGATGTTGAAACGGGGAGGGCGGCAAACGCGTGGTCAGGCCGCCAGCGGAGGCCGCGCTCGGCGCGCATGTGTTGCCAGCGCGGCAATGATCTGCGTGACGTCGTCGTCGCTTTGCGCGGCGCTCAGGCTGATGCGCACCAGGCTCAGGCCGGACGGCGTGGCGGGCGGAATCATCAGGTTGGTGTAGATGCCGGCGTCGAGCAGGCTTTGCCACAAAGCCAATGCGGCGTCGCGCGTCTCGAAGACGATCGCGGCTACCGGGCCGGGCATTGCCGTGCCGAGCCGGTAGCCCATCTTGTTCAACTCGCCGTACACCCGTTCTGCATGGCGCCACAGCCGCGCACGCAGATCGTGACCTTGCAGCACCTTGCGCAGGGCCTGGTGGGTCGCGGCGATCACCGGCGGCGGCGGCGAGGCGGTGAAGATGTACGGTCGGCTGACCATGCGCATGAACTCCACTTCAGCATGCCGGCCGAGGCAGAAACCGCCGACGCCGCCCAGGCTCTTCGAGAAAGTGCCGACGATGAAATCGACCTCGTCGAGCAGGTCCTGCGCTTCGCAGAGGCCGAGGCCGCGCGGGCCGAACACACCGAAGGAGTGGGCCTCATCGACCAGCAGCCAGGCACCGTGGCGCTTCTTGATCTCGACGATCTCACGCAGTGGCGCACGGTCGCCGAGCGTGCTGTACAGGCTCTCGACGACGATCAGCGTGCGGCTGGCGGCCTCGCCCAGGCGCGCCAGGCGGCGTTCTAGGTTTTCCGGGTCGTTGTGGCGGAAGCGGATCGTCGTCGCGTGGCTGAGTCGGCAACCATCGTGAATGCTGGCGTGGCTGTCGGCATCGACGAGCAGGATGTCGCCCTCGCCGGCCAGGGCCGACAGCGTGCCGAGGTTGGCCTGGTAGCCGGTCGAGAAGACGATCGCCGTCGGCCAGCCGAACGCGCTGGCCAGCGAATGCTCCAGTGCGCGGTGGCCGGCGTAGTTGCCGCTGGCCATGCGCGAGCCGGTGGTGCCGGTGCCCAGCGATTCGATCGCGGCAATCGCCGCAGCGCGGCAATCGGCGTCGTAGGTCAGGCCGAGGTAATTGTTGGTGCCGGCGAGGATCACCCGGCGGCCATTGATCGTGGCCGAGGTGGCCGAATGCACGTCATCCATCGGCGTGGCGATCGGGGCCACAAGGCTGTTTTCAGCCAAGCTGGCCGCCAAGCCGCGCTGAACCGAGAATTTGTTGAGCAGGCTCACGTGGCGCCGCGCTTCAATTGGACGATGCCCGCACAGAGTTCATCAATGGTGCGCGCCTGAGCCATGGTTTCCACAGGGATCGACATGTCGAGTCGGTCCTCGATCTCCATCACCAGGTCCATGACCTCGGCTGAATCCAGGTCTGCTTCCTGTGCCAGATCGGCATCGCCTCGAATGCCGGCCGCGTCAGGGCGAATCACGCCCAGCGCTTCCCGAATGGTCGATTCGACCGATGCGGTTGTTTCACTCAAGGAGGACGGTTCCACTGCAGGGCTGGACAAGGAATTCAAGACGCGGCGCTCTCGGCCTCAAGTGCCGCACGGCTCGCCTGGCCGACGAAGCGGCCCCGGGACTCGCTGGGCTCCTCGGCGCTGCGGCGCTCGATGAACTCCTTTCGGGCCGTGCTGCGAGACAGCTTGCCCGACGAGGTCCGCGGCAGGGTGTGGGGTGGCACCAGTTCGATCACGCAATGGATGCCGAACTCGACATGGATCGCCTGCTGCACCCGCTCGGCCAGACTGGCCAGTTTGCGGGGATCGGCTTCCCGGCACTGCACGACCAGCACCGCGGTTTCGCTGCCGTCGTCATCGGTGATCGAGAACGCTGATGCGTCGGTCGGGCGCACTTCGGGTTGCTGTTCGGCGAGATGTTCCAGATCCTGCGGCCAGATGTTGCGGCCTTTGATGATCATCAAATCCTTGGCTCGACCAGTGATGTACAAAGAGCCATTCGCCTGGTAGCCGATGTCGCCCGTGTCCAGCCAGCCATCGGCGGACAGCACCTCGCGCGACGCCTCCGGGTTGCCGAAGTAGCCCGACATCAGGCTCGGGCCGCGCAGGTGGATGCGGCCGCAGCGACGCTCCGGCAGGGGCCGGCCACGCTCATCGCGGATCTCCATCTCGTAGCCCGGCAGTGGTTGGCCGCAGTTGATGAAGGCCTTGCCTTTCGCTGGTGTTCCGTCCGTCGTGGCCGGAATGGCTTCGCCCTGATGGGCTAGCCTGTCGATGTCGACCACATCGCTGCTGGCGCCGGTTTCGAGCGGCGCGAAGCTGACTGCCAGCGAGCATTCCGCCATCCCATAGCAGGGCAGGAATGCTGTTTCATTGAACCCTGCCGAGGCCAGCACCGTGGCGAACTCATGCAGCGTTTCAGGGTGGATCATTTCGGCGCCGACGCCTGCCACGCGCCAAGCCGACAGGTCCAGCGCTTCGGTGTCTGTCGGTCGCAGGCGCCGCGCGCACAGCGTGTAGCCGAAAGGCGGGCTGAATGAGACCGTGCATCGGTTCTGCGACATCAGCTTGAGCCACAGCCGCGGACGCATGGCGAAATCGCGTGTCGGCAGGAAATCGACCGAGCGCTGGGTGGCGACGCAGCCCAGCACGATGCCAACCAGACCCATGTCGTGGTAGTACGGCAGCCAGGAACAGAACCGATCATCCGGCGTCAACTGGAAGCCGTGGTTGAAGATCGCGTTCAGATTGGCCATCACCGCCGACTGCGTGATCATCGTGCCGCGTGGGAAGCGGGTGCTGCCCGAGGTGTATTGCAGATAGGCCAGTTCGCTGGGTTCGGGTGGCCGCGGCGCCGTGTCCAAGGCGGGCAGCGCCGAGAAGTCCTGTGCGGTACCGACCAGCGCCAACGACAGGCCCTCGCTGGCTTCACGCAGGAAGCCGACAAACTCCGGCGGCGCAAAAGCTGCCACCGCCTGGCAGTCCCGCACCAGTTGACGCAAATGACGGATATAGGCTTCGCGCCCACCTAGGTGTACCGCGGCGGGCAGTGGCACGGGCACCAGCCCCGCGTACTGGCAGGCGTAGAACATCACCGCAAAGTCGGGGTGTGTGTGCGCGACGAGGGCCAGCCGCTGACCTCGACCCAGTGGTGCAAGACGCCGCGCCATCTTGAGCGCTTGCGCACGCAGTTCGCGATAGGGCAGTGTGGCAATCAATGCGCCACGGCCGTCGTAGTAATTGAAGCCGGAATCGCCACCGGCCGCGTAATCAAGCGCCGCAGCCAGGGTCGGGAAGTCAGCGCTGCGCAGTGCGATACCGCTAGTGGTTGGGGTCAGGCTGGCGTGGGAGGGCTCCGCAACATTCACTGGAAGCACCTCTGACGGCCATGCTGGCCTCGCAAATAATCTTTCAACCCTCACCCTTTCGTACTGCAAGCCTTCAGTCGCTGGGAAATGTAATTTGAGCGCGCCCACGATGCAATCAAACTGTCATGGTCTGCACAACATGTTGCGCAAACCGCCAACCCGGATCACCCGACAGCTGACTCCGACGCTCTATTTTGAACGATTGACATCGTTTCACGCGGTGGTGATATCCAGAAAATTCGCGAGCTGTTCCAAAGTCGGATAGTCGAACAAGTCGGTGACCTGGACGCGCTGTGGAAATTCACGCTCGATGGCCTCGTGGATGCGTGCCAATGTCAGCGAGTTGAGGTCAATTTCCAGCAAATTGGTCTGCGGTGTCATTGGTCGGTCGATAACGAAGCCCGCGCAGATTTGCTGCAGGCGTTGCGCGGTCGGGGTTCCCGTGCGTGGCTCGACAACATTTCTTTGCGCAAGGAGGCGTTCAATTTCTGCCAGGGCCGCATCGAATTCACCCAGTTCGAACGCCTCGGCCAGCGCGTAACGCTGCAATTTCCCGCTGCTGGTCTTCGGGATTTGCCGCACCGGCACCACATGCGTCACATCCAGGCCGGTCTGCTGCAAGATCCTGCGCCGCAGTTCGATCACCTTGGGCAGGAACTCGGCGACATCGCCCCGGTGAATCACGAAGAAGGCCAGTTCCTCCGTATCGGCCACCGGACCGCGAACGCCCGCGGCGGCCACGCGGTTGGCCTCGATGCCGGCCACCTCGGCGGCAATGCGCTCCAGATCGTGCGGGTAGTGGTTCTGCCCGTTGATGATGACCAGATCCTTGGCCCGGCCGGCGATGACGAGCTGACCGTCCCAGATGAAACCCAGGTCGCCGGTGGACAGCCAGCCGTCGCGCGTGATCATGGCTGCGCTGCGGGCCGGGTCCCTGTAGTAGCCGGCCGTGACGTTGTCGCCGCGGATCATTACCAGTCCTAGCATGCGTTCACTGAGCACGTCGCCCGCCTCGTCGACGATGCGTAAATCGACGCCGCGCAGCGGCGGCCCAAGTTTCACCAGCGTTGTCACCCGGCCGCCGTCGGGCGCATCGTGGCGCACTGGCTCGCCGACGCGCAGCCGAGATGGGTCGACGACGATGGTTTCGAGTACGGCGCCGGGCGGCGCGAAACTGACCGCCACTGTCGCCTCGGCCAATCCGTAGACCGCAAACATGGCGCTTGCCCTCAGACCATGAGGCGCCATGGCGCGCATGAAATGGCGGCAGACCTCGGCAGAGATGGGCTCTGCGCCGTTGAAGATCAGCCGTATCGACGACAAATCGAGATCTTGAGGCGGACGGTGTGCGTGCTGTCTGAGGTAGTGCTGGAATCCGAAGTTGGGCGAGCACAGCACGGTGCAGCGCCGCTGGCTGGCCAGATCCAGCCACAGCAGTGGTCGCCTCGCAAACAGCTCGGTGCGCATGATCGCGTGGTTCATGTGGCCCGCAACCTGGGTCAGGTGAAAGGCGATCAGGCCCATGTCGTGCGATAAAGGCATCCAGCTCATGACGCAATCCTGCTCCGTGTAGGCAGCCCCTTCGATGATCGACGCGAGGTTCGCCGTGACGTTGCGGTGCGTCAGCATCACGCCCTTGGGGTCGCCGGTCGATCCCGATGAATACTGAATGAACGCGAGGTCGCTCGGAACAGCCTGCACCGGTTCGCCCGGCTGACCGACGATGTCGAGTCCTCCCACGACCAGCGCGTGAGGGCGTAGTTGTTGTCCTTCGGGCACCCGGCGCTGGGTCGCGATGAATCCGTCGAAACGCTCCAGCGTCGGCGCTTCAATACAGACCCGCGCGTGGTCAAGCTGGGCGAACACCCGCAGCAGCTTGCGCCAGTGTTCGTCGGCGACACCTGGTACCAGCGGCACCGCCACGATGCCGCCCAGCATGCATGCCCAGAACAACTCAACGAATCGTTCGTTGTCGGCGACGAACAGGATCAGCGGATCGCCCGGTTTCAGGCCAGCTCGCTGCAGCGCGCCGAGGGTGCCGATGGCACGCTGGCGCAGCCGCCGAAAGCTCATCGTGCGCTGTTCGTTTTCACCTTCGATGAAGGTGATCTGGCGATCCTCGCGCGCGTCGGCCGGCAGGATCGCGTTGAGTGTTTCGAAGGACGGCATGGAAGTCGTTTTTCAGCGCGCCACAAGACGCATGTGAAGGTCGTGACGCGATCGCAGGTTGACCTGGAATTCTGCCGCGGGTGGAACGGTGCCGTCGTATTGCAAGCGGAAGCGATTGACCACCATGGCGAGGTGCATCGTCATCTCGGCCATCGCGAAGGTCGCGCCGATGCAATATCGCGGTCCGGCAGAAAACGGCAAGTAGGCAAAGCGATGGCGGGCATCGACCGCGGCCGGCTCGAAGCGCAGCGGATCGAAGGCCTCCGGCTGATCCCAGTGCGCGGTCTGGCGGTGCAGCAGGTAAGGGCAGATGAAGACATCGGTGCCTGCCGGCACGTGGAAGCCGCCCAGCACATCGTCGCCCAGGGCGCGACGCGTGAACAGCCAGCCCGGCGGGTACAGGCGCAAGGCTTCCTGCAGCACCTGCTCAACATAGGGGTGGGTGGCTGAAGGCTCATCGCCGGGCCCCGACGTTTGCGCCGGGGCGGCAATCGCTGCCTGCAGCCGGGCCTCGACCTCGGGGTTCTGCGACAGCAGGTACCAGGTCCAGTTGAGCGCGCTGGCGGTGGTTTCGTGGCCGGCCACGATCAGCGTCATCAGCTCGTCGAGCAGCGCTCGATCGGGCATGGCCTCGCCGCTGTCCCGGTCGCGCACCTCCATCAGCGTCGACAGCAGGTCCATCTCGATACGTTGTTCCTGGCGCCGGGCCGCGATCATGTCCAGCACGTGACGGGTCAGGGCCCGGAATCGCGCCGCGAACGGCAGGTCTCGCCGGGTCTCGCTGGTCAGCAGATCGAAGGGGTTGCTGCCCTTCGCGTCGATCAGGCGATCCAGGTCGTTGCCGAACAACGCGCACAGCACGATGGTCAGCGCCAGCTCGCTCAGATCGCGCGTCAGATTGACCGGCGCGCCGCGCGCCGCGTGGCCGCTCCAGCGTTCGATCAGGTCGACGTTGGCGCGGTGCATCAGCGCCGAGAAACTGCGGATGACCTGACTGTGGAAGGCCGGTTGCACCAAGCGGCGTTGCCGAGACCACAACTCGCCCTCGCTGGCCATCAGCCCGTTGCCCAGCAGCACGCGAACGCGCTCGATGCCGATGCCCTTGATGTAGTTGCCGCGGTTCGTCTGCAACACGCGACGGATGTCGTCGGCGTTCAGGATCACCAGGTTGTCGTTGCTGCGCCTTTGCGAGGCCAGACGAAAGGTGTCGCCATAGCGCTGCGACAGGTCGAACAGCAGGCTTGCGCTTTCGTCGTTGGCGTCAAGGTCGTGGCGCTCTGGTGGGCCGGGGGCCAGCACTTCCTGAACCATAATCATTTTCTGTTTCGAGCCGCAAATTGTGTCATGCGCACGACATGCGCCCCTGCCATGACTGTGTCGGTGCTGATCACCTCCGAGTTCGCGTTGTCGCCCACGCTCGAAGCGCAGTGGCTGGCCGGTCTGCCGCTGGCGCGACGCACGCAAATCAGCGCGTGGCCCGATGTTCAGGCGCGCCATCGCTCACTGATCGGTAGCCGCTTGCTGGCTCAGGGGCTGCGTCGACTTGGCTTTCCGGAACCTGTGCTGGCCACATTGCGTTATCCGCCGCAATCCCGACCGTCGCTCGCGTTGCCGGTCGATTTCAGTCTGTCCCATTGCGAGGGGCGCATCGTCTGCACGCTGTCGACGCAGGGCGCGGTCGGTATCGATGTCGAAGCGCTGGGTGGCATGATCGCCGAAGACTTCCAGCTGTACCTCAGCGCCGCCGAGCGCGCCTGGGCCGGCCGCAGTTCGCGGCGCTTCTATTCGGTGTGGACCCGAAAGGAAGCGGTGGCCAAGGCGGCCAGTGAGCAGGGGCTGCGCGACGTGGCGCGTGTTGACACGACGCCGACGGGGCAGCGCGCCGCCTTTGACGGCCGCCTATGGCATCTGACGGCGGTGCCGGTCGGCCGACGCCACGTCGGCCACCTGGCGTCGGCCAGCCACCCCAGCGAGTTAAGTTTCCATCGCATCGCCAGGGCGGTGCTGGAACGCGATTCAGCGGTCGCGTAGACCGGTGTGGCGCGGGTTAAGGGTACGTTAAGCTCAGTTGATAATGAAGGTTTTTTGAAAGTCAACCACGTGACCCGACCCCAACGCGCCCTCATCCTGAGTGCGGGCCAAGGCAGCCGACTGCTGCCATTGACCGAGCAGCTGCCCAAGTGCCTGATTGTCTTGGCTGGCCGCAGCATGCTCGAGTGGCAGTTGCGCGCGCTGGATCAGAACGGCGTTGCCGAGGCCGTGGTCGTGACCGGCTTCCACCCTGAACTGGTCGAGGCCGAACTGAAGCGGGTGGCGCTGACGCAGCTGCGCGTGCGCACGCTCTACAACCCCTTCTACAAGCTGGCCGACAACCTCGCGAGTTGCTGGATGGCGCGTGCCGAGTTGAGCGGTCCGTGCATGATCCTCAATGGTGACACGCTGTTCGAGCCGGCCATCGCAGCCCAGTTGCTGGCCGCCCCGAGCGCGCCGATCACCGTCACCATCGACCGCAAGGCGGACTACGACGCCGACGACATGAAGGTCGTGACCGAAGGCGATCACCTGCGCGCGATCGGCAAGGCGTTGGCTGCTGATCGCGTCAATGGCGAATCGATCGGTTTCCTGCGCTTCGATGCCGACGGTGCCGCGCTGTTCGTCGCTGAACTCGAACGCACGATGCGCACCCCCGAGGGCCCGGGCCTGTGGTACCTGTCGGCGATCCATCGCCTGGCGAACGCCGGTGCTGATGTGCGCGTGGCCTCGATCGAAGGCCTGCAATGGGGCGAGCTCGATTTCCCGGCCGACCTGGTTCAGGTGCGGGCCCTGGCCTCGACCTGGAACGTCGAGAACCAGGCTGCCTCGGCCACGGCTTGACCGTCAGGCTTTGATGGTTGCGACCCCGGGCGAAACCGATGGGTCGCGGAATTCAACGGCCAGCCAGTTCGCGCACCAGGTCCAGGTCTGCGGGCTTGTCGACATCAATGGCCGCACGCCCGTCCCTCATCTGCACGATGGCCAGTCGCGCGCCGTCCGCCAGCGTGCCCAGTCGCGCGGCGGCCGCCGACAGCGTCAACTGGCCCAGTCGGTAGCGCAGCGCGAACAGCCAGCCCAGGCGCTGCATCATCCGCAGCGGCTCCTTGCGATGGCGCTCCAGTTCGCGCCACAGCTCAATCACCCCCGCGGCCGCCGGCCGTGACATCAGGAACAGGTTGCAGCCCGAGAAATCACCGTCGGCAAAGCGCAGCCAGGTGCGACGTGTGTGCGGCGCGGCCGCCTCCACGGCGGCGCGCCCGGCCAGTGCGGAGGTGACGTCGGCGTCGGCGGGGCAGGCGGCCAGGAATTCCGTCAGCCAGGCTGTTTGCAGCAAGGCGTGGTCGGCGGTCGTCACCAGCAGCGGCACGCCGAGGTCGGCGAGGGCCATGGCCACGGTGGCGCTGGGGCCCGAGGCGGTGTCCATCGTCGACAGCGGTTTGCCGAGCACCGCGGGCTGCAGCCCCGGCAGGTCACGCAGCAACTCTGGCCGCTCGATCGCGACGACGATGCGTGTGACCTGCGGCAGCGCGGCGATGGCCGTCACCACCCGTTCGATCATCGTGCGGCCGCCCACCTCGATCAGCGCCTTGTGGCTGACGCCAGCGTAGGCCGCCAGTGGATCACCGCCGCTGCGCGTGCCGGCCAGCACCA
>JAYVEB010000019.1:0-19330 GCA_043749095.1 Burkholderiales bacterium | reverse complement strand
GCCCTACTTCCAACATTGCCGATATCGTCACCGACCCATTGCGTACCCGGCTGCAGCACCGGCTCGACCACAAGACCAAGCCACTCGGGTCGCTGGGCCGCATCGAAATGCTGGCGCTGCAAATCGGCCTGATCCTGCGCAGCGAGCAGCCGGTGCTGATGCAGCCGCAGATGGTCGTCTTCGCCGGCGACCATGGGCTGGCGGCATGTGGCGTGTCGGCGTATCCGTCGGACGTGACCTGGCAGATGGTCGAGAACTTCCTGGCTGGCGGCGCGGCCGTCAGCGTGCTGGCGCGCCAGCATGGACTGGCGCTGACGGTGGTCGATGCCGGCGTGCGCCATGACTTCGCCCCGCGCGCCGGTTTGCTGAACCGCAAGATCGCGCCTGGCACCGCCGACGCGCTCGACGGGCCGGCGATGAGCGAGGCGCAGTGCGCACAGGCGGTGCGCTCCGGTCGCGAGGTGGTGCGCGAGCTGCCGGGCAACGCCTTGCTGCTGGGCGAGATGGGCATCGGCAACACCTCCAGTGCCGCGCTGCTGCTGGCGCGGCTGACCCGCGAGCCGATCGAGCGCTGCATTGGCCGCGGCACCGGGCTCGATGACAGTGGCCTGGCGCGCAAGCTGTCGGTGCTGGTCGGCGTGCTGGAGGCGCATCGTGGCGTCGAGGCGCCGCTGCAGGCGCTGGCTGCGTTCGGCGGCTTCGAGATCGCGATGCTGGTCGGTGCGGTGCTGCAGGCGGTCGAAGAACACCGCCTGGTCGTTGTCGATGGCTTCATCACCAGTGCGGCGGTGCTGGTGGCGCAGCGGCTCGCGCAAGCCGATGGCGGTTCCATCGTCGATGGTTGCGTGTTTGCACATCGCTCCGATGAAGCCGGTCACGCCTTGATGCTGCGCGCGCTCGGCGTGAAGCCGCTGCTGGACCTGGGCCTGCGGCTGGGCGAAGGCTCCGGCGCGGCACTGGCCTGGCCCCTGATCGACAGTGCCGCGCGGCTGCTGTGCGAGATGGCGAGCTTCGAGTCGGCCGGTGTCGCCACCCGTGCCGAGGTGCCGCCGGTGGCATGAAGCGGTGACGTTGCCTACGCCCTCATCAACAACGCCGCCCGAGGCTGCGAAGGCTCCGCCGCGGTGGTCCTCGCGGCTGTTGCACGAGCTGCGACTGGCCTTCATCGCACTGCAGTTCTTGACCCGCGTGCCGGTGCCGCGCTGGGTCGGCTTCGAGCCGGACTGGCTGCACCAGAGTGCGCGTCATTTCGCCTTGATCGGCGCCGTCGTCGGGGCGCTCGCTGCAGCGGCGTTGTGGGCGACGAGTCGGGTGTTGCCGCTGCCGGTCGCGGTGCTGCTGTCGACGGCGATCACGATGCTGCTCACCGGCGGATTCCACGAAGACGGCTGGGCCGACACCTGCGACGGACTGGGCGGTGCGGTGAGCCGCGAACGCGCACTGGAGATCATGAAAGACTCGCGCGTCGGGGCCTATGGCGCGATGGGCCTGGCGATGATGCTGGCGCTGAAGGCCGCCGCGCTGCTGTCGCTGCCTGCGGCCTGGGGCTGCGCGGCGCTGCTGCTGGGCCACACGGCGTCTCGCGCGGCATCGACGGGGTTGATCCGCTTCCTGCCCTACGCCGGCGACCTCGCGCACGCCAAGGCCAAGCCGCTGGCCCAGCGCATCTCGACGGCAGGGCTCGTCGTGTCCTGCGGCTGGGTGGTGCTGGTTGCTAGCGGGCTTGCACTCAGTCAACCGCTGTGGGCCACCCCGGTGGCCGTCGGGCTGCTGTTCGCGGTGCTCGGTGCGATCGGGTGCGCGCGCTGGTTCCGACAGCGCCTCGGCGGGGTCACCGGGGACACGCTAGGGGCGACGCAGCAGCTCACCGAGTTGCTGCTGCTGTTGGCGTGGGCGGCCGTGTGGCATGCCGCACGGGGCGCATGACGATTTGATGGCCGTCAGCGAGCCGCTGCTCTTTGTTTGGCGTCACCCGCGGCCGGTAGGCGCAGCGGGACGCTGCATCGGCTGCACTGACCTGCCGGTCGATCCGCGCAAGGCCAAGCGCCTCGCGCATCGCATTCGCCGCCACGTGCGACGCCACGGCTTGCCGCGTGAGGTGCACACTTCGCCATTGCGGCGCGGCGCTGATGTGGGTCGCTGGCTGGCGCGCTGGGGCTGGGTTCACCACATCGATGCCGCGCTCGTCGAGATCGACTTCGGCGCCTGGGACGGCCAGCACTGGGAAGCGATCGGCGAGCCCGCCATCAGCGCCTGGTGCCACGATCTGGCGAATCACCGAGGGCACGGCGGTGAGTCCGTGACTGAATTGTTTGACCGTTGTGCCGGCTGGCTGGCCCACGTTGCAGCATCCCCGGCCCGCTGCGTCGTCGGCCATGCCGGATGGATCAATGCCGCGCGCCGGCTGCGCCAGGGCGGCGGGCCGCCGATCGCCGCGAGCGAATGGCCAGCGGCACCGGGCTATGGCGAGCGGCTGGACTTGGTTTGACCGAGTGGAGCCTGCGCATGGTCGCCAAATGGCCGCCGCTGTGACGATTTCGCTCCTGCAGGCGTGCCAAGCCAGCGTTCATCTGGCCGTGCGCAAATCGCTTACCACGAACCCCCGCCGGAGCTCCTCATTTTTCAACGCAAACTCCCCAGGGGCCTGCGCCGCCTCGGCCCCGGCCTGATCACAGGTGCTGCCGACGACGACCCGAGCGGCATCGCCACCTACTCACAAGCCGGCGCGCAGTTCGGCTACTCGATGCTCTGGACGGTGGTGATCACGCTGCCGTTGATGGTCGCGATCCAGATCGTCGGCGCTCGCATCGGTTACGTGACCCGGCGCGGGCTCGCGGCCAACATCAAGGACAGCTTTCCGCGTTGGGTGCTGCTGACGGTGGTCGGCATGCTGCTGCTGGCCAACACCCTCAACGTGGCGGCTGACATTGCCGCGATGGCCGAGGCCTTGCGCCTGCTCGTCGGTGGATCGGCCCACATCTACGCGGTGACCTTCGGCCTGCTGTGCCTGGTGCTGCAAGTCTTTCTGCCGTATCAGACCTACGTGCGCTGGCTGAAATGGCTGACGTTGGCGCTGCTGGCCTACGTGGCGGTGGTGTTCTCGGTGCACCTGGACTGGTGGAAGGTGGTCGGAGCCATCGTGCATCCGCAACTGCCCGGTGGCCACGCGGTGCTGTTGATGGTGGTCGCGGTGTTCGGCACCACCATCAGCCCCTACCTGTTTTTCTGGCAGGCTGCGCAGGAGATGGAAGACACGCAGGCCGATGCCGACGCGCCCCGCACCGCCGCCAATGTGCGACGCCACCTGCGGCGCATCAAGGCCGACACCATCGTCGGCATGACGTTCTCCAACCTGATTGCCTTCTTCATCATCCTGAGTACCGCCGCCACGCTGCACGCTGCCGGCATCACCGACATCCAGACCTCGGCGCAGGCTGCCGAAGCGTTGCGGCCGTTGGCGGGCGACCTGACCTTCGTGCTGTTCAGCCTGGGCATCATCGGCACCGGGATGCTGGCGGTGCCGGTGCTGGCCGGCTCGGCGGCCTATGCGGTGGCCGAAGCTGCCGGCTGGCATGGCAGTCTCGGCCTGCGCCTGGACCGGGGAGAGGGTCGCGGCTTCTATGGTGTGATTGCCGCTGCCACGGTCGGCGGGGTGATCCTGTGTTTCAGCCCCACCGACCCCGTCAAGGAGCTGTTCTGGTCGGCCGTGCTAAATGGCGTCATTGCCGTGCCCATCATGGCGGTGATGATGCTGCTGGCCTCGCGCCGCGCCACGATGGGCGATCAGGTCATCGGCAAACGCCTGTGCTGGCTGGGCTGGTGCGCCACCGCCGTGATGGCCTTCACCGTGGTCGCGATGTTCGCGACACTGTGATGCCGGCAGCCTGTTTCAACCCCACTGTGAAAGTAGCATGAGCCGTCTGATTTCCCACCTGCGTGTGCGCCCCAGACTGGTGCTGTCAGTGGCTGTCGGCGTGGCCGCGGCCCTGGTGCTGCCAGGCTCGCATCACGCCGTGACCCGGTGCCTGTTCGGCTGGAACGTTTCGGTCTGGCTGTACCTGGTGTTGGCCGCCGTGATGATGTTCAGGGCCGATCACGCCAGGCTGCGGCGGATTGCCGTCGCGCAGGCCGAAGCGGCCGCGACAGTGCTGGGGATCGTCGTCCTCGCGGCGCTGGTCAGCCTGGTCGGCATCGTTGCCGAACTGATGGCGGCCAAGGCGCCTGGCACTCCGCATGCGCTGCCGCATGTGTTGTTCGCGCTGGCGACTGTTACCGGTTCGTGGCTGTTGGTGCCGACGATGTTCGCGTTGACCTATGCCAGCCAGTACTACCGAACGGCGCACGGCAGCGGGTTGAACTTCCCCCAGGCCGACGACAGCTTCAAGCCCGACTACGGCGACTTCCTGTACTTCTCGTTCACCATCGCCGTCGCGTCTCAAACCGCCGATGTCAGCGTCTCGACGCAGGCGATGCGCCGGTTGGTGCTGCTGCAATCGGTGCTGTCGTTTGCCTTCAACACCGCGATCCTGGCCTTCACGATCAACATCGCCGCCAGCTTGTTCTGAGCGACGGTGCGGGCCGCTTCAGGTGTCGGCCGAGCGCGATGACGATCCCACAGCGCTGCGCAGCCAGCGCTTGCTGTGGGCGAACCAGGCGTGCCGTGCGCAGGCGGTGACGACGCCCCAGCCCGTGCGGCGGTTGATCACCGTCGACCGGTCCGATGGCCGGGCAGCATCCACGGATGCCGATAGCACGCAACGCAGCGAACGCGGGTGCTTCGCAGGCGCGTAGGCCTCGACCAGGCACACGTCGAACCCGGCGTTGGTTGCCAGGTGCGCCAGCGTGTCAGCGCTGAAGTGGTACAGGTGCGCGATGTGCAGCACCTTCAGCTTGCGGTACTCGAGCACATCCGGCACCTCGATGTACACGCGTGCATTCGGCGCGAGCATGGGCTTCAGCGACTCCAGCACCTGCACCGGGTGCTTCAGGTGTTCGAGCACATGGTTGATGATGACCAGATCGATCGGCGGCGGCAGCGAGGCGCGACAGTCGTCCAGGCTCGCATGCCACTCGCAGTCCGCATGGGCCATCGCAAAGCGGCCGAACGTCGGGTTGGGTTCGATCGCGATGCGTCGGGTGCTGGGCACCTGATCGCCCATGGCTTTCAGCATCGAGCCTTCGGCCGCACCGATGTCGAGCACCACCATGCCGGGCAACAACTCGCCGCGCGCGACCAGGAACTCTGCCGTCACGGCACAGCGTCTGTCGATGCGATAAGCGCGGATGTGCGCCTCGGTCGGTATGCCATCGCGCGGGCCGAAGTCGCTGTAGAAACGGCGGTAGTGGTTCGCGTAGAAATCGTCGAGCGCATCCGCCGTCGGTTGCGGATTCGTCATCACCAGGCCACAACCCACGCAGCCGACGGTGACCAGTCCCATGTTGTAGCGGTCGGTCGCGGCCAGGCGTTCGAACTTGACGCCTTGACACAGAGGGCAGGGGACCTGTTCGAGGCGACTGCGATCGAGATTCCACGAGGAGGTTTGCATCGGCGAGGTGGCGGGCGAGCGTGGCGCCCATGAAATAGGTAGTGAATTGTAGGACTGCGACGCTTGCGGACCCGCTGTGATTCAGCGGTGAAGGGTCTGCAAGTAGGACAACGCCGACTGGCCCGTCCGTGGCGTCCCGACAGCCAAACCGCGTCGCTCGATCGACACTGATGAACGGCTTGACAGCGGTGCTGAAAGCAGCGCGGACAGTTCCTTGTCTGCGCCGATTTCTCTCCTCGCCTCCGGCTCACCCGGGAGTTTCACGTGTCCATCTGCTTCGACATCACCCACACCACGCATTACCGCTACGCCCAGCCTGTCGCGCTGGGCGAGCACCGCGTGATGTTCCGCCCGCGGGGCAGTCACGACCTGCGGGTGCTGGCCACTGACATGGAGGTGACGCCCACGCCGATCGACATCCGGATGGTGCGGGACGTCTACTCCAACTCGGTCGCGCTGGTGCAGCCGCAAAGCCCCGCGCTGGAACTGAAGGTGGTGTCGTCGTTCACCGTCGAGCACACCGGCACCCGTGCGCTGGACCTGCCGCTGAACCCCGATGCGGTGACCTATCCGTTTCATTACAACGACGAAGAACGGATTGCGCTGGCGGCCTATCTCCAGCCCTATTACGGCGACCCGACGGGCGAGTTGCTGGCCTGGGCCAGGCAGTTCATTCGAACCGACGGCCCGACCGGATCGACGCAGTTGCTGGTCGACATGACGCATTTCATCCGCAAGGTGATGCGCTACCAGGCGCGGTTCGACGAAGGGGTGCAGTCGCTATACGAGACGCTGCGCTGGGGCAGCGGCACCTGCCGCGATTTCGCGACCCTGATGATCGAGGCAATCCGACAGCTCGGCTACGCTGCGCGCTTCGTCACGGGCTATCTGTACACGCCCTGGCTCGATGGCGGAGACGGCGCCCCGCTGGTGGGCGCGGGCGCCACGCATGCCTGGCTGCAGGTGTACCTGCCGGGCGCCGGCTGGATGCCGTTCGACCCGACCAACAACCTGATCGGTGGCACCGACCTGATCCGCGTCGGTGTCGCGCGCCATGCCACTGGCGCCTCGCCGGTGTCGGGGTCATGGCACGGATTTCCTGGAGATCACCTCGGCATGTTCGTCGATGTGCAAGTGAAAAAGAAAACCTGATGCCCGAGACCCTGAACCCACCCGCTGTCGCCTCGCGCAGCGTCACCTCGCAGATCGATTGCGGCCTGAGCTATGCGCTCGACGGTCCGTGCCACTTCATCTTTTCGATACACGCTGCGCTGGGCATGGGGCAAACGATCCTGAGCGAGTCGATCGTGATCGATCCGCCCGTCCCGTACCGTGTCAACACCGACCCGCAGTCAGGCAACCGCCTGATGCGCTTGCACGCCGAGGCGGGCCGGCTCGCCCTGCGCTACCAGGCGGTGGTGGTCCGGCGCATCGATGCAGACGACATCAACGCCCGTGAGGTGCCGATCGACGAGGTGCCTGACGACGTGCTGCACAACCTGATGACCACACGCTACTGCGAGTCGGATCACCTGTCAGCGGTGGCCTTCAAGCTGTTCGGCAGCTTGCCTCCGGGCCACTCCCGCGTCGCGGCGATCACCGAATGGGTGCGCACGAACATCGACTACCGCATCGGTGCGAGCACCGCGACCACGACGGCACGCGATGTGTTCGTGCAGCGCGCCGGTGTCTGTCGCGACTTCGCGCACCTGGCCGTCACCTTCTGCCGCGCCCTGAACATCCCGGCAGGGCTGGTCTGCGGCTACGCGCATTTCGCCGAACCCCCGCCGGACTTCCACGCGATCTTCGAGGCCTACCTCGGTGGCCGATGAATGATGTTCGACCCGACCGGCATGGCGCCGGTTGACAAGCTGGTGCGCGTGGCCACCGGGCGCGATGCAAAAGATGTGGCCTTCGCCACCATCTTCGGGCCAGCGCGGATGGTGAGCATGAATCCGGAGATTGCTGAGATCAGCGCGGCCGGCTGATGTGCGGCTCAG
This sequence comes from Burkholderiales bacterium, assembly GCA_043749095.1. Classification (GTDB taxonomy): domain Bacteria; phylum Pseudomonadota; class Gammaproteobacteria; order Burkholderiales; family Burkholderiaceae_C; genus PBB1. The sequence goes on along the minus strand of JAYVEB010000019.1, from coordinate 11,784 downwards.
GCTTCCGCGCTGGGGATTGCTTTTCGCTGCAGCGCGCCGGGTCCCGCCCCGGCGGGCGGGTAACTTTCATTTGCGGGCCCAAATGAAAGTTACCAAAGCAAAGGCCCTGAACACCAGCCATTTGGTGATCACGCTCCGGCTAGAGGCGAACGGCAGAGGCTCTGGCACAAGAAGTCAGACCGAGGACCCGACAGGGTCGAGGCGTGTCGAGACCGCATGTTCGAACCTGAGCGAGGAAACCGAGGCGGTAGTTCGGAGAATGTTCTCGGGCCAGAGCCTGTGAGGTAGGCGTGTAGCCGAAGCGAGCAGGCCAAATGGCTGGTGTTCAGGCACTCTTCTTTGGTGACTTTCTTCTGTGCCAGCAGAAGAAAGTTACCCGCCTGCCGGGGCGGAATCCCGGCGCGGTGCCTCGCCAGGCACAGACATCGGCCTTGGCCTTGGCCCGTAAAGCAAAGCCGAAAACAGCATGAACATCAACCCGGTGTTCGACCGCCAGATGTACGACTCCGAGAGGCAGATGAAAAAGTAGAACACCGGCAGCCCGATGCGCAGCGGGCGCAGGCCGTCGTCAGGAAGGCGGCGGGTGAACCACGGTGGCGCGATCCATACCGCGAACAGCAGCACGCCGCCGAGCACGCCGGTGGTGACGAGGTTGAAGAGCAGTTGGTTGTGCGGGTTGCGCGTGGGGTTCCAGGCCGGCGACCGCTGGGCGTTCACCGCCTTGTATTCGGCGGCGAAATCGCCGGCGCCGACGCCCAGCCACGGGTGCGCTGCGATGATGTGCAAGGTGTTCAGTGCGTACAGGTAACGCAGAGGGATGGACTCATTGACCGCGGTGTCGAGTTGTTGGGATTCGGAAAAGATCTGGCCGACGCGCTCCTTGGTATTAGCGTCGCTTAGCGCATACAGGCCGATCGCGCAACCTACCAGCACGGCGGCCGCGGTCGACAAGGCGGCCCACCGGCGTTTAGCCATCATCTGGAAAGCAAGCAAGGCCATCATCAGGCTGAAGCTGATCATGCCGACGCGGCTGGCCGAGAACGACAGCACCGCAAATGCGCTGAGCACGGTGAAGGCCCAGGCGACGCGAAAGCGGCCAGATGTCGTCACCGCTTTCCAGGCGCCGACATAGCCTGCAAACGCGAGGGCCGGGCCGAACAGAATGCGATCGACAAACGGCGCCGTCTCCATCGCATTCTTTGGCGCACGCAGGCCGTTGGGCCAATCGGGGTAGTGGTTGAGGTGCAGCCAGTTGTAGGTGGCCAGCGCTTCGCAAAGCACGACGCTGAGGGCGAACGCCAGCAGATAGCGATCGGTGTGCTCCCGGCGCGCGACGGTGAAATAGACCGCTGCCAGCACGAAGAACAGGTAACTCGACACCATGTTCCAGCCCTCGGCCATGTCACTCGTCCACAGAAGCGACACCACCACCCACCAGAAATACGCCTGGAAGACCCAGAACACCGGGTTGCTGCGCAAGGCCTGCCATTTCTGCTGCCAGCGGCCTTCGATCAGCCAGAACACCAGCATCAGGCCGGTCAGCACCCAGGCCGGTGCGATCTGCGTCGGCACCAGGAAAAACAGCGCCGCCAGCAAGCCAGAGTTGATGGCGGCCAGGCGATCACGCCAGATCAAGGTTGTCACCGTTGAACGACGCCGGCGTTGTCAAAGGCCGCGCGCATGTCGCTGCGTTCCTGCACCGACTTGAATCGCGTGCGGTCCCAGCCAAAAGCGACCACCTGCGTCTCCGGCGCACACAGCTGGCGGGCGAACAGCAGCGCGGTCGAACGCACGCCGACGACGATCTGGTAAGGCGTGTGCCCAAGCCAGGCCTCGAGCGGCTCACCAAGATCGAGTACCCGATAGCCAGGGCGGCACAGCTCGAGCTGGCTGTCTTTTGGATGGCCCTTGTAGTCGATCCGGTCGATGTCGCACGAGGCCAGCCATTGCTCGATCTGCATGGCCACCGCGTCACGGTCAGCGGTATTCATCAGCCCGGCGCTGACCAGCGTCTGGCCGATCACCAGCGCCCGCCGCGATGTCATCGCGGCAGACAGCTCCGTGCTGCGTTCTGCCAGCGGCGCCAGCATGACGACCTTCGCCGGGTCGTACTCGTGTGGCAGCCCGACCAGCACATAGATGCGATCACAAAAGGGGGCGTCCGAGCCGATGCGGTCGCCCGAAAACATCCAGTAGTTCAGCGTCGGGGACAGCACTTGGCGCAATTTGCGCAGGCACTGAGCAATGCGTTTGATTGGCGACAACGGGTAGCGCCGGATGCTCAGCAAACCATCCGGCAGGATACGGGCATGCATCGTGTGGGCGCCACTGAGCCGAGGCAGTGCACGCAGGAAATAGTTGATCGCCTCGGTGTCGAACACCGCGCTGTGCAGGACCAGGGTGTCGCAGGGTCCGACCAGTGCCGCCACCAGATCGATGTTGGCGAGCAGCCGCCGATGACGGCCCAACCACCCCGGCAGTGGATGGCGGCGCGGCCAGGGCAGGTAGCTGCTGGCATCCCAGTCCTCGGCGCGCACCAGTGATTCGATGCCGGGCTGGTACCAGATCAGCACCTGTCGCGCACCGGCCTCAACCGTTTGAGCGATCTGCCTGGCTGCCAGCAGCTGAAGCGGCGAAGCGACGAAGTAGACACAAGTGGTCGTCATGCCCGCGACCCCTCGGCGGCATACACCTCGCGGTAGACCTGCAGATTGCCCTCGACCATCGCATCGATCGAGAACTCGGCCAGCGTCAGCGCCCGGCCCGCGGCGCCGTAGCGCTGCCGCAAGGCCGCGTCGCCAAGCAGCCGGATCAGGTGGCCCGACAAGGCGCCGACGTCGCCTGGCTCGATCAACTCGCCATTGAGGCCCGGGCGCACGATCTCCGGGATGCCGCCGGCGCGGCCCGCGACGATTGGCAGACCGCAGGCGGCTGCCTGCAGCAGCGCGACGCCCAGGCCTTCCATCTCGGCCGGGTGCACCATCAGGTCGATGCACGGCAGCACCCGTTCGAGGTCGCTGCGGAAACCGGCGAACACGACATGTTGCTGCAGAGCCGCGCGGCGCACCAGTTTCTTCATCGCCGCCGTCTCGGGCCCCTGGCCGAACAGCAGCACGCGGGTACGGGGGTGCACCGCGATCACTGCGGGCAGTGCCGCGATCAGCGTGCGGTGGCCTTTGCGAGCGATGAACTGTGCGGCCATCGCGATCGTTAGCTCGTCCGGGGCGAGTTCGAATTCATCGCGAAACCAGTCTATGTCATCGCGGTGGGGGCGGTAGCGCTCGGTATCGACCGCGCTGTGCACACACACCACCTTGTCGGGTGACAGGCCGGCGCCCAGCAGTACCTGCCGTATGCCGTCGGAGATCGCGACGACGCGGTCGTACAGCTTGTACTTCAGATTGAACCAGCCGCGCGGCTCCGGGTTGTCGTTGCGCCGGCTCATCACCGTCGGCACGCCTTCCAGCCGTGCGGCGAGGGCGCCCCAGACATCGCTGCCGCGGCGGCTGTGCAGGTGCACCAGGTCCGGTCGCTCGGTACGGATCAGCGCGCGCACGCGGCCGATCAAACCGATGTCCTGATCACCACCCATCGCGATCTCGTGCACCCGCAGGCCGTGCGCACGCGCCTGTGCGGCGATCGCGCTGCCGGTCGGACACACCAGCAGCGCCTCTTCGCCACGCGTCTGCAGCCCCTGCACCAGGAAGAAAACCTGCAAGCCCCCGCCGTAGAGGTGCGTGCCGGCTTCGACGTGCAGCGTCTTCATGTCGGCAGCGGCAGAACGGACTGGGCCGCGCGCAGCACCGTGTCGACCTCGAAGGCGCGCATGCAGTCAAAACGGCCATCGCATGTCGGATGGCGCCGGCAGGGGGAGCAGTGCAGGGCCTCGTACAACACGGCGGTGTGCGGCGTGCGGGCGTCGAGGTAGGGCCGGGTCGAGCCGAACAGCGCCACCGTCGGCACCTTCAGCGCGCTGCCCATGTGGGTCAGGCCGGTGTCGACGCCAATCAGCAACGCACTGCCGGCGATCACCGCGACGGTGTCGTCGAGTTGGAGCCGGCCGACCAGATTGACCAGCCCCGGAGCGTGATCGGCAATGGCCGGCGCCAGCATCGCATCGGACGGTCCACCGACCAGCACCGGCGTCATCCCATCGGCCACCAACCGTTGTGCCAGTGCGGCCCAGCGGTCATCGAACCAGTGCTTCTGCGGTCGTGTGGTGTAGGGGCACAGCACCGCGTAGGGGCCGCGCACGCCGGCAGCCGCCAGCGTGATGGCCGCCGCTGCACGCGGCGCGTCGCCGACCGCGAGGTCCATGCGGTAAGCACCGGTGGCGCCGAGGTGACGGGCCAGCGCGCGGTATTCGGTGGCGATCGGCTTCAATGGATCAGGCTTCGGCATGAACCGCTCAGTCATCAGCCAGCTGCTGCCCTCGCGACCGATCAGACTGACGCGCCGCCCCGCTCCGCTCCACCAGGCACACAGCGCGCTTTTGAACAGTCCCTGTGCGTCGATCGCGACATCGAAGTGGCGCGCACGCAGCGCGCGTCTGAAGGCCAGCACCGAGCGCAGCACTGCGATCGGCCGGTGCGCCCGCCACAACGCCTGCCATTCGGTGCGCGGCAACACGATGACCTCGTCGAGGCGCGGGTTGTGCCGCAACAGCGGGGCTGCCGCCGGTTCGACCAGCCAGCCGATGTAGGCCTGCGGCGAGATCTCCCGCAACGCCGGGATCAGGCCGGAGGCCATCACGACATCACCGAGCGCCGATAGCCGGATGATCAGAATGCGCTCTGCTGCGTTGGGCGCCACCGTCATCGTGCGCTGCTCACCCCGCGCGGTCGAACTGCATGTGGTGCAGCCGGCTGTAGATGCCGTTGTGCGCCAGCAGTTCGGCATGGGTGCCGACTTCAGCGATGCGGCCCTGGTCCATCACGACGACACGGTCGGCGCCGGCGATCGTCGAGAGCCGATGCGCAATGGTCAGCGTGGTGCGGCCGCGCTTCAGGTTGTCGATGGCAATCTGCACCAGCCGTTCCGATTCGGTGTCCAGTGCCGAGGTGGCTTCGTCGAGCAGCAGGATCGGCGCATCCTTCAGCAAGGCGCGGGCGATCGAGATGCGCTGGCGTTGACCGCCCGACAGCCGGGCGCCGTTTTCGCCGATCGGTGTCGCCAGCCCGAGCGGCATCTCGCGGATGAACTCCATCGCGTGGGCCGCCTCGGCGGCGGCGATGATGTCGGCTTCGGTCACCACATCCCGCAGTCCATAAGCGATGTTGGCCGCCACCGTGTCGTTGAACAGCACCACATGTTGGGTGACCAGCGCGATGTTGGCCCGCAGGTCGGCCAGTCGCAACTCGCGGATGTCGATGCCATCGAGACAGATCGTTCCTCGGTCCAGTGTGTGAAAGCGCGGGATCAACGACATCAGCGTGGACTTGCCGCTGCCCGAGGCACCGACCAGCGCGACCGATTCGCCGGGGTGGATGTCCAGATCGACGTCGATCAGCGCATCGCGATCGGCATTCGGATAGCGAAAGCAGGCCCCGCTGAACTGCAGATGGCCGGCCGATCGGGCGACGGTCTTGGTGCCGTGATCCGGCTCGTCGGGCGCATCGATCACCTCGAACACGCTCGAGGCCGCTGCCAATCCGCGCTGCAGCACCTCATTGACGTTGGACAGCCGCTTCAGTGGCGCGAGCAGCAGCGCCATCGCGCTAAAGAACGACACGAAGCCACCGACGGTCAGCTGATTCTGGCTGGACTGCAGCGCCGCGTAGTAGATGATCACCGCTAGCGCCAGCACCGCGATCGTCTGCACGATCGGGCCGTTGGCGGCCGAGGTGGTGACCACCTTCATCGAGTAGCGGCGCAGCGCGTTGGCCACATCGAAGAAGCGCTTCGCCTCGTAGGCCTCACCGGCGAAGATCTTGATTTCGCGGTGCCCGCCGATGACCTCGTCGACCACATGCGACAGCGTGCCCATCGAGGACTGCTGGCTGCTGCTGAGCGCGCGAAGACGCCCGCTGATCGAGCGGATCACATAGGCGATCGCCGGCAGCACGGTGAAGAACGCCAGCGACAGCTGCCAGTTCAGGTACAGCATATAGCCCAGCAGGCCGAGCACGCTGAGGCTGTCTTTGACGAGGGTGATCAACGACACCGTGATGATCGGGCTGATCTGCTGGGTGTTGTAGGTCAGCTTCGAGATCAGCACCGCACTGGGTTCACGGTCGAAGTGACTGGCCGGCAGGCGCAGCAGCTTGTCGAACATCGCGGTGCGCAAGTCCATCACCACCTTGGTGGCGACCGCATTAAGCGCGGTGACATGCACGAAGTCGGTCGCGCCGCGCACAACGAACAGCGCCACGATCAGCAAGGGCATGCGATGGATCGCGGCCGGGTCGCGGTTGACGAAGCTGCCGTCGAGAAGTTCCTTCAGCAACGCAGGCAAGGCCGTCTCGGTGGCCGCATAGCCGATCATTGCGAGGATGCCCAGCGAGAAGGCGCGCCAGTGCGGCCGCACCTGCGCCAGCACCAGCAGGTACAGCTCTTTCGATGTGTGGGCAGCTGGTGCTTGCAAGGCTCAGTTCCGTTTCACTGGACTACAGCTCTTCCAGGCGTTGCGGCGGGTAGGTGTCCCAGCCCAGGCAGCCGGGGCACTGCCAGTAATGGTGCTGGGCATCGAAGCCGCAGGCGGCGCAGCGGTAACGCTGTCCGGCCTTCGCGGCGCGGCCGATCACCTCGCCCACGGCCGACAGGTCGGCCGGCAGCAAGGGCAGCGCAGAGGTTTCGTGTTCGTGCAGCATCGTTTGCGCGGCCGACAGCGTGGGCAGCAGCAACAGTTGGGTGCGGGTGCGGTCGCAACGCGAAGCCGGGTCGCTGTCGAGCGCGCCGATCGCGTTCAGCAGATCGATGCTGGGCTTCTTCTGGTGCAACGCGAGCAGCCGCTCTCGTGCCTCGTCCTGGTGCCCGCAGGCCAGGGCGCTGGCGGCGTAGTCCGCGGCCACCAGGTTGAAGCTGGCCGAGTGGCTGGCCAGCAGCTCGTTCCAGACGGCGATGGCTTCGGCGTGCTTTTCCAGTCGTGCCAGTCGCCGTCCGGCAGTGACCACCGGCCTCGCGGCCTGAGGCGAGGCTTCGTGCGCACGCCGCAGCGCATCGTCGGCATCGGCGGTCTGCTGCTTGGCATCGGCCTCCAGCGCCAGCTCGCACCAGTAGTGCGCGATGCGCGATGCATACGACCCGGTGCTGCCGCGTTCGAGCTTCAGTGCGTCGTCGACGGCCGCTCGCCAGTCGTGCGAGCGTTCGTGCAGCGTCAGCAGCGCGAGGCGCGCATCGGTGTCGTAGGCGGTGCCTTCAAGTGCGCGCCAGGCGGTCTCGGCGCGGTCGAACAGGCCGGCCTGCATGAAGTCCTGGGCCAGACCGTGCTGGGCGCGGTCCCGCTCTGCGGGTGGCAGATCGGCGCGGTTCAGCAGGTGCTGATGGACACGCACCGCACGCTCGTATTCACCGCGCCGGCGAAACAGATTGCCGAGCGCGAAATGCAGGTCGCTGGTGTCGGGGTCTTGCTGAACGGCTTCGATGAAGGCGTCGATGGCCTTGTCGTGCTGTTCGTTGAGTAGCAGGTTCAGGCCCTTGAAATAGGCCTTGGGTGCGTCGCGCTGTTCACGCTTGAGCTGCCGGAAGTCGAAACGCGATGCCAGCCAGCCCAGCGCGAAAGCGACCGGCAGGCCCAGCAGCAACCACTGCAGGTCAAAGTCCATCGCGTGGCGGATGCTCAGGCACGGGCAAGGTGGACATCACCGGATTCTGCGCAGAGGCAGTTGGCACTGGCACAGACTTGCGCGTGGCGACACGGCGGTGTTTCCACCAGGCCGGCACCATGGCGCTGACACCGAAGGCACAGCCCAGGCCGAAGGCGGCCAGCACGATGAAGACCATCGGCGCCCGCCATTCGTAACCGAAGAACCAGCGCACCGCAGCGTCTTGCTGGTTGTTCAGCGCGAACGCGAACAGGGCGAAAAAGATGAACAGTCTGAAAACCCAGGTGATCACGCGCATGACGTCTCCGCTACTACGTGCTCCGCTGCGGGTCACCGCCAGAGGGCAACCACCGCAACGTCTTCGGGGTTCAGCCTAACGGAATTCGGCGCGGCCTCAGTGCCGGGAACGAGGATCGGCTTCCGGCGGCTCGGCGTCGGCCGGCAGGTGGGCATCGACCGCTTCACGCAAGGCCTTGCCTGGCTTGAAGTGGGGCACCAGTTTTTCCGGCACCACCACCTGTTCACCAGAGCGTGGATTGCGACCCACACGCGGTGGCCGACGGTTGATCGAGAAGCTGCCGAAGCCACGGATTTCGATGCGGTGCCCGTGCGCGAGCGCATCGGACATCGCATCGAGCACGATCTTGACCGCCGACTCGGTGTCCCGGTGGGTGAGCTGCCCGAAACGCTCGGCCAGCCGCACCACCAGGTCCGAACGGGTCATGCCGTCCTTCATGCCATCCATGGCCAGGGCTCCGACCGTCAGGAGTTGCCGCCCTGGTTGTCCAGCTTGGCGCGCAGCAGGGCGCCCAGGCTGGTCGTGCCGGCGTTTTCACGCTCGCTGGTCTGCGACAGGCGTTGCATCGCTTCCTGGTTGTCGGCGTTGTCCTTGGCCTTGATCGACAACTGAATCGAACGCGTCTTGCGGTCGACGTTGATGATCAGAGCGTTGACTTCGTCGCCTTCCTTCAGCACGTTGCGGGCGTCTTCGACGCGGTCACGGCTAATTTCAGAAGCCCGCAGGTAGGCGGTCACGTCGTCGGCCAACTGCACTTCGGCGCCACGTGCATCAACGGTCTTGACCTTGCCAGTGACGATCATGCCGCGGTCGTTGACCGAGGTGTAGGTGGTGAATGGATCGCTGTCGAGCTGCTTGATGCCCAGCGAAATTCGCTCGCGTTCCACATCAACGGCCAGCACGATCGCTTCGACTTCCTGGCCCTTCTTGAAGTTGCGCACCGCCGCTTCGCCCGGCTCGTGCCAGGACAGGTCGGACAGGTGCACCAGGCCGTCGATGCCAGCGGCAAGACCCACAAACACGCCGAAGTCGGTGATCGACTTGACCGGGCCCTTGACGCGGTCGCCGCGCTGGACTGTCGTGGAGAACTCTTCCCACGTGTTGGCCTTGCACTGCTTCATGCCGAGGCTGATGCGGCGCTTGTCTTCGTCGATCTCGAGCACCATGACTTCGACCTCGTCGCCCAGGGCAACGATCTTCGATGGGGCCACGTTCTTGTTGGTCCAGTCCATTTCCGAGACGTGCACCAGGCCTTCGATGCCCGGCTCGATCTCGACGAACGCACCGTAGTCGGCGATGTTGGTGATCTTGCCGAACAGGCGGGTGCTGTTCGGGTAGCGGCGCGACACGCCATGCCACGGGTCATCGCCCAGCTGCTTGATGCCCAGCGAGACGCGGTTCTTCTCGGCGTCGAACTTCAGGATTTTGGCCTGCAGTTCCTGGCCGACCTGAACCACTTCGCTCGGGTGACGCACACGGCGCCAGGCCATGTCGGTGATGTGCAACAGACCGTCGATCCCGCCGAGGTCGACGAACGCACCGTATTCGGTGATGTTCTTGACCACGCCGGTCACGATGGCGCCTTCGGCCAGGGTGCCCAGCAGCTTGGCGCGTTCTTCGCCCATCGAGGCTTCGACCACAGCGCGGCGCGACAACACGACGTTGTTGCGCTTGCGGTCGAGCTTGATGACCTTGAACTCCATCGTCTTGCCTTCGAACGGAGACATGTCTTTGACAGGCCGCGTGTCGAGCAACGAACCCGGCAGGAACGCGCGGATGCCGTTGACAAGGACAGTCAAGCCGCCCTTGACCTTGCCGTTGACGGTGCCGGTCACGAACTCGCCGGACTCCAACGAGTTTTCCAACGACAACCACGACGCGAGGCGCTTGGCCTTGTCGCGCGACAGGATGGTGTCGCCGTAGCCGTTCTCGACCGCGTCGATCGCGACCGAGACGAAATCACCGACCTGAACTTCGAGTTCGCCCTGGTCGTTCTTGAATTCTTCGATCGGAACGTAGGCTTCCGATTTGAGGCCGGCGTTCACGACCACGAAACTGTGTTCGACGCGCACCACTTCAGCAGTGATGACTTCGCCGCTGCGCATTTCCGAGCGAGTCAACGACTCCTCGAACATGGCGGCAAAAGATTCCATGCCGGTATCGGCAACTTGAGCTTGGGACATTGAGGCTTTCCGGTGCGGATCTCGCGAACCGCGGGGTTAGGTTGAACAACCGCCGCTCTGGTGTGCCGCTGCGCGTCTTGGAAAGCTGCGTGGCACGGAAGGGAGGGCGACGGACTCTCTTTTACGGCCTTCAAGATTCCTTGAAAGGCCTGCGCTGTTGCCAGGCTTCGAGCACTGCATCCACCGAGGCTTCGACGGTCAGGGCTGAGTTGTCCAGCAACATCGCATCTGCGGCCGGTTTGAGAGGCGAGACGCCTCGGGTTTGATCCCTTGCGTCCCGCGATTCCAATTCGGCGCGTAGCCGATCGATATTAGTCGAAATCCCCTTTGAAATCAATTGCTTGTAGCGCCGCTCGGCACGCGTGGCGGCGCTCGCGGTCAGGTAAATCTTGAGATCGGCGCCGGGGAAGATCACGGTGCCCATGTCGCGACCATCGGCAACGAGGCCCGGAACCTGGTGGAACGAGAGCTGCATCGTGCAAAGTGCCGCGCGCACCAGCGGGAACGCGGAGACCTTGGAGGCGAGGGCGCCGACCTCTTCGAGCCGCAGCGTTTCGGTCACGTCCTGGCCGCCCATTAAAATTTGGCCGAGCGGGAAGCGCAGGTCGAGGTGGGTCGCCAGTTGCGCGAGGCGCTGCTCGTCATCGGCACGCGTGCCAGAGCGCATCGCTGCCAGCGCGGTGGCGCGGTAGACGGCGCCTGAATCAAGGAAGTGATAGCCGAGCCGCTGCGCGACGGCGCTCGCGAGCGTGCCTTTGCCCGAAGCGGTCGGGCCGTCGACGGTAATGATCGGCACACCGCTCGCGCGCGGGCCGACGACGCTGAACAACGTCTCGAAGTACTGGGGGAAAGTCTTGCCCACGCACTGCGGGTCGAAGATGCGCACCGGCAGCCCCACATCGTTGAACGCCGCGAGCGCGAAGCACATCGCGATTCGGTGATCGTCATAAGTGCGGATCGCGGCGGGCTGCCAGGTCGTCGGCGGCGTCACTTCGATGAAGTCGACGCCCTCGGTAACGGTCGCTCCGCATTTCCGCAACTCGTTCGCCATAGCGGCGATGCGGTCGGTCTCTTTGACGCGCCAGCTCGCGATGTTAGTGAGGCGTGTGGTGCCGCTCGCATACAGCGCCATCATGGCGAGCGTCATCGCGGCGTCGGGGATGTGGTTGCAGTCAAGCGTGATCGGCTTCAACGGCCAGATGCCGCGCGAGACCTCGACCCAGTTCTCGCCGAGCAGCACATTGGCGCCCATCGCCTGTGCCGCGCCGATAAACGCGAGATCGCCCTGAATCGACGCACTGCCCATGCCTTCGATCCGCACCGGCGCATCCGCACTCGCCGCAATCGCGCCGAGTGCGACGAAGTACGACGCCGATGACGCATCGCCCTCGACGTGAATCGCGCTGGGCGACACGAGCCGGCTGCCTTGGTGAATGGTGAAGCGCGCCCATTGCTCGTTGCGCACGCGCACGCCGAAACGCGCCAGCAGGTTCAACGTGATCGCGATGTAGGGCTTGGAGATCAGCTCGCCGACGACTTC
>JAYVEB010000018.1:0-6868 GCA_043749095.1 Burkholderiales bacterium | reverse complement strand
AGCTGGCCGAGCTGCAATCGCTGTTCGCGCCGCTGGGCCTCGCGCTGGTGCGCCAGGGCGAGCTCGGTATTCCCGAGGCGGAGGAGCCCCACCTGACCTTCATCGAGAACGCGCTGGCGAAAGCCCGCCATGCGGCTCGTCGTGCGGGGAGTGCGGCCATCGCCGACGACTCGGGCCTGTGCGTCGATGCTCTCAGCGGCGCGCCGGGTGTGCGCTCGGCGAGGTTTGCCGAAGACCATGGCCAGCCGAAGGGCGATGCATCGAACAACCGGGTGCTGCTCGACAAACTGTCGGCGGTCACGACGGTGCCGGAGCGCAGCGCGCGCTTCGTCTGCGCGCTGGTGGCCGTGCGCTCGGCCGACGACCCGCAGCCGCTGGTGGCGATGGGCCGCTGGGCCGGTGTGATCTGGCCGGCGCCGCGCGGTGAATCCGGTTTCGGCTACGACCCGTTGCTGTACATCCCGGAGTTGCAGAAAACGGTCGCCGAGTTGAGCCCCGACGACAAGAATGCTCTTAGCCACCGCGGCCTCGCATCGCGCGAGATGCTGCGGCAGATGCGCGAGGTCTGGGGCCTTGGCTGAACGAACAGCAATACCAGCCATCTTGCCCGCACGCGCGGCCGAGGTCGCGTCGGCTGGCGTGACCGTCGATCTGAACCAGCTGCTCGCCCGCTACCTGCGCCCCGGCACGCTGAACCTCGCGGCGCTGCCGCCGCTGTCGCTGTACGTGCACCTACCCTGGTGCCTGAAGAAGTGCCCCTATTGCGACTTCAATTCGCACGAGCACCGTTCAGCGGCGCCCGCCGAAGTGCCTGAGGCGCCGCCGTTTGACAGATACCTCGACGCATTGCGCTGCGACCTCGAAGCCGCGCTGCCCTTCATCTGGGGCCGTCGCATTCACACGGTGTTCATCGGCGGCGGCACGCCCAGCCTGTTTTCGCCCGATCGCATCGAGCAGCTGATCACCGACATCCGCGCCCGGCTGCCACTCGAGCCCGGTTGCGAGATCACGTTGGAGGCCAACCCCGGCACCTTCGAGCGCGACCGCTTTCGCGGCTACCGCGCAGCGGGTGTCACGCGCTTGTCGGTCGGCGTGCAGAGCTTCGACGACGCGAAGCTCGCGGCACTGGGCCGCGTGCACGACGGCGCGCAGGCGAGGGCGGCGCTGGCCGAGGCGAGCGAGGCCTTCGACACCTACAACCTCGACCTGATGTATGCGCTGCCCGGGCAGACGCTGGCCGAGCTCGAACTCGACCTCGCCATCGCGCTGTCATTCCAGCCACCGCATTTGTCGATCTACCACCTGACGATCGAGGCGAACACGCTGTTCGCGAAGCACCCGCCCTCGGGCGATCTGGCGGTGCCTGATGAAGACACGGCGTTCGACATGCTCGATCGCATCACGCAGGCCACCGAGGCGGCCGGCCTGTCGCGCTACGAGGTGTCGGCTTTCGCACGGGCTGGCCACCGCTGCGCGCACAACCTGAACTATTGGCAGTTCGGCGATTACCTCGGCATCGGCGCCGGCGCACACAGCAAGATCAGCTACCCGCACCGCGTGGTGCGCCAGGTGCGCTTTCGCGACCCGTCGAACTACATGGCGAAAGCCCTGGCTGGACAGGCCATTGCGCAAGACGAAGAGGTGGCACGCAAGCAGCTGCCGTTCGAGTTCATGCTCAACGGCCTGCGCTTGAAGGAGGGCGTCGAGCTGGCCCGCTACACCGAACGCACCGGCTTGCCGCTGAGCTCGATCGAGCGGGCACTGGGCGAGGCGGTGCGCAAGGGCCTGCTGCGGCGCGAGCCGAACTGGATCCAGCCCACGCCGCGCGGGTATGACCTGCTCAACGATTTACAGGAGCTGTTCCTGCCGGCCGCCTGAGGGCGCCCGCGTGAACAGGCTTTAGACCCGCGTCATCGACATGCCCGAGGTGCTGCGCAGGCGTTCGATCAGCTTCGACGCGATGTGCGTCAGCGGCAGCACCTCGTGTGCCGCGCCGGCAGCGATGGCTTCACGCGGCATGCCAAACACGACGCAGCTGGCTTCGTCCTGCACGAAGTTGTAGCTACCGGCGTCGCGCATCTCGCGCATCGCGCTGGCGCCGTCGGCGCCCATGCCGGTGAGCATCAGCCCCAGCGCATTCGGTCCGACAACGCGGGCGGCCGACTTGAACAGCACCTCGACCGAGGGCTTGTGTCGGTTCACCGGTTCGCCATCGCGCACCCGGGCAATGTAGTTGGCTCCGCTGCGTTCGACGCTCAGGTGCAGGCCGCCGGGGGCGATGTAGGCGTGTCCGGGCAGGATGCGTTCGCCGTCGCGTGCTTCGGCCACCCGCACCTTGCACAGCCCGTCGAGCCGGGCCGCGTAGCTCTTGGTAAAGCCCGGGGGCATGTGCTGCGTGATGACCACCGCCGGGCAATCCGGCGGCAGGTTCATCAACACCTCCTTGGTCGCTTCGGTGCCGCCGGTGCTGGCGCCGATGAAGATGATCTTTTCGGTGGACAGCCGACCGATCGACGTGGCTGGCGTGCTGGGCCGTGGCACCGCGCCGGCGCTGCCCGCTGGCGCGGTGGCGCGGCGCAGGTGGGCCTTGGCGGCGATGCGCACCTTGTCGGTGATGTCGTGGGCCAGCAGCTTCAGGCCGTCGGCCACACCGATCTTCGGCTTGGCGACGAAGTCGACGGCACCCAGCTCCAGCGCGCGCATCGTGACATCGGCGCCGCGCTCGGTCAGCGTCGACACCATCACCACCGGCATCGGCCGCAGCCGCATCAGCTTGCCGAGGAAGTCGATGCCATCCATTCGCGGCATCTCGACATCGAGCGTGATCACATCCGGGTTCAGCTCGCGGATCATCTCGCGCGCCACGAACGGGTCTGCCGCCGCGCCCACGCATTCCATGTCGGGCTGCTGGTTGATGATCTCGGTCAGCAGGCCGCGTACCAGCGCTGAATCGTCCACCACCACCACACGGGTCTTGGCCATAGCTTGCTCGAATCAGTCAGTGATATTCGGAAAATGGTCCCGCAGCGTCAGAACAGATCGACCGAGCCGCCACTGCTGCTCGATGTGATCGCGCGCTCGACCGCCACCCTGTCTTGTGCGACCACCGCATCGCTGCTGGTCGGTGCCAGTCGCTTCACCATCGCCTTGCCGCTGGCCGGCAGGAAGCAGACCTTGCGCGGGTAGATGTCCATCACGTCCTTGGACACGACAGTGATGTGCTCGGTTTTCAGGTAGTTCAACACAAAGCTGGTGTTGCGCTCGCCGACGTTCAGCGCGCTCATGCCGCTGATCACCGCACCGCCGCCGAAGACCTTCGCCTCCAGGCCCGAGCGGGTCGCACCGCGCTTGAGCAGTTCATTGATCAGCAATTCCATCGCGTAGGAACCATAGCGCCCCGAGTCGCCGACGCCTTCGGGCAGCATGAAGTGGTTCATGCCGCCGACGCGGGCGTTGCGGTCCCACAGGCAGGCGGCGATGCACGAGCCCAGCGTGGTCATGATCAGCATGTCCTCGTCGTCGACGTAGTACTCGCCTGGCAGCACCTTCACCGCATCGCTCTTGAAATGGGCTTCGTAGAAGAAGAACGACGCTTCGCCCGGCTTGGGCACCTTGGCGCGCAGCTGCGCCAGCCGCGAGCCCGCGGTCGGTGTGCCGAAACCCTGTGTCGACAGTCCACCGACAGGCGTCGAGCGCAGCCGCGACAAGGACGACGAAGCGCTGGCATTCGGGGCGATCGACATGGTCGGGAGTCTCGTGTGCGAGAGCTGTGTCAAACGCGCTCGTAGATCGTCTTGCCGCGCAACCGGAACAGGCTGCGCGCTTCGGTGAAGTTCTCGGAGTGACCGACGTACAGCAAGCCGCGCGGCTTCATCGCCGCGTGGATCTTCTCCAGCACCCGCAGCTGCGTGGGCGCATCGAAATAGATCATCACGTTGCGGCAGAACACGATGTCGAACGGGTCGCCGAGCGACCAGCGAGCATCCATCAGGTTCAGCGTGCGGAACTCGATCATCCGCGCCAGCTCCGGCCGCACGCGGATCAAGCCGGCCTGCGCCCCTTTGCCGCGCAGAAAGTGCTGGCGCAGCCGTTCCGGTGATAGCCCGCGCGCTTCCAGCGGGTAGACCCCGGCAGCCGCGGTGGTCAGCACATTGGTGTCGATGTCGCTGGCGACCAGTCTGGCGCCATGGTTGGCGCCCAGCGCTTCGTTGACCGTTATCGCAATCGAGTGCGGTTCTTCGCCAGTGGATGCGGCGCTGCACCAGATGCGCACGGGGCCTTGTCCGGTGCGTGCCCGCAGGTCATCGACGAGCGCGGTGAAATGGTGGTCCTCGCGAAAGAACGAAGTCAGGTTGGTCGTCAGGCAGTTGATGAATTCCTGCCATTCGGCGCCTGCCGCGGCACCGTGGGCTTGCTCCAGCCACGGCAGGTAGCTGGCGAATGAGCTGTGACCTGTTTCGCGCAGACGGCGCGAGACCCGGCTGTAGACCATCGCCTGCTTGCCCGTACCGAGGCTGATGCCGGCACGCTCGTAGATCAGTTTGCGTATGCGATCGAAATCGGCGCCATCGAACGCCAGATCGCGCTGCGCGGACGCGGAAGCATCAACCGGACGGGGGCGTGCAGAGGCGGACATCACGGTAGACATGGTCGAGCGCTCCGGTCGGGCGTGGTGGGCAGCATGGGTGACTATCGGCAGGGCGCCAGGCGACTTGAATCGGTGAGCCTGTTGCGTGATCGTCCGAACTGGCGCGGTTTTACCCATCTGACGCATGGTGTTACGTTTGGCGACACCGCTAGACTGAGCGCCTACTTCGCTGATTTGTGCCCGCCCACCTGATGCCCACCGCCGACCTCACCGCTGAGCTGCAACTTCAAACGGCCTTGCTGCTGTTGAAGCAGGCCGGCCGCGAGCTCAGCGTCGATGCGGAACCCGGCTCGGCGCCGTGGCTGCAGGCGGTGGTCGATGCGTTGTGCGATCTGTCCAGTCGCGACGCGATGACCGGGCTGGCCAACCGCCGCCAGTTCGAGCTGACCATCACCCGCGAGATCGACCGTGTGGCCCGCGCCGGCGAGCCGGCACTGGTGCTGATGGCCGACATTGACCATTTCAAGCGCGTCAACGACACCTATGGCCACCCCGCTGGTGACCAGGTGCTGAAGGTGGTGGCCGCGGCGCTGCAAGACTGCGTGCGCCCCATGGACACGGTGGCGCGCTATGGTGGCGAGGAATTCGCCATCATCTTGCCGAACTGCCCGACGGCATTCGGGCTCACCGTGGCCGAGCGCATCCGTGCCAAGGTCGAACGGCGATCCATCAACGTGGCGCCAGGGGTCGACGTGAAAGTCACCATCAGCATCGGCGGGGCTTTTGCGCCGCAATGGGTGCGCTCATCGGCTGCGCTGTGGGTTGAGCGCGCCGACCGCCAGCTTTACCTTGCCAAGTCCGAGGGTCGCAACCGCGTCTGCCTCGAACATGCTCCAGTGGTCCAAGTCAGTGCCGAAGAGAAGGGCATGCTGTTCGGCACCTCCCAGTTCCAGGACCTTGAATGATTTCCCCGACATGACTCCCTCCACCGATCTCAGTGCCCGACCCCGTTCGCAGGCCAGCGGCCGCCGCGCGCGCACGATCGCGGTGACCAGTGGCAAGGGCGGTGTCGGCAAGACCTTCATTTCAGCCAACCTCGCTGCCGCGCTGTCGCGC
Source organism: Burkholderiales bacterium (assembly GCA_043749095.1). Lineage (GTDB taxonomy): Bacteria > Pseudomonadota > Gammaproteobacteria > Burkholderiales > Burkholderiaceae_C > PBB1. Next base: position 1,164 of record JAYVEB010000018.1, on the reverse strand, counting down.
CGGGGTCAGCGCGTGCTGGTGCTCGATGCCGACCTGGGTCTGGCCAACCTCGATGTGGTGCTGAACCTGTACCCGAAGACCACGCTGCACGATGTGTTCACCGGCAAGTGTGATCTGGAGGCGGCGATCCTGCCGGCGCCAGGAGGCTTCTCGGTGCTGTTGGCGGGCTCCGGACTGGTCGAATATTCGCGGCTCACCAACGAGGTCCGTGAACAGCTGCTGGACATCATCGAGAAGATGAAGCCGCGCTTCGACTGCATCGTGCTTGACACCGGTGCCGGCATTTCCGACGTGGTGCTGTTTGCGGTGTCGCTGGCCGACGAGGTGCTGGTGGTGGCCACGCCCGAGCCGACCTCGCTCACCGATGCTTACGCCACCATCAAGGTGCTGGCCACGCAGCAGGCCCGCCGTGCCATCAAGCTGGTGGTCAACCAGGTGGCCCGCGTGGGCGAGGGGCGCACGATCCGCGGTCAGTTGCAGCAGGTCGTCGACCGTTACGTGTCACCGATGCTCGGTGCCGAGAGCGAGTCGCTGAAGCTCGATCTCGTCGGTGAGGTGCCGATCGACACGGCGGTGCGCGAGGCGATCCTGAAACGCAAGTTGCTGATGGAATGGCTGCCCGGCTGCCCGGCCGCGCTGGCCGTGGGCGGGCTGGCCGACAAGCTGCTCGGGTGAGCACCACACCGTTCGAGGCGCTAGGCGGCGAGCCCGCAGTGCGGCAGCTGGTCGACCGCTTCTATGACCTGATGGACCTGGAGCCCGCGTTTGCCGGCCTGCGCGCGCTGCACCCTGACACGCTTGCGGGCTCACGTGACAAGCTGCATTGGTTCCTGTGTGGCTGGCTCGGTGGGCCCCAGCTCTATGTCGAGAAGTTCGGGCACCCCCGACTGCGGGCTCGGCACATGCCGTATTCGATCGGCATCGCCGAGCGCGACCAGTGGATGGCCTGCATGAGGCAGGCGCTGCGCGAATCGAACATTGACGAGGCGATGGCGGCGCGGCTGGCCGAGTCGTTCTTCGGCACCGCCGACTGGATGCGCAACAAGGGCGGCTGAGCTCGAGCTCTCCTAGGAGTCTGGGCGGCAGACGCTTTGACGCCGGGTTGATTGGGGCAACGCAGAGCGCTTGTCGCCGTTTGCGCTGTCGGCGCGCCGTGGGTGCATT
>JAYVEB010000017.1:0-6925 GCA_043749095.1 Burkholderiales bacterium | reverse complement strand
GCATCGTCAGTCGTGGTGCAGTATGCCCAGGCTCATGGCGCGCGCTATCGCGTGCGTGCGGGTGTTCGAGTCGAGCTTTCGCAGGATGGCCTGGATGTGGTTCTTGATCGTCCAGGGGCTGCAGCTCAGCAGTTCCGCAATTTCGGAGTTGGTCTTGCCACTCTTGATGAGGTTCAGGATCTCCTCCTGCCTGGGCGTGACCAGGCGGCCCGAGCGCTGGGTATGGGCGCTGGAGGCTTCGCGTTCGGTGGCCAGCACCCGCAGGAAGGCGTTGTGCAGGTGAGGCACCAGCAGCTCGATGACATACCCGAGCCGCACATCCAGTTCACCCGACAGCCTCGAAAACACATAAAACGCCTCGGCCTTGCCTCGTGTGCCCATCACCAGCTGCGCGGCCAGGTTCTTCAGCTCGTTGTCCGCGACCAGCACCATCAGCTCGTCATCGGCGGGTCTGCCGTTGACCGACGGGCAGAAGATGACGCTCGACCGGTTGCCTTCGGCCGCAGCCAGCAGTCGCGGCATCAGGCCGTTCAGCGGGTCGGCGACGATGTCGAAATGTTCCTGCCTGAAATACCGGCTGGCGCTGAAGCGATGCACCGACATGCCTTGTCGGGAACCATCCTCGATGCCGCAGATCAGGATTTCATGCGGGATCAGCGACTGCACCGAGCTCTGGCTCCAGACAAAGAACTGCTGTCGGCTCGACACGAGGAATGAGGCTTCGACGGCATCCGCGTAGCGGCCACGGTCGACGTCATCCAGCCTGGGGGTTTGACTCACGTTGGGACATCCTCGTAGACACGTTCGCAGCGGGAGCGAAGAGCGCCCAGCATTCGTACCGCGTCTGAATCGAGGACGGTAAACGCCGATGGTGACAATTTGTTGATTGCCGGCACCGCCGACATCGCGGCCTGAGCGGCATCACGGTCACCAGCTCTCATAAGGCTGGCCATCGAGGCTGTTGCCGGGTGCCCCGCTGCGCACGTCGTAGACACCGTCGCGCAGTTCACCCTCGGGCGGCGGCAGCGCGATCCAGCTGCTGGTGCTGTCGGTGATTGGGTCGGGCGGCACGCGGCGCAGGTAGCGCTTGTCGGCCAGTTCGTCGAGGGTTTGCGGGTAGCGCCCCCGGTCGGCGAGGTACTTGTCGATCGCGTCACGCATGATGTGCAGGTCCTGCCGCAACACCGCTTCGCGGCTGCGCTCGACACTGTGGAAGTAGCGCGGCAGGGCCAGCGTCAGCAGGGTGGCGATGATGGCCATCACCACCATCAGCTCGACCAGGGTGAAGCCCTCTGTGCGGATCGAGCGGAGCGGCGTAGTCAACACGGGAATCACCACTCACGGTACGGCCGACCGCCGATGCTGGTCTTCGGCGACAGCGAATACACATCGAACACATCGCGGCCAGGCTGTGGGTTGTCGGCGTCACTCTCGTAGCTGCGCAGGCCCCAGGTGGCATCGGCCGGCAGGGCCGGGTCGGCCATCGGGTCGCGAGGCAGGCGCCGCAGGAAGTAGAGCTTCTTTGCCTGCGCACTGCCGGCATCGGGCACGCCGTCGGTCAATGCGTTCAAGGCAGGGGGGTAGCCCGACGCGTCGGCGGCCTTGGCAACGCGACCGGCATCGGCTGCGACCTTGTAGGCGTCAATGGCCTCGCGGATCTGCCGCAGCGCGCCGCGCAGTTCCTGTTCCTGTGTGCGTTGCACCGCCAGGTCGGCAAAGCTCATCGCGCCACCGGCCAGCATGGCCAGGATCGCGACCGTGATCAGCAGCTCGATCAGCGTGAAGCCGCGGGCGCGTGTCGTCATGGCGCAGCGGCCGGTAGCGGCGGTGGCGCCTCGGGTACCGGCTCAGGCTCGATCGCCTGAGGTTGCTCCGGGTTCGGCGCAGCGCCGCCGCGAGGCACACCGCTGCCCACCGGCATCGCCAGCTTTCCGGCACCCTGCACGCGCAGTGGCGGCGCGCCGACCGCCGCCTCAGTGCCGCCCAGGTGCTCATTGCGGTCGGGCGTGCCAGTGACCAGGTTTCGAACGACGCGCGGTGTGATCAGCAGCACGATCTCGGTCTTGCTGCGGTCGCTTTTCTCGCTGGAGAACAGACGGCCGAGCACGGGCAGGTCGATCAGCCACGGCACACCCGTCGCCGCCTGGCGGTCTTCATCGCTGATCAGCCCGGCCAGGGCCTGGGTCTCGCCGTCCTTCAGCCGCAGCGAAGTGGTCGCCAGGCGGGTGCCGATCTGGTAAGTCAAGCCGCCAGAACGGCTGCGCACTTCGCGCACGATGTTGCTGACTTCCAGGCTGACCTTGACGGCGACCTCGTTGTCGAGGAACACGTTCGGCTCGACATCGAGCTTCAGCCCGACATCGAGGTAAGTCACCGATTCGGACACGCCGACGTTGGCGGTCGCGATGGTGGTGATCACAGGCACGCGATCGCCGATCAGGATGCGCGCCTTGTCGCGGTTGCGCACCCGGATGCGCGGGTTGGCGAGGATGTTGGTGTCGCCGTTCTCAGCGTGCAGGTTCAGCGACGGGTTGTCGATGCCGACGCTGGAGCCGCGGATCTTGCTCAGCTTGTCGGCCGTCAGCTGCGTGGTGGTCAGCGTGTTGTTCTGCACTGTGGTGTTGCCGGTGGCGGTGGACACGACCGTGGCCGGGTTCTGCACGATGTTGAGCAGCGTGAACTTGCCCGGCGGGTCGACGCCGATCTCCGACAAGCGCGAGCGCTTGACTTCGAGCACCTCGACATCGAGCAGTACCTCGGGCTCGGCCAGGTCCTGCTCCGCGATCAGCTTGCCCGCCAGCGCGATCGCCGCGGCCGTGTCGCGCATCGTCAGGCTGTTGAGCTTTTCGTCGGCGTACAGGTCCTTGGTCTTGAGCACCGTCTTCAGCATCGTGAACACCGTCTTGGCTTCGGCATTCGACAGGTAGAAGGTCTTGACGCTCAGGTCCAGGTAATCCTTCTGCTTGGCGGCGGTGTTCGGGTAGATCAGCACGGTGTTGTCGTTGAGCACCTTGCGCTCGAGCTGGTTGGTCACCGTCAGCACACCCACCACGTCGTCGATGCTGAGGTTGGCCACCGACAACGTGACCTTGATATCGGGCCGCACTTCGCGATCGAACACGAAGTTGATGCCGGTGGTGCGCGACAGCGCGTCGAACACCGCCTTCAGGTTCGCGTCGCGGAAGTCGAGCGTGACCGGCTTGCGCAGGCTGGCCTTCAGCGTGGGCGGCAGCGCCTCGGCAGATCGCCCTGCCTGCTCGTCGATCTGCCGCTTCAGTGCCAGTGCACGCGCCTGTGTCGGGTTCTCGGACAGCACCTGACGAAGGCGCTGCATCGCCTCGTCACGCCGGTCCTGCGCGATCAGCGATTGCGCCTCGTCGACACGCTGCTGCTGACGGCGCAGCGACTCCACCTCGTCCAGCCCGGAACGCCCGCGCAGGTTGCCGGCATCGAGGCCGACGACCCGCCGGTACAGCGTGGCGGCGGCGTCGATCTGGTCGGTGTTGCGCAAACCGTCGGCCTTTACAAGCCACTGTCCGATCTGCGTCTCGCGCTGGCGAATCACCAGCATCCGGTACTGTCGGTTGTCGGGTTCGAGACCGATGCCTTTCTCGATCTGCGACAAGCCTTCTTCGACTTCGCCCTTGTCGATCAGCTGCTGACCCTGGCGCACGAATTCGCTGCCTGGCGCGCATGCGGTCAGCGCGGCAACGGCGATCAGGCTGAGCCAGCGGCCGAGGGCCGATCGACGGCGTGAATGTGGCCCGCGCAACACGCTCATCCCCCGCTCCGGAAGGTGACGGTCAGGCTCTGGTTGAGCGGCAGGTAAGTCAGCGTCATGTGCTTCTCGTTCATCTGCTCGACGCGGTAGACCGCATCGACGGTATCCCCGGCCTTGACCGGCAGCACGCGGTCGCCCTGGGTGAAAAATGTGGTGCGCACGCCGTCTTCCGACAGGCCGCCGAGGTAGGCATACGGGAATGGCGGGGCGACCGGCTTCGGTGGCGGCGCAGTGTCTGTCTTGGCAGCGGGTGGCTGCCAGGAGACGGCGTCGAACAAGGCCTTCTGCGGTGCGCCGTCGGCATCGGTATCGTCGGCAAGGGCGCGCTGTCGTGCGTCGAGGCGGCCGAGCTGAACGCCGACAGCCGAAGCGTCGGGCGCCGCACTCGATGCGATGGATCGCGGCTGGGCGCGCAGGCGAGACGCCGATGGCGCGGCAGGCTCGACGACCTCCGCGCCACTGCCCTTCAGCGCGACCACGCGCTCACCGATCAACGCGCTGCCGACCACGACGATCAGCATGGCAACGCGCTTGCGGGCAGGCGTCAGTTCGGCCATCGCACGGTGCTCAGTTCGCAACCGCCGCGGCGACGGTCGCGGAGCCCACCAGCGCAGCCTTCGCCGACGAGGCCGCAGGCTTGCTCAGAAACAGCACGAAGCGCATCTGCGCCTCCAGCTGCGGCGACTTCGGATCGCTGCGACGCAGGTTCACCTCGTCGAGCGCCAGGCCCGGCATCTCTTGCAGCGCGTCGTGCGTGAAGCGCCGCAACGCACGGTAATCGGCCTTGACCGGCAGCAGGATCGAGTAGCGCGCCAGCGGCTCGGCAGGGTCGCTGGCGAACTTGAATTCGGCCTGATCGAGCACGAACCCCCGCCGCTGCGCGACCGCTTGCAGACGTGCCACCGACGGTGCGATAGCGCGCTCGCCCGCAAAGCGCTGCTCGAACGCGGCCAGCTGTTGCTGCGGTGTCGCATCGGTGGCTGCGATCGACATCGCTCGTGACGCGGCGCGCTGTGCCAGCAGATCGCTGCTGGCATCGAGTTGCTGCGCGTCGGTGTACCTCGGTTCGACCAGCGCCCCAACGGCGATCGCACAGGCCAGCCCGAGTGCAAGCCCGACCCACCCTGGCAGGCCGATGCGACGCAGCCACCGCGCGCCCTGCCAGCGTGCCCGCGTCAAGGTTGCCGCCATGTCGCCGCCAAGGTGAACGACACCACCGACACGCCGTCGCGCACCGCCGTGCTGTAGCCCAGCAGATGAACCTGCCGTAGCGTGGGCTGGGCGGCCATGCGCTCCGCATAGGCCAGCATCTCGCCCATCGAACGTGCTTCACCCGCCAGACGCAGCGTGCGGTCGCGCGCATTCGGCGTCAGCGACAGCACGCCGAGCCCGCGCGCATCGGCCGCCTCGACGGCGTTGAACAGATCGGCCCAGGGCACCGACAGCTGATCGATCACCGCATTGGCACGCCGGATCGCGGCCAGCGTCGCCGCATCGGGTGGCGCGACCATGTGCTGCGAGCTGTCGGCCTGCAGGCGGCCCTGCAGATGCGCATGACGGCTTTGCGCCAAGTCCCAGGTCTGGTCCGCGCGGCTGTAGGCCTCGGAGGTCAGGACGACCGCAGGCACGGCCGCGGCCAGCACCAGCCAGCCGACCCAGCGCGCGCGAGATGCTGGCGGCTGCTTGAAATCGAGCTGCAAGGCGGCGGTCGTCATGCAGTCATCACCTTGGGCATGGCCGGAGCGAGCGGCGCCGGCGCAGTGGTCTTGCCCGGGAGCACCAGATCGACGAGCGACCAGGACGACGGCTCGCGGTGGCGAGACGGCAGCGGTACCGCGTCCGAGCGCACAACATAGACCGCACAGTGCGGCGCTTCCATGCCCAGAGCGAACCACTCACGATCGAGCGTGTCCGCCAGGTCGAGCGCCGACGATGAAATTCGCTTGACCCGCAGTGGCTCGGTCGGTGACTGCAGCAGCAGCGTTGTCGAGACAGCGTCGATCGTGACGAACCAGTGCAGGACCGGCGAGATCCTGTGCCGCGCCAGGTTGTAGGCGTGCATCAAGGCCGGCTGCACGCTCGCCAGCGTCAGGCGGTGTGCCCGCGACTGCGCATCGAGCTGGTCGAGCAAGCTGGTGTCGATCGCACAGGCCAGTGTCGCCGCACCGTACCGCGTCGCATGCTGACGCACCGTCCAGTCGCGCGCCACCTCGCCGTAGGCTTCGCGGAAGCATTGCTCAGCCAGCAGTTGCCGCTGCGCCGGGCGGCTCAGTTCGTCACGCCAGGGCACGATCTGATGTCGAACGCCCTCGCCTGCCACGACGCAGGTCAGTCGGGTGCCCGGCGGCAGCGCGTCGAACTGCTGCTCGATTGCAGCAGGTCGCGTGTCGGTGAGGCGCAGCACCATCGCAGGTGCCCGCCCGCTCGGCCACAGGGCGCGCAGGCGGTCAGGAAACCAGCGTGACACGGTTGACCTCCTCCAGCGTGGTGAGCCCGTCCAGAAACAGCTCGACCGCGGCATCGCGCAGGAAGCGCGTGCCATTGCGCCGCGCCGCTTCCTTGATCTGCCGCACTGGCGCGCGGGCGACGATCAGCTCGCGCAGCGCGTCGTCGAGCATCAGCAGTTCACCCACGGCCTTGCGGCCCTTGAAGCCGGTGCCGCGGCACTTGCCGCAGCCACGGCCGGCCGTCAGCACCCGGCCTTCGATGCGCGTCAGGTCGATCAGCGCCTCTTGCAAGGCCTGTTCGCCCACCGTCACCGGCTCGCTGCAATGCACACAGTTGACACGCACCAGCCGCTGCGCCAGCACCCCGGTCAGCGCCGAGACGAAACTGTACGGATCGACGTCCATGTGGGTGAAGCGGCCGATCACATCGAACACGTTGTTGGCGTGCACAGTGGACAGCACCAGGTGGCCGGTCAGCGCTGCCTGGATGGCGATCTGCGCGGTTTCGGGATCGCGGATCTCGCCGACCATGATGCGGTCCGGATCGTGGCGCAGGATCGAGCGCAGACCGCGCGCGAAGGTCAGGCCCTTCTTCTCGTTGACCGGGATCTGCAGCACGCCCTGCAGCTGGTACTCGACCGGGTCTTCGATGGTGATGATCTTGTCGTGGCCGTGGTTGATCTCGGAGATCGCGGCA
>JAYVEB010000016.1:0-6948 GCA_043749095.1 Burkholderiales bacterium | reverse complement strand
CAGATCCGGGCCGATGGCAAGCATGTGGTCGTGATCGGCGGCGGCGACACCGGCAGCGACTGCGTCGGCACCAGCAACCGCCACGGTGCTGAAAGCGTGACCCAGTTCGAGTTGATGCCGATGCCGCCCGAGCACGAGAACGGCCCGCTGGTGTGGCCGTACTGGCCGACCAAGCTTCGCACCTCGTCCAGCCACGAAGAAGGCTGCGAGCGCGAATTCGCCATCGCCACCAAGGCATTCATCGGTGGCGAAGGCAAGGACAAGGGCAAGGTCAAGGCACTGAAGTCGGTGCGCGTCGAATGGCAGGGCGGCCGCATGGTCGAGGTGCCGGGGACTGAGCAGATCATCCCGGCTGATCTGGTGCTGCTGGCCATGGGCTTCGTCAGCCCGGTCGCCAGCGTGCTCGAGGCCTTCGGTGTCGACAAGGACGCCCGCGGCAATGCCCGCGCCAGCACCGATGAGGGCGGCTACGCGACCAACGTGCCGAAGGTGTTTGCCGCCGGTGACGTGCGGCGCGGCCAATCGCTGGTGGTGTGGGCGATCCGCGAAGGCCGCCAGGCGGCGCGCGAGATCGACGCGCTGTTGATGGGGCGCAGCGACCTGCCGCGCTGAAGCGCTGAGCGGCGGAGAACACCGATGACCGATGGCTGACGGGGCCATCGGTCGAACCGGGCAGCATCCCCTATCATCGGCAGCCCGGTGAGAGGCGTCATGTCTCTTCACGTTGTGCTGTCCCATGACCCCTGTGCCTGATCCCCGTTCGTCCCCACCGCCAGCCCTCGTCTCCATGCGTGGTGTCAGCTGCGGGTATGGCGACCGCGTCATCCTCAGCAACGTCGATCTGGACCTGCATCGCGGCCAGGTGATCGGCGTGATGGGCACCTCGGGTGGTGGCAAGACGACGCTGCTGCGCCTGATCGGCCGGCAGCTGACGCCGATCTCGGGGCAGGTGATGTTCGACGGTGTAGACATCGCCACGCTCGATCGCGGCGGGCTCTACGCGCTGCGCCGTCGCATGGGCATGCTGTTCCAGTTCGGTGCTCTGTTCACCGATTTTTCGGTGTTCGACAACGTGGCCTTCCCGCTGCGTGAACACACCAACTTGAGCGAGTCGATGATCCGCGACGTGGTGCTGATGAAGCTCGACGCGGTCGGTCTGCGCGGTGCGCGCGACTTGATGCCGTCGGAAGTCTCGGGTGGCATGGCGCGTCGCGTGGCACTCGCGCGCGCCATCGCACTCGACCCCGATCTGATCATGTACGACGAGCCCTTCGCCGGACTCGACCCGATCTCGCTGGGCAGCGCCTCGCGCTTGATCCGTGATCTGGGGCAGGCACTGGGCGTCACCAGCATCGTCGTGTCGCACGACGTCGAGGAAACCTTCGCCATCGCCGACCGCATTGTGTTCATTGCCAACGGCAACATCGTCGCGCAGGGCACGCCGGCGGAGATCCGCGCCAGCACCGATCCGCTGGTGCACCAGTTCTTCACCGCGTCGCCGGACGGGCCGGTGGAGTTCCACTACCCCGCTGTGTCGATCGCTGACGATTTCGGCACTGGAACACGCCGATGAACTGGCTCAACCCGGCCTCGGTCGGCCACCTGGTGCGCTGCCAACTCGTCAGCCTGGGCATGTCGGCGCGCTTGTTCGTCCGCCTGGTGGTGCTGACGCCCGCGGCGCTGCGGCGGTTTACGCTGGTCAGCGAGCAAACCTATTTCGTCGGCAACCGCTCGCTGTCCATCATCAGCGTGTCGGGCCTGTTCGTCGGCTTCGTGCTGGCCCTGCAGGGCTACTACACCCTGAAACGCTACGGATCGGCCGAGGCCGTCGGCCTGCTGGTGGCGCTGTCGCTGGTGCGGGAACTGGGGCCGGTGGTCACCGCGCTGTTGTTCGCGGGCCGTGCCGGCACCTCGCTGACGGCCGAAATCGGGCTGATGAAAGCCGGTGAGCAACTGGCGGCGATGGAGATGATGGCTGTCGATCCGGTGCGCCGCGTGCTCGCGCCGCGCTTCTGGGCCGGGCTGATTTCGATGCCGCTGCTGGCCGCGATGTTCAGTGCGGTCGGTGTGATCGGTGGCTGGCTGGTCGCGGTGCCGCTCCTCGGCATCGACGACGGCTCGTTCTGGTCGCAGATGCAAGGCGGCGTGCGCTGGAGCGCCGACGTGGGCAACGGCGTCATCAAGAGCATCGTGTTCGGCATCACCGTGACCTTCGTGGCGCTGTGGCAGGGCTACACCTGCAAGCCAACGCCGGAAGGCGTGTCGCAAGCCACGACGCAGACGGTGGTGGTGTCGTCGCTGGCGGTGTTGGCGCTGGACTTCGTGCTGACCGCGATGATGTTCTCGATCTGAACTTTCTGATTCAATGACCGATATGGTTTCTCAAGGGGAATGACGTTGCAACAATCTCGTCATGACGTGTGGGTAGGGCTGTTCGTGATGGCGGGTGCGGCAGCCTTGCTGTTCCTGGCGCTGAAGGCCGGCAATTTGTTGAGCCTGAATTTCGACGAAACCTATGCTGTCGTCGCGCGCTTCGACAACATCGGCGGGTTGAAACCGCGGGCCGCGGTGAAGAGCGCTGGTGTGGTGGTCGGTCGGGTCGAATCGATCGGTTTCGACGACAAGACCTACCAGGCCAGCGTGGCCTTGCAGCTTCAGGAGAAGTTCAAGTTCCCCAAGGACAGCTCCGCCAAAATATTGACGTCGGGGCTGCTGGGCGAGCAGTACATCGGGATCGAACCCGGCGGTAACGAGAAGAATCTGGCGGCAGGCGATGTCATCACGCAAACCCAGTCCGCCGTGGTGCTGGAGAATCTGATCAGTCAGTTCCTGTTCAACAAGGCCGCAGACGGCAAACCCGCTGCCGAAGCCGCTAAAGGAGGTGAAAAATGAAGTACTTGTCTCGAAGCGGGTTGAAGGCTTTTGCCTGCGCCGCGCTGGTTCTGGTCTTGCAGGGATGTGCTTCCACGCCCACTCCCAGCAGCAACGCGCAGGTCAACGATCCGATCGAGGGCTTCAATCGGACGATGTTCGGATTCAATGAGAAGGTGGACGAAAACGTCCTGAAGCCGGTGGCCACCGGCTACAAGAATGTCGTGCCCAGTCCCGCGAGGACAGGCGTCACCAACTTTCACAACAACTTTGAAGACGCCTGGTCTGCGGTCAACAGCCTGTTCCAGTTGAAGCTGGAGCATGCCGCGAGCGACACGATGCGCGTGCTGGTGAACACGACCCTGGGTTTTGGTGGCTTGCTCGACTGGGGCTCGGCAATGCGCCTGCAGCGCTACAACGAAGACTTCGGGCAGACCTTGGGTTACTGGGGCATGGGCGAGGGCGCTTATGTGGTCTGGCCATTCCTGGGCCCGTCGACCGCGCGTGACTCGGTCGCCTTGCCGCTGGACTTGGCGGTCGGGCCAGGGCTGGTCATCCAGAGCACGGCGATTTCGATCACCGTGTCAGCGGTGAACGTGGTCAACACCCGTGCGAGCCTGCTGGACTCCACCGCTTTGCTCGATGACATCGTGCTCGACAAGTACATCTTCGTTCGCGACGGATTCCTGCAGCGTCGCCGCAGCCAGCTCTATGACGGCAACCCGCCGGACGCGGCAAAGAATTGACACCGCGGCCTGCTGAGGTTTGCCAGAACAACGGACTTGCCCGACAGGCGTCGGCAGCTTGCAGCGAACTTTCCCGGCCTCGCTGCCTCCAAAGCCCATGACCGGTCCTGTCGACCGAGGAGAGAATCGCCAAATGATGCAAAAGAAGACACTCGCCGCCCTGTGTGCTGGTGTGCTGACAGTGTTTGCCCCGGTGCTGCATGCGCAAACTTCCACCGCGCCGACCGTGGTCGCCGCCGCTGCCCAGACGCCAGATCAATTGATCAACCGCTTGTCGAATGAGTTGCTGGATGCGGTTCGCGCCGACAAGTCGATCCAGGCCGGCGACACGAAGAAGGTGCTTGCCCTGGTCGACGAGAAGGTGGTGCCTTATGTGAGCTTCCAGCGCATGACCTCGTCAGCGGTGGGGCGCTATTGGCGCCAGGCCACGCCCGAGCAGCAGGCCAGCCTGGAAACCGAGTTCAAGACGCTGCTGATGCGCACCTACGCCGGTGCCCTGGCGCAGGTGAAGGAACAGACGGTGGTCATCAAGCCGTCGCGCAACCTGCCAGAAGACGAAGAGCAGATCGTTCGCACCGAAGTGCGTGGCGGTGGTGGTGATCCGGTTCAGCTCGACTACCGCGTCGAGAAGTCCCAAAGCGTGGGCTGGAAGATCTACGACGTCAATGTGCTGGGTGTCTGGCTGGTCGAAAACTACCGCAATAGCTTTGCGCAGGAAATCACCAAGGGCGGCATTGATGGGTTGATCGCTAAGCTCAGCGAGCGCAACAAGTCGGCAGCGTCTCGCAAATAAGCACGCTACACCGCCCGCGCCTTCCATGTTGACATTGCCTGCCACCATCGGTCTGACTGACGCGAAAGCCGTGATGCGTCCGCTGGCCGATGCCATCGCTCGGGAGCCAGCCGACCGGTTGACGGTCGATGCAGCGGGTCTGCAGCAGTTCGATTCGTCGGCGCTGGCCGTGTTGCTCGAATGCCGCCGTCTGGCCGAAAAGTCGGGCCGTTTGTTTCAGCTCAGCGGTGCACCACCGCGGCTGCGCCAACTGGCCCGCCTGTATGGCGTGGCCGAGTTGCTGGGCATCGCGCCTTTGCAGGACGCCTCCGCGACCGCCTGAGTCAAGCCGCGGGTCGCGGCCGGGCCGATCGACCCACCCTGGCAACCTTTCACTGTTCTTCCGACCACGCGAAGCCGTCGCGTGCCACCAGCGCGCTGGCCGCAGCCGGCCCCCAGGTGCCCGCTGCATAGGGGCGCGGTCCGCCGCCGGCTGCGTTGTCGCGTTTCCATGCCTGCAAGATCGGCTCGACCCAGCCCCAGGCGTGCTCCTGTTCGTCGCTGCGCACGAACAGGTTCAGCTTGCCGGCGATTGCCTCGAGCAGCAGGCGTTCATAGGCGCCGACCCGGGTTTCGGGAAAGGCCTTGTCGAAATCCAGGTCGAGCGACACCGCCGACAGTGCCTCGTTCTGGCTGGTGCCCTTGGCGGCCAGCAGGTGCAACTCCAGCCCGTCTTCCGGCTGCAACTTGATCACCAGCTTGTTCGGCCGGTTGATGCCCGGGAAGATGCTGTGCGGCGTCGGCCGGAAGTTGACGACGATCTGCGCATCGCGCGCCGGCAGCCGTTTGCCGGTGCGCAGGTAGAACGGCACGCCCGCCCAGCGCCAGTTCTGCACCTCGGTGCGCAGCGCGACGAAGGTTTCGCAGCGGCTCTCGGGCGGCACCTTGACCTCGTCGAGGTAGCCTTTCACCGCTTGCCCCGCCGCGTTGCCGGCTCGGTACTGGCCGCGCACCACGTCGCGTGCGACGCTGTCGTCGGTGAACGGTTTCAGCGAGCGCAGCACCTTCAGCTTCTCGTCGCGGATCGCGTCGGCGTCGTAGCGCGACGGGGGTTCCATCGCCACCATGCTGAGCAGTTGCAGCGCATGGTTCTGCACCATGTCGCGCAGCGTGCCGGTGCGGTCATAGAAGTCGCCGCGCGTGCCGACGCCCAGGCTCTCGGCCAGCGTGATCTGGATGTTGGCGATGCTTTCACGGCGCCACAGCGGCTCGAACAGCGCATTGCCGAAGCGCAGCGCCATCAGGTTCTGCACCGAAGGCTTGCCGAGGTAGTGGTCGATGCGGAACGCCTGGGTTTCGCTGAACACCGAACGCACGACGCGGTTGATGTCCTGGGCGCTGGCTAGGTCGTGGCCCAGCGGCTTCTCTAGCACGACGCGCACGTGCGGGCCGTTGAGCCCGACGGCGCCCAGCTGGGCACAGATCTGCGGGAACAGGTGCGGGCTGGTCGCCAGGTAGAGCACCACGGTGTCGGTACCTCGACCGTCGAGCCACTGTTTCAGCCCGGCGTAGTGCTCGGGCTGCGACAGGTCCATGCGGCGGTAGTGCAGCAATTCGGCAAAGCGTGCGAACTCCTCGTCGCTCGGCCGCTTGCCGCCTTCGACATCCTGGAAGCGCTCCCTCAGCCAGCCGCGGTACTTGTCGTCGCTTTGCTCGTCGCGCGCGACCGACAGGATGCGCCCGCCTGGCGGCAGCTTGCCGTGGCGAAAGGCCTGGAAGAGTGCCGGCATCAACTTGCGCCAGGTCAGATCGCCGGTACCACCGAAAAAAACCAGGTCGAACGACATCGTCAGAATCCTCTCACTTGGGTGCTGTAAGCTGTAAAACGCACCGCGCAGGATAGACGCTAGGAGCGTGCCAGATGCGCACGGTGCACCGGCTCGGGTTCTAATGTGGTGTGCTCGACCCGCATGCGTCCCCATGAACCAACTCGAACAGCTCAAGCAGTACACCACTGTCGTTGCCGACACCGGCAATTTCAAGCAGCTGGCCGCCTTCGCGCCGCGCGACGCGACGACCAACCCGTCGCTCATCCTGAAAGCGGTGCAGCAGTCCGACTATGCGCCGCTGCTGGCGGAAGTCGCCCTCGCGCACCGTGGCGCTGCACTCGATGAAATCGTCGACCGCACGCTGGTGCGTTTCGGCCTCGAAATCCTGAAGGTCGTGCCCGGCCGGGTGTCGACCGAGGTCGATGCCCGACTGAGCTTCGACACCGCCGCCACGCTGGCGCGCGCGCACCGCCTCATCGGCTTGTACCAGGCCGAAGGCATAGGCCGCGACCGGGTGCTGATCAAGATCGCCGCGACCTGGGAAGGCATCCAGGCGGCGCGCACGCTGGAGCGCGAAGGCATTCATTGCAACCTGACGCTGCTGTTCTCCTTCTCACAGGCGGTGGCGTGCGGCGAGGCCGGGGTGCAATTGATCTCGCCCTTCGTCGGGCGCATCTACGACTGGTACAAAAAGACAGGTGGCGCCAAGTGGGAGGAGGCCGCCAACGCG
>JAYVEB010000015.1:0-7000 GCA_043749095.1 Burkholderiales bacterium | reverse complement strand
TCGAGCAGCGTGCAGACGCGGTTCTTCTGGTAGTCGCGCATCATCGGCCACTTCACATCGGGCTCGCAGATCGCGTCGCCCGACAGCACCAGCGCGGTGATGGCCACCGCAGCCACCACCACCACCGGCACGATCAGCCGCCAGCTGAGCCCGGCGAAGAAGATCACGAAGAGCCCTGCAGCCAGCACCAGGATCGCGGTGCCCAGGTCGGGCTGCTTGACGATCAAGCCGACCGGCACCGCCAGGATCAGCAGCGCAACGACGAAATCGAGCGCGCGCACCTGGCCTTCGCGGCGCTGGAACCACCATGCC
Source organism: Burkholderiales bacterium (assembly GCA_043749095.1). Taxonomy (GTDB): domain Bacteria; phylum Pseudomonadota; class Gammaproteobacteria; order Burkholderiales; family Burkholderiaceae_C; genus PBB1. The sequence continues at coordinate 6,688 of JAYVEB010000015.1, read as the reverse complement.
AGCATCAGCGGCATCGCAATCTTCAGGATCTCACTGGGCTGGATCACGATGCCGACATCCAGCCAGCGAGTGGCACCTTTCTTGGTGACGCCGCTCAGCGCGGTGGCCACCAGCAGCGCCACACCCACCGCGTACAGCGGCACGGCCAGCGCCATCAGCCGCTGCGGCGGCACCTGCGCGACGACGAACAGGATGCCGGCCGCCAGCACCATGTTGCGCACGTGGTCGACGAATCGCGTGCCGTGGTCGAAGCCGGCGGAATACATCGTCGTCAGGCCGATCGCCGACAGCACCAGCACCACCAGCAGCAGCGGACTGTCGAAGCCGCGGAACAGCGGCAGCACACGCTGCAGCAACGACGGCTTTTCGAACGACGGTCTCATCGCTTGGTGGCCGGGTGACCCGAGGCGTCGGCCGCGGCCGCGGTGGAGATCACGGCACCGGCTTCGCCCACTGCAACTGGCACAGACGCCACAGCGGCCGCGCCGGATGCGGCAGCAGCAGGCGCCGCCGCCATCGCCGGCAGATTGGGGTTTCCGGGCAGCACCAGATCCTGGAGGTGTCGCGGCGTGCCGATCGGTGCGGCCGACGTGCCGGCCTGCGTGGCCACGATGTCCTCTTCGCTGGGCACCTGGCCCAGCAGCATGTAGTCGAACACCCGGCGTGCAATTGGCGCCGCAGCACCGGCGCCCCAGCCGGCGTTCTCGACGATCACCGCGACTGCAATCTGCGGGTTCTCCAGCGGCGCGAAGGCGATGTAAAGCGCGTGATCGCGCAGGTGCTCCTCGACCCGGTTCGCGCTGTACTTCTCGTTTTGCTTCAGGCCCACCGCCTGCGCGGTGCCGGTCTTGCCGCCGCTCAGATAGCCGGCACCGGCGAACACCCGCGCCGAGGTGCCGGAGATCGTCACGCCGTTCATCGCCTGGCGGATCACCTCGACCTGATCCGGCTTCAGGTCGATCGGTGCGATCGCCTGGGCCGAAATCTGCCGCTTGGCACCGGTCAGCACATCGTCGATCTGGCGCACCAGCCGCGGCTCGTAGCGCTGGCCGCCGGACGACAGCGTGGCCACCGCGGTGGCCATCTGCAGCATCGTGAAGCTGTTGTAGCCCTGGCCGATGCCGAGCGAAATCGTCTCGCCGGCGTACCACTTCTGCTGGTCGGCCCGCTTGTAGGCATGCCGCTTCCACTCGGTCGACGGCAGCAGGCCGGTGACCTCGCCCTGGACATCGATGCCGGTCTTGCGGCCGAAGCCGAAGGGCGAGAGCTGGTCGTGGATCAGGTCCACGCCCAGCTCGTTGGCCAGCGTGTAGAAGTAGACGTTGCTCGACTCGACGATGGCGCGGCGCATGTCCATGATGCCGCCGCGCTCGTTCTCCGGGCTGCCGTAGCGGTGGCCGCCGAACATGAAGAAACCGGGGTCGTTGATCAGCGTGCTGGGCGAGCGCTTGTTGGCGTTCAGCGCAGCCATCGCCATGAAGGGCTTGAAGGTCGAGCCCGGCGGGTAGGTGCCGCGCAGCGCGCGGTTCAGCAGCGGCTTGTCCAGCGACTCGTTGAGTTCTTTCCAGCTCTCGCTGTCGATGCCGTCGACGAACAGGTTGGGGTCGAAGGTCGGCTTGCTGACAAAGGCCAGCACCTCGCCGCTGCGCGGATCGATCGCTACCAGCGCACCACGCCGGTCGCCGAACAGCGTTTCGACCAGCGCCTGCAGCCGGATGTCGATCGACAGCACCACGGTGTTGCCCGGGGTCGCCGGGTTGCTGTGCAGTCGCCGCACCGCGCGGCCCGACGCACTGGTCTCGACCTCCTCGAAGCCGGTGGTGCCGTGCAGATCGGCTTCATAACTCTGTTCAATGCCCAGCTTTCCGATGTACTCGGTGCCGCGGTAGTTAGGCGCGTCGTCAGAGTCGTCGATGACTTCCTTTTCGGCCTGGTTGATGCGCCCGATGTAGCCGAGCAAATGGCTGCCCACCTCGCCCAGCGGGTAGTTGCGAAACAGCCGCGCCTTCACCTCGACACCGGGAAAACGGTAGCGCTGCGCAGTAAAGCGGGCCACTTCCTCGTCGGTCAGCTTGGTGCGGATCGGCAGCGACTCGAAGTTCTTGCTCTCATCCATCAGCCGCTTGAAGCGCTTGCGGTCGCGCGGCTGGATGTCGATCACCTCGGCCAGCTGGTTGATCGTGGCATCGAGGTCGTCAATGCGCGCCGGCATCAATTCCAGCGTGTAGGCCGAGTAGTTGTTGGCCAGCACGACGCCGTTGCGATCGACGATCAGCCCGCGATTCGGCACGATAGGTACCACCGAGATGCGGTTGTTCTCGGCCCGTACGCTCAGCTCTTCGTGCTTGGCCACCTGCAGATGTGTCAGGCGAAAGGCCAGCAGGCCGAAGCACAGCAGCACGAAGGCCGCGGCCGCGAACAGCCGCGTGTGAAAACGGCGCAGCTCCTGCTCGACGTTCTTGATTTCTGTCACAGCGGTCTGTTCTGGTCGCGGTCAGGAGCGCGGCGCTGCGGGGCCAGCAGCAGCCAGGTCGCGAACGGCCACAGCAGTGCCTCGAACACCGGTGCCAGCAAGGCCTGCCAGCCCGGCAGCATGCCACCGGCGATCATCCGCACCGCGAACGACACCAGGTGCGCGGCGAGGAACAGCGGCAGGATCTGCAGCGCCTGCGACGGCAGGTCGAACCACAGCAGGCGGCGGTGGATGGTGGTGGCCGCATAGGCCAGCAGCGTGTAAGCCAGCGCGTGCTGGCCGAGCAGCGCGCCGTCGTGCACATCCATCAACAGGCCGAACATGAACGCCACACCGACACCCACGCGGCGCGTCTGGTGCACGTTCCAGAACACCAGAACCAGCGCCAGCGCATCGGGTGCCGCTGGGTGACGGCCGAGCGGCACCAGGTTGATCGCCAGCGCGCCCAGCAGCGTGAACCACAGGAACAGCGGGTTGACCGGCAGCAGCAGCTGATCGGTGCGGCGCGGCAGAATCATCGGCGTGCCGCTTTCCTGGTGTGGCCGCCCGAGGCGGCCGATGCCAGCGCAGACGCCGAGGAGGCAGCCTCTGCAGCCGACTCCGGGCGGGGCAGCAGCTGCAAGCCGATCGGCTCCAGCACCAGCACATGGCGCACCCCATCGGGCATCGCCGCCGGCGCCAGCAGGATCTTGGCGAAGCCGGAATCGACCTTGCGATCGATGGTCACCACCTTGGCCACCGGCAGGCCGGGCGGGTAGACGCCATCGACGCCGGAGGTCTGCAGCAGGTCACCGAGCTGCACATCGGCATTGCCCGCCATGAAGCGCAGTTCGAGCGCGTCGCCGGTGGCCGAGCCGTAGGCCGCGCTGCGCGCCTGCGTGCGGGCGTTCAACACCGGCACGGCGGCGTCCTTGTCGGTCAGCAGTGTCACTTCCGACGACAGCGGATAGACCCGCGTCACCTGGCCGATCACACCGGCTTCGCTGATCACCGGCGAGCCCGCCACGATGCCTTGCGCCAGTCCGCGATCGACCACCACCTTGCGGGAGTAAGGGTCGGTCGACTCGTACAGCACCTCGGCCGCCTGCGACCGCACCTGCAGACCGGCTCGCACATCGAGCAGCGCACGCAGCCGCGCGTTCTCGGCCTGCAGCTGATCGACCCGATTGACGCGCAGCGCCTGATCGGCCAGCGCACGGCGGGCGGCCGATGCGTTGGCGATCGCGGTTTCAAGCCCCGCGACGTACTCGAAGGCGGACTCACTCAGTTCGACCGGTGCCAGCAGGGTGCGCTGCACAGGATGCAGCGCGGTGGCCAGCAGCGCGCGCAGCGGCTGGGTCAGCTTGAAGCGCACATCGGCGACCATCAGGAACACCGCGAGCGCCGAGCACAGCGCGAGTTTGGTCAGCGCCGACAGCCCCTGGCGAAAGAACGGCGGCGGCGTTCGATCGATGGAGCCTAGGAGCATGTCACTCTGACGTGAAGATCGAGCCGAGACGCTCCATGTGCTCGAGTGCCATGCCGCAGCCGCGCACCACGCAGGTCAGCGGGTCTTCGGCGACCAGCACCGGCAGGCCGGTTTCCTCGGCGAGCAGGCGGTCCAGATCGCGCAGCAACGCGCCGCCGCCGGTCAGCATCATGCCGCGCTCGGCGATGTCGGCGCCCAACTCGGGCGGCGTCTGTTCCAGCGCGTTCTTGACCGCCGACACCATCTGGTTCAGCGGGTCGGTCAGCGCTTCGAGGATTTCGTTGCTGCTGATGGTGAAGCTGCGCGGCACGCCTTCGCTGAGGTTGCGGCCCTTGACCTCGATCTCCTTCACTTCGGAGCCGGGGAAGGCGCTGCCGATGTTCTTCTTGATCGCTTCGGCGGTCGGCTCGCCGATCAGCATGCCGTAGTTCCGGCGGATGTAGTTGATGATGGCCTCGTCGAACTTGTCGCCACCGACGCGGATGCTGCCCTTGTAGACCATGCCGCCCAGGCTGATGACGCCGACCTCGGTGGTACCGCCGCCGATGTCGACCACCATCGAGCCGGACGCTTCCGACACCGGCAGGCCGGCGCCGATTGCCGCCGCCATCGGCTCCTCGATCAGGTAGACCTGGCTGGCGCCAGCGTTCAGCGCCGACTCGCGGATCGCGCGACGTTCCACCTGGGTCGAGCCGCAGGGCACGCAGATGATGATGCGCGGACTGGGTCGCAGCACCGAGCGCGGGTGGACCATCTTGATGAACTGCTTGAGCATCTGCTCGGTGACGGTGAAATCGGCGATCACACCGTCCTTCATCGGGCGGATGGCTTCGATGTTGCCGGGCACCTTGCCCAGCATCGCCTTCGCCTCGCGGCCCACGGCCTGGATGGTTTTCTTGCCGTTGGGCCCGCCCTCGTGGCGGATGGCCACGACCGACGGCTCGTCGAGCACGATGCCCTTGCCCCGGACGTAGATCAGCGTGTTGGCGGTGCCGAGGTCGATGGCCAGGTCCGTCGAGAAATAGCGACGAAAGGATCCGAACATAGTGTGTATGCGGTGTTCAGCGCCGGCGCCCACAGCGAAGGAGCGCCTCGCTCGAACCCGACGATTCCATGGAATGAGGGGGAAGGAAAAGGGACGAAACGGATGTCAGGGTGAGCGCGACGCGCGAGCTTCCAGGCCCGCAACATCGACGGCCTGCAACCTTGAGATCGATCAGGCGACGCGCCCGCTGAAGACGGCATGGGCTGAGCGTCCGATGGGTTGACTACCAGCGCAGATAATACCCGATGGAGTCGGGTTCACCACCCGCCGCAACCCATGACCGAACCGAATTTCCCATGCCTTTGACCCCGGACGACGTCGGCCGCATCGCGCACCTCGCGCGGCTGGCGCTGCAGCCCACCGAACAGGCGGCCATGCTGACCCAGCTCAATGCCTTCTTCTCCATCGTCGAGCAGATGAGCGCGGTCGACACCACCGGCGTCGAGCCGCTGTACACGCCGCTGTCGGCCGTCAGCGAGGTCAGCCTGCGCCTGCGCGACGACGTGGTCACCGAAAGTAACAACCGCGAACTCAACCAGCGCAGTGCGCCGGCGGTCGAAGACGGCCTGTTCCTCGTGCCGCGGGTGGTCGAATGAGCGGGCCCTTGCATGACCTGGGCGTGGCCGATCTGGCGCGGGCGCTGGCGGAGAAGCAGGTGTCCAGTGTCGAGGTCACCGGCCACCTGCTGGGCCGGATCGCCGCCCACGAGCACCTGGGGGCCTGGCTGTGCGTCGATGCCGACGCGGCGCTGGCGCAGGCCCGCACTGCGGATGCGCGACGTGCGCAAGGGGCTGCTGCAAAGTCTCAGCCCCTGCTCGGCGTGCCGCTGGCGCACAAGGACATCTTCGTGACCCGCGACCTGCCGACCACAGCCGCCTCGAAGATGCTGGCTGGCTACCGCAGCCCGTTCGATGCCACGGTGGTGTCGCGCCTCGGTGCTGGCGAACCGGGCCAGGCGCCCGGCGCCGGCATGGTCACTTTAGGCAAGCTGAACTGCGACGAATTCGCGATGGGCTCGGGCAACGAGAACTCGGCCTACGGCGCGGTCAAGAACCCGTGGGACCTGAGCCGCGTGCCCGGCGGCTCGTCGGGCGGTTCAGCGGCTGCGGTGGCCGCCCGCCTCGTGCCGGCCGCCACAGGCACCGACACCGGCGGCTCGATCCGCCAGCCGGCCAGCTTTTCCGGCATCACCGGCATCAAGCCGACCTACGGTGTGTGTTCGCGCTTCGGAATGATCGCCTTCGCCTCCAGCCTCGATCAGGCCGGCCCGATGGCGCGGTCGGCCGAAGACTGCGCCTTGCTGCTGGGCGCGATGAGCGGCTTCGACGAGCGTGACGCGACCAGCGCGCAACGCCCGCCGCAGGATTACGCCGCCGCGATGCGCACACCCCGCGCCGATGCCACCACCGCGCAGCCGCTGAAGGGCCTGCGCATCGGGCTGCCGAAGGAATTCTTCCCCGCCGCGCTGGCCACGGAAGTCGATGGCGCGGTGCGTGCCGCGCTGGCCGAATTCGAGAGGCTGGGCGCGACGCTGGTCGACGTCAGCCTGCCACGCACCGAGTTGTCGATCCCGGTCTACTACATCATCGCGCCGGCCGAAGCCAGCTCGAACCTGAACCGCTTCGATGGCGTCAAGTTCGGCCACCGCGCAGCGCAGTACACCGACCTGCTCGACATGTACAAGAAGACCCGCGCCGAGGGC
>JAYVEB010000014.1:0-7042 GCA_043749095.1 Burkholderiales bacterium | reverse complement strand
TGCAAGGTCTCCAGGGCAGGATTCCCGTGGGGTGCGCCGGGCTGTTCACCAACGGTTTACCCGACCTTACCAAACCGCTCGCCGCATTCTTCAGGCGTTGAACACAGCGGCCTAGCCTGCACAACATTCCCGCCCCTGACCAGGAAATCACCGTGCACACTGCCGCCACACCCGTCATGAAGTCCCCGCTCCCCGCCATCGGCCGCGCCGCGCTCGCCTCGGCCCCGCAGCCGTCCGGCGAACGGATCGCCCAGTTGCTGGCGCTGATCGACAGCGAGTTGCCGGTGGTGCGACGCGTCGTGCGGACCGGCGAATGGGTCTACCGCGCAGGCGACGCCTTCGAAGCGTTGTACGTGGTGCATGCGGGGCTGTTCAAGACGGTCGGCGTGTCCGTCGATGGTCGCGAACAGGTCGCCGGCCTGCATTTCAAGGGCGACTGGCTCGGCTTCGATGGCATCGCCGACGGCGCCTTCGGCTGCGACGCGATCGCGATGGACACCGGCGAGGTGTGGGTGATCCGCTACCAGGCGCTGCTCGAACGCTGCAGCCAGAGACCTGAGCTGATGGTCGCCGTCCACAGCGCGATGAGCCGTGCGCTGGCCCGCGATCGCGACTCGATGCTCGCGATGTGCACGCTGTCGGCCGATGCGCGCGTCGCCGACTTCCTGCGGAACTGGGCCGATGGCCTGGAACAGCGCGGCCTGCGCACCGACTGCATCACGCTGCGCATGACGCGCGCGGAGATCGGCAACTTCCTCGGGATGACGCTGGAGACGGTCAGCCGTGCGCTGTCGCGTCTGGCGCGCGACAAGGTGATCGGCTTCTCCGAGAAGGGCCGGCGCGACGTCGAGATCCCCGATGTCGCCGCCCTCAGCGCCTTCGTTGAGCGCAGCCTGGCAGCGACGCTGCACTGAAACGACGCGCCGGCCCGCCGGCGCCCTTCAGCGCGCGTCCCCGCAGGCCGGACGGGATTTCAGTGCCCGCCCGATCGCGCGGGCCAGTCCGCTGCGTTCGTAGGGCTTGCGCAGCAACTCCCACGGCAGGGTACTGCCATCGGGGGCCTGCAGCATTTCGGCCGAGTAGCCGGACATCAGCAGCAGCCCCACGGAAGGCCAGCGGGCCTGCACCCGGCGGGCCAGTTCCGTGCCGCGCATGCCGGCACCGAGCGCGATGTCGGTCAACAGCAATGCGCATCGCACGCCGCCATTCAGGTGGGACAGCGCGGGCTCGGCGGCCTCGAACTCGGTGACACGGCAGCCCAGCGACAGCAGGAACTCCCGCACCACAGCGCGCACATCCGCATCGTCCTCGACCAGCATCACTTCGAGTCCGGCAGGCAGGCCCTCGGCCGCATCGGCGGCAAGCCCCTCCAGCTCTGCCGTACCGCGCAGCCGCGGTAGGTACAGCGCGACCTGCGTCCCGGCGCCGGGTGCAGTGTTCAGCCGGATCGAGCCCTTCGACTGCTTGACGAAACCATAGACGGTGCTCATGCCCAGCCCGGTGCCGCGGCCGAGTTCCTTGGTGGTGAAGAAGGGCTCGAACACCCGGTCGCGCACGCTGTCGGTCATGCCCTGGCCGGTGTCGCCGATCACGATCGCAATGAACGCTTGTTCCTGCGCGCGATCCCCCAGGTCGGCGGCCACATCGGCTGGCAGCGCAGCGCAACTGGCACACGAGAAGGTCAGCGTGCCGCCCTCGGGCATCGCGTCGCGCGCGTTGATCGCGATGTTGAGCAGCGCGGATTCGAGCTGGCCGGCGTCGGCCAGGCAGCGCAGGCCCCGCGCGCCGGTGGTCACCTCGATGCGGATGCGCTGGTCCAGCGTGCGACGCAGCATGTCGGCCAGCGACTCGATCAGCTCGGCCACGTCGACCTCGGTCGGGCTGAGCTGCTGGCGGCGCGAGAACGCGAGCAGCTTGCCGGTCAGCTCGGCACCGCGCCGACTGGCCCGGGCGGCCGCGGCGACCATCTGCTGCGCCCCGGGGTCGGAGGCCAGCGCGGGATGGTCTTCCAGAACCTGCAGATTGCCCTGGATCACCGTCAGCAGGTTGTTGAAGTCATGCGCGATGCCGCCGGTCAGCTGGCCCACGCTTTCCATGCGCTGTGCGTGGTTCAGTGCCTCCTCGCTCTGCGAGCGCTGCAAGCTGGCGGCGAGCAGGTTCGACAGTGATTCCAGGAAGTGCAACTCGTCGGCGCCGAAGCGCTCTGCATGCCGCGCGCGCGCCGTGAGCACGCCGACGATCTGCCCGCGGTCCACCAACGGCACCGCCAGCGCACTGATCAGGCCGTGGGCCAGGTAGTCCGGTGGGACGGCGAAGCGTTGCTCCGCATGGAAGTCGGCCACCGTCACCGCATGGCCCTGGGCCAGCACAAAACCCGCAGGCGTGTCGGGCCGATTGGGACAGCGGCTGCCCAGGCCCTCGCAGGCCAGCAAGCCAACCCCACCGGCGACATCGAACTCGAGCCGGGTCGCGTCGAGCAGGAAAACGACCGCGGAGTCGATCTGCAGCGCATCGGCGGCGACGGCTGGCACCTGTTGCAGCAGCAGCTGCGGATCGCGCGTGTCCACCGCCAACCGGCCCATCTGCGCAACGAATTCGCTGTAGCGCGCCCGCTGCAAGGCCTGCTGCACCCGCGGGTAGGCCTCGATGCCACGCACTGCCGCCACGACGAAAGGTTCCCCTTCGATCTGCAGCGGGCTCAGCGCAATCTCCACCATCACCTCGCGGCCATCTCGTCGCCGGGCCACCAGCTCCATCTGCGTGCCCATCGGGCGCGCCTTCGGCCGATGGCTGTAGGCCTCGCGGTAGGCCGCATGGCGCGGGCGAATGGCATCGGGGACCAGCGCATCCACCATCAGACCCGCCAGCCCGCCAGCTCTGTAGCCCAGCAGGCGCTCGGCCTCCGGGTTGGCCAGCACGATGCGGCCCCCGCCATCGACCAGCAGCAGCGCGTCCGGGTAAGCGCCGAACAGCGACCGGTAGATCGACTCCTCGGCAGGCTTGGGAGGATTCGGCGGGGGCGACAGCGGCAGGATCATGCGCAGGCTCCCGCGCTCAGCGCAGCGTCACCGCCGAAACCAGCACATAGCCGGCGCTGCGCACGGCCTTGATCAGTCGCGGCTCGTCCGGGTCGTCATCGAGCTTGCGGCGCAGGCGGCCGATCTGCACATCGATCGTCCGGTCGAACGGCGTGGCATCGCGACCGCGTGTCTGCTCGAGCAGAAAGTCGCGCGACAGCACGCGGCCGGCGTGGCGCGCCAGCACACACAGCAGGTCGAACTCGCCCGCGGTCAGCGCGACCTGCCGGCCGTCGATGCTGCTGAGCTGCCGCGCGGCCACATCGATCTCCCACCGGTCGAAAGTCAGCCGCTCGCGTGGCGGCACAGGCGCTTTTGCCGCAGGGGCCGCGGGCGCCAGCCGGCGCAGCACCGCCTTGATGCGCGCCAGCAGCTCGCGCAGATCGAAGGGCTTGGTCACGTAGTCGTCGGCGCCGATTTCCAGTCCCACCACTTTGTCGACCGCATCGCCGCGGCCGGTGACGATGATCAGCCCGCAGCGCCAGTGCTCGCGCAGCGTGCGGGCAATCGCGAAGCCGTCTTCGCCAGGCAGGCCGAGGTCGAGCAGCACCAGATCGGGTGGATCGGTCGCCATCAGCGCGGTCAGCGCATGCCCGGAGGCGAGCTCGCTGATGCGAAAGCCCTGTCGCGACAGGTAGCCGGCCAGCAGCTGGGTGATGTCGGGCTCGTCATCGACGATGGCGATGTGGATGGTTTCTGTCACCCCGCCATTCTGCGGCAGCCCCGCCCATCAGGCGGACTGGCACCACGCCGCCACGCGGTGCCACAGGTCATGCGACAACGCCCAGGCAGACGCCATGGCCAGCGTGGCACCGGCCAGCCGCAGCATCAGCACATTCGTCGAGGGGCGGCTCGATCCGCGTGCGCCGACGGCACCCGGCAGCCAGAGGCCCAGCGACGAGGCGGCGGCAAAGCTGGCCATCGCCAGCGCACCCTGTACCGGCGTGCTCGCCAATGCAGCGATCAGCAGGGCCGATTGCAACAGGCCGCAGGGCAGGGCCAGCAGCAGGCCACCGGCGGCACTCGCCCGCAACGGCGCCGCCATGCGCTGCCAGCCGTGCGCAGGCACAGCCACCACCGGCGCCGCGCCGAGGCGCGACCACCACGCCGGCTGGCGGCCGGTCAGCAGCAGCCACAGGCCAAGGCCCAGCACCGCCATGTGCAACAGCGTCCACAGCGGGCGCAGCACCGGCGCGGCGCTGCCCAGCAGCGTCACAGCACCGACGCTGGCCACCACTGCCGCACCGCCTGCGGCATAGCTCAGCAGCCGACCGACCGTGAAGCCCGCCATCAGCGTGTGGCGGTGCGTGGTGCCACAGCGCTGGGTCACCGCCGCGCAGGGGGCACCGCACATGGCCGCGCAGTGCGGGGCACCGGCCAGGCCCATCAGCCCGGCCGCGGCGATCAGCGGGATGTCCATCGCCCGCCTGTCGAACGCCTGCCTGGCGGGTGCTCAGACCACACGGGAATAGCCCGCAAGCGGCGGATCGCGTTGCGCCTCGGGCGCCAGGTGGCGGTCGAACACCATCGCGATCGCACGGACGAAATACCAGCCGAGCGGCGTGACCTGGATCGCCGTCGGCTCCAGGCTGACCAGGCCCTGCGTCTGCAACGGGCGCAGGCGATCGAGTTCAACAGAGAAGCGCTCCCGCATGCGCACCGGATGCGCCCGCTCGACGGCATCGAAATCGACCCGGCCCTGGCACATCAGCGCCATGATGACCTCGCGCCGCAGCAGGTCGTCGTCAGTGAGGACCAGGCCTCGCATGCTGGCGAACCGCGATTGGCCGATGGCGTCGTAATAAGAGGTCAGCGTCTTGTCGTTCTGGCTGTAGCAGCGGCCGATCTTGCCGATCGCCGAAACGCCCAGGCCGATCAGGTCGCAATCGGCCTGCGTGCTGTAGCCCTGGAGGTTGCGATGCAGCCGGCCCTCGCGCTTGGCCACCGCGAGCGGGTCGCTCGGCAAGGCGAAATGGTCCATGCCGATGTGGGTGTAGCCCAGGCCCTGGAAGCCGCTGATCGCCGCACGCAGCATGTGCACCCGCTCACCGGCGGTTGGCAGCTCGTGGGCGTGGATGCGCCGCTGCGGCTTGAAGCATTCCGGCAGGTGCGCGTAGGCGTACAGCGCGATGCGGTCGGGCCGCAACGCGCCCATCTGCGCAATGGTGTGCGAAAAGGTGGCCGGCGTCTGCCGCGGCAGGCCGTAGATCAGGTCGGCATAGATCGACTCGAAACCGATCTCGCGGGCCACCCGCATCAGCGCCGCGACCGCTTCGCAGGGCTGGTCGCGGTGCACTGCTTTCTGCACCTCGGGGTCGAAGTCCTGCACGCCGAAGCTGAGCCGGTTGAAGCCGAGCGCGGCCAGATGCCGCAACCGGTGCGCATCGACGGTGCGCGGGTCGACCTCGATCGACACCTCGGCATCCGGCGCGATGGGGAACGCCGCGCGCAAGTCCGCCATCAGCTGGCCGAGTTCATCATCGTTCAGGAAGGTCGGCGAGCCGCTACCGACATGCAGCTGGGTCAGCGGCTGGCCCCGGCCGAGCACCGCCAGATGCAGATCGATCTCGCGCTGCAACGCCTGCAGGTACTCGCCCGCACGCGCTTGCTGCCGCGTCACGACCTTGTTGCACGCACAGTAGTGGCAGATCGATTCGCAGAACGGGATGTGCACATAGACCGACAGCGGCGCCGCAACTTTCGAACGCACGCCCGCCGCGGCTTCGCTGGCACGCTGCTGCAGGGCGCGCTCATAACTCGCCGCATCGAAGGTCTCGACGAAGCGATCGGCAGTGGGGTACGAGGTGTAGCGCGGCCCCGGCACATCCAGCCTGGACAGCAGCTGACTCACCCGGTCGGCGGTGAGGGGGTCGATCGTCATCCTCATACTCTGAACAGCCTGAAAACGTGGGCCTTGACGCGGATCAAACCGACGGCTCCTCGACCACCAGCAGCACGGTGATCGCGCCCGCGACGGCGAACAAGCCCCAGAAGATCAGGAAGCTCACGGTGTAGGTCGCCGAGCGCGACCAGTCGAACACCTCGCTGCCGAACCAGCGCAACTCGCCCGGATCGACCACGGCGAAGACCAGCATCTCCGTCAGCCCGGCCATCGCGAAGGCCGGCCACAGGATCTGCAGGCTGCGCCTGACGAACGTGGCACGCATGGTCAGTGCGGCGTGGCCGCGTGGTTGCGGGCCGTCAATGCAGGCTCGAGCGCACGGTTCGGCTGCGCGGCGTGTGCTGGCGGCGCCTCCAGCACCAGCGGATCGGCGCCACGCCAGGCGACGATGCCGGTGCCGATGGCGGCGACCACCACGATGGCCGGGCCGCCGATCACCAGCCACACCATCGGTTCGCGCCACCAGGGTCGGATCGGGCTGGCGGGTTTGTGCATTTGCTCCATGACAATCACTCCTGAGAGATGCGGGTCAACGCGGGACCACAAAGGTCGATTTCTCCTCCACCTCGGACTTGTCGCCGCTCGCGTCGACGCTCTCGACCTCGAACTTCACCGGGTGCACACCACTGCCGAGCCGGCGGGCCACATCCGCGCCGATCTGCACGCTGACCGGCAGCCAGCGGGCTTCGGCCGGGCCGACCTCGAAGTCCGCCTGGCTGGCCACGGTGGCGCCATCGAGGCCGTCGACCTTCACCCGAAAGCGCTGGGTCGTTTCGGTGGCGTTCATCACCTGCAGGCGGTACACATTTTCAAGCTGCCCCCCAGCCACAATGCGCGAGAGTGCCGCGCGATCTCGCACCACATCGACCTTCAGCGGGGTGCGCCAGACCAGGCTTGCCAGCAACGCCACGCAAAGCACTACCAACACCGCGCTGTAGACCAGCACACGAGGCCGAAACACGCGGCTCAGTGTGCGGCTTCGGGACCAGTTGCCAAGCACGCTGTTCTGTGTGGAGAAACGGATCAGTCCGCGCGGATAGTTCATCTTGTCCATCACGGTGTC
>JAYVEB010000013.1:0-7087 GCA_043749095.1 Burkholderiales bacterium | reverse complement strand
TCTTCAGCCGCCCGATCGGGAAGCGCTTCAGGTAGGCCAGGCTCGAATAGCCAGTGCCGAAGTCGTCGATCGCCAGCTTCACACCCAGCTCCGAGAGCGCCTGCAGGCGGTGCAGCGCTTCCTGTGCGTCCCGGATCAGGATCGATTCGGTCAATTCCAGCTCCAGCCACTGCGGCTCCAGCCCCACTTCGGCCAGCGCACGCGCGACGTTGTCGACGAAGTCGGCCTGCTGGAACTGCAGCGCGGAGACGTTGATGGACATCAGCAGACGGCGCCCCTGCCCACGCCAGATCGCCGCTTGCTGCACCGCCTGGCGCAGCACCCAGCTGCCAATTGACACGATGAAGCCGCTGCGCTCGGCCACCGGAATGAATTCGACCGGCGGCACGTCGCCGAGTTCGGGGTCGCGCCAGCGGATCAGCGCTTCGGCGCCGACGATCTCGCCGCTCTTCAGGTCGACCTGCGGCTGGTAGTGCAGCCGGAAACGACCGGAGGCCAGCGCCTGGCGCATCGCATGGTCGAGCTTCATGCGGGTGCGCAGTTTCGACGTGCCCTCGGCGCGCGCCTGGTGGAATCGGAAACCGGCCCGGCCGCTTTCGCGCGCTTCGTTCATCGCCGCATCGGCGGCCTGCAACATTTCGTCGGCGGTGCCGCCGTCGCCCGGATGCAGCGAGATGCCCACGCTGCAGGTGACGGTGAAGTTCAGATCGTCGAGGGTGAACGGACGCTGCATCGCATCGAGCACGCGGCGCGCGCTGCCTTCGGCACCGGCGGCATCGGCCTGATGGATCAGCAGCACGTATTCGTCGGCGCCGAGGCGGGCGATCGTGTCGACCTGCCGCAAGGTGAGCAACAGGCGCTCGGCGACCTCGATCAGCACACGGTCGCCCATGCCGTGGCCGAGGGTGTCGTTGATGTGCTTGAAGCGGTCGAGGTTCAGGAACAGCAGCGCGAACGGCACCCCTTCGCGCTGCGCCAGTGCCAGCGCGTAATCGATGCGGCTGAGCAGCGTGCGGCGGTTGGGCAGGCCGGTCAGCGCGTCGGTGTGAGACAGGGTTTCGATGCGCCGGTCGGCTTCCAGGCGCTCGCTGATGTCACGGAAGGAATAGACCCGGCCGATCGTCTTGCCGCGGCTGCACTGCGGCAGCGTCACGCGTTCGAGCACCCGGCCACCGATCAGCGTCACGGTGTCGCTGGCCTGCATCTGCGGCACGCCATCGATGGCCGCCAGCCGGCGCATGTACTCGGCGGGCTCAACCACCCGACGCAACATCCACGACAGGATGGCGTCGTCGTCGCGCTGCACCAGCAGGCTGTCGGGCAATTCCCAGAGCGCAGCGAAACGCTGGTTGAAATTGCGGATGCGTCCGTTGGTGTCGGTGACCAGGATGCCGTCGTGGGTCGATTCCAGCGTCGCCGCCAGTTCGGCCAACCGGTCGGACAATTCATCCTCCGCACGCCGCTCGCTGCTGCGGTCGTGCATCACGACCATGAACAGCGCCTTGTCAGCCGACAGCATCACCCGGCTGACGCGCCGCAGCACCGCCACCAGTTCGCCACCGGCACGCCGCACCCAGCTGTGCGACTCGACGCTGTCGGCCCAGCCGAGGGCGGCCTCTTGCCAGAACGCCATGTCTTCCGGCGTGGCGGCCAGGCTCAGCATGTCCTGCCCGCACAGGCTGGCCGCATCGACATCGAGCAAGCCGCCACAAGCGGCATTCGCAGCAACGATGCGCAGGCTCTCAGGATCGACCAGCCAGACCGCGCCGAGCAGGCCTTCGATCAGCGCGCGCGGCGGCATCAGCCAGGCCTCGATGGCACGCTGGTTCATCGACGGCGAACCCGCGGGCCCGTCGCCGCTGCGCACACGGCGCGCTGGCACCACGGGTGCAGGCACCTGTGAGGTGGGCGGCGAATTTGGCGACGTCCTCACGCCAGCGTCCCGCCGTCCTGGATTGGCTCGAAGAAATAGCTCACCCGGGGCCTGGGCGACAGGTAGTCGAGCGTGCGGGCCGGCAGCGCGATCGGTTTCAGGCTGCGCCGGATGCCCAGGCCGCTGACGGTTTCAAGGTCGAGCACCAGCGCCTCGTCGCGCGGCACGCCGGCCTCGTGCACCAGCACCTTGGGCTTCAGAGGCCGCGAGGAATTGACCCCGACCACCATCGCATAACGGTCGTCGGTGAGTTGAACCACCGAGCCCGCCGGATACACGCCCATCATCTTGATGAAGGCGCCGAGGATGGCTGGGTCGAACTTGTTCTTGCCCTGCGCGAACATCAGCGCCACCGCTTCGTGCGGGGTGATCGCCTTGCTGGGGTTGGCTGGGTTGCACAGCTTGTCGTAACGGTTGACCAGGGCCACGATGCGCGACGGCACGGTGGTGCGGTCGCTTTGCAGCTTCAGCGGAAAGCCACTGCCGTCGATGTGTTCGTGGTGCTGGGCGATGACCAGCGACGCACCCGGCGTCAGTTCCATGCGCCGCGCCTGAGCGAGGCCGAGCGCAACATGGGTTTCGTAGAGCTTGTGCTCGGCCGCGCTGAAGTGCTCTTCGCGGTGGCGAAAGCGCTCCGGCAGCTCAGCCTTGCCGACGTCGTGCAGCAGCGCGCCCAGCCCGAGGTCGAGCATCTCGGCCTCGCTGAGGTTGAAGGTGCGGCCCATCAGCAGCGAGATCACGGTGACGTTCAGCGCGTGGGCGCTGGCCTTGTCGCCGGCCCCTTCGCTGAGCAGCCGGATGCACAACTCCTGGCTGCCGATCATCTGGTCGACCAGCTGCTGGGTCAATGCCTGCGCGCTGTGGCGGGCAGCGACCGGCTGGGCGGCGGCGCCGTCGAAGACCTGCTTGGCGGCGCGCGCGGCGTCGGCGAAACGGCGTTCGCAGGCGGTCAGCGCAGCGCGCTGGGCGGCCAACGCGGCGCGGTGAAGATCCTGCGGGGTCGGCGCGGCATCCGCTGGCGCGACCTCGGCAGTGGGTTCGGGCGTCGCGTCCGTCGGTGCGTCCGGGGTGTCGGAGACCGCAGGTTCTGCGGTGGGGTCTGCGCCGGCGGCCAGCAGCAGACTGGCCGTGTCCCAGCGACCGGTGCTGTGGCTGAAGTCGCTGTCCTGGGGGCTCCAGCGCACGCGTTGCAGGCCCAGCGAGCGCAACGTCGCAATCTGGTCCAGGCTGGAAATCTTGAAGCTGGATCGCGGAAACGGATGCGACATCCACCCGCCGTCCAGGTGGATGTGCATGCCGATGGTCAACGCGGCGACTTCGATGGTTTCGATGACGGTGTCAGATTTCATGGGCAAACCAAGCGTCGTGAATACACGCCTCTTGGCACCATTTCGGCACCTCGGGCCGCTGACTTGAGCGGGGACCACCCCGCTGACGCTTTTTTGCCGGCTATCCGGCCAGCACCGACGCCATCGCCACCGCCGTCGCCTCGACGTTCGATGAGTTCAGGCCGGCCACGCACATGCGACCCGAGCGCAGCACATAGACGGCATGTTCCTCGCGCAGGCGGTCGGCCTGCGCGGGGCTCAGCCCGGTGTAGCTGAACATGCCGCGCTGCGTGAGAAAGTAGTCGAAGTGGCGCCCCGGCAGCTTGGCGCTGAGCACCGCGTGCAGGCGCTGGCGCATGGCATGGATGCGGTCGCGCATCGCGTCGAGCTCGGCCACCCACTGGGCGCGCAGCGCCGGGGTTTGCAGCACGCGGACGACGATCTGCCCGCCGTGGGTGGGCGGGCTGCTGTAGTTCTTGCGCACCGTGGCGCGCAACTGACCGAGCACCAGCTCGGCTTCGGCGGCGTTCGGGCAGACCACGCTCAAGGCGCCGCAGCGCTCACCGTACAGCGAGAAGCTCTTCGAGAACGAACTGGCGCAGAAAAACGCAATGCCGGCCTCGGCCAACGCGCGGATCGCGAAGGCGTCTTCGTCGATACCGTCGCCGAAGCCCTGGTAGGCGATGTCCACATACGGAATCAGCCGCCGTGCGCGGATCAGCGGGATCAGTTCGGCCCACTGCTCTGCACTCAGGTCGACGCCGGTCGGGTTGTGGCAGCAGGCGTGCAGCAGCACGATGCTCTGCTCGGGCAGCGCGCGGAAAGCCGTCAGCATCTCGCTGAATTTCAAGCCGCCGGTGGCTGCGTCGTAGTACGGGTAGGTGTCCACCGCAAAACCGGCGCCTTCGAACATCGCGCGGTGGTTGTCCCAGGTCGGGTCGCTGACCCAGACCTGCGAATCAGGAAAGTAGCGTTGGAGGAAGTCGCCGCCAACCTTCAGGCCACCCGAGCCGCCGATGGTCTGCACCGTCGCGATTCGGCCGCTGGTGACGGCTTCATGGGCCGGGCCGAACAGCAGGTGCTGCACCGCGAGCCGGTAGTTCGCGGCACCCTCCATCGGCTGGTAGGGCCGCGCACCGATGGCTTGCAGCATCGCGGTTTCGCCCTCGCGCACCGCGCCCATCACCGGCAGCTTGCCGGCATCGTCAAAGTAGATACCGATCGACAGGTTGATCTTGTGCGCCCGCGGGTCGCGCCCGAACGACTCGTTCAGCGTCAGGATCGGGTCGCCAGCGTACGGAGCAATGTGTTCGAACATGGGATGCGTAATGAGCGGGAGGACGGGAAAGGGCTGCAGCTCCGGCTTGGCACTCACGCCGACAGCGCGGCCTCGATGTCGGCCTTCAGCGAGGCCGGCGTGTCGGTGGGCGCATAGCGCTTGATGACCTGGCCGTCGCGGCCGACCAGGAACTTGCTGAAGTTCCACTTGATGGCCTTGATGCCCAGCAGGCCGGGGGCTTCGGCGGTCAGCCACTTCCACAGCGGGTGCGCCGAGGCGCCATTGACATCGACCTTGCTCATCATCGGGAAGCTGACGCCATAGTTCTTCTGGCAGAAGCTGCCGATCTCCACATTGCTGCCCGGATCCTGCGAGCCGAACTGGTTGCAGGGGAAACCGATCACCGTCAGGCCGCGCTCCCCGTAGGCCTTCCACAGCGCTTCGAGTCCGGCGAACTGCGGCGTGAAACCACAGGCACTGGCGGTGTTGACGATCAGCAGCACGCGACCGCGCTGCGCCGACAAGGGGCTGGGCGTGCCGCCGATCGCGGTGGCGTCGAATTCGAAAGCGGTGGCGCTGGGTGCATTCATGGGAGCTCTCAGGTAGGGAACAACACCCCGCCACCAAGGCAAGGTACACAAAGCTGGATCGTATCGCCGGGGCCAATCCGCGCCGAGACCGTAGCAGTGCAGCGTGCGTGACTGCCGCTCAATGCGTGGGTTCGCGCGCGGCCCACACCGCGGTCAACACGATCAGTGCGCCGCCCACCAGCAGGCTGCCGGTGACGTGACCCGCGCCCAGCAGCGCTGCCGACACCGCAGCGAACAGCACCTCGCTGAGCATTAGGACCGAGCTGACGTGCATCGGCAGCCGCACGGCACCGAACTGCAGCGCGAGATTGCTGCACAGGAACAGCGCACTCAAGGTCAGCACCAGTGCAGGCACCCACCACGGACGGGGCGCAGCGCCATTCGCCAGCGGCCATGCGATGCTGCCCTGGGCGCTGAGCACGGCCGCCAGCGCCCCGGCGACCAGCGCACCACCCACGAACATCGCCAGCACACGACCTTCCTCGGGCCGGTCGGCTGCGCGCTTGAGCATCACGTTGTTCAGCGCAAAGGTAAAACCTCCCAGCAAGCCCAGCCAATCGGCCAGCGATTGCGGCAACGGCAACCCCGGCACGTCACCGGCCCCGGGCGCGCCGAGCACGATGCCCGCACCAATCAAGGCCAGCGCCATCCGGATGCCGGCCACCGGTGTCAATGATTCCTTCAGCAACCAGCGCGCCAGCAGCACAGACCACAGCGGCATCAGGTAGAACAGCAGCACCACCCGCACCACATCGCCGATGACGGTGGCCCAGTTGAAAGCAGCATTGGTGGCGCCGGCCGCCAGCATCACCACCCACAGCGAGCGCTCGCGCAGCAGCTGAGCGATGGCGCGGGGACGCGCCGCCACGATCACCAGCACCGTCGGGACATAGACCATCACAGTGGCCCACAGCGGGTGCAGCCCGTGCGCTTCGAGTTGCCGAAACGGCCACCACGACAGCCCCCAAACCAGCGAGTTGAACACCAGTGCAAGCGCCGCCCAGCGAGCGACGATGGGCGCCGAGCCGTTCAGTGCTGGTCGCTGCGCGCCAAGGCGAGCAGGTGATCGACTTCGACGCGGTGGTTGATGCAGTTGCGCTGGTGCCAACGGCGGATCAGCCACATCAGCCCCGCCACCAGCACGCCGAAGATGGAGATCGCACCGAACGCCGACAGGCCCAGCTTCGTCATGCCGGCATACAGCGCGCCGAGGCCGAGAATGCACGCCTGTTCGTTGAAGTTCTGCACCGCGATCGACCGGCCGGCGCCCATCAGGTTGTGGCCACGGTGTTGCAGCAGCGCATTCATCGGTACCACCAGGAAGCCGCCCAGCGCACCGAGCAGGATCAGAAACGGCACCGCGATCCACACCTGAGTGATGAAGTTCATACCCAGCACCAGCAGCCCCATCGCGATGCCCAGTGGAATGACCCAGGTCGCCTGGTCGAGCCGCATGCGCAGCGAGGCGGCCACCGCGCCGGCCGCGGTGCCGATGGCGACGACGCCAACCAGCGCCGACGCCTGCGTGGTTTCGTAACCCAGCGCCACGCCCGCCCAGGCCAGCACGATGTAGCGCAGATTGCCCGAGACACCCCAGAACAAGGTGGTGGTGGCCAGCGAAATCTGGCCCAGCTTGTCGTTCCACAGGCGCACATTGCAGGTGTGGAAATCGCGCACCAGGCCCATCAGGCTGTGGGCGATCGGCTGCAAGGGCGCTTCGGTGCGGGGAATGCGCAGGTTGAAGGCGGCCGCCAGCGCATAGAGCCCCACCATGAAGGCGATTGCCGCTTCGGGCGGCGTGTCGATGCCGGTATCGATCCAGGGGAAATCGAAGGCCAGCAGGCGGCTGGAGATGGTGTGTCCGATCAGCTGCCCGCCGAGCAACACGCCGAGGATGATCGACAGGATGGTCAGGCCCTCGATCCAGCCATTGGCCTTGACCAGCTGCGAGTTGGGC
>JAYVEB010000012.1:0-19963 GCA_043749095.1 Burkholderiales bacterium | reverse complement strand
CATCACATGCCAGTAGGTGATCGTGAAGCCGGATTCGGCAGCCATGTCGAGCACCCCGGATTCGTCCATCCACGTGACCAGCGGGTCGTGCGTCTGCGCGGCCAGATCGACCAGGATGCGGCGATCGGGCTGCTCGACGGCGGCTTCGATGATCGAGTCGAGGGCCTCGTAGCGGTCGATCAGCACCGGCGACGCGAAGCCGGCATAGAAGCGCAGCAGCGCGCCGTGCGAGCTGTCGGTGTCGAAGCCGAGAAAGGGCGACTCCTTGTCGATCAGGTACTGCGCGACGAGGCGCGACACCAGCGACTTGCCCACGCCGCCTTTTTCGCCGCCGATGAAATGAATGTTGGCCATGCCAGGTCCTTGAAGATCGAAAGACAGAAAAAGAAATGGGCTGCGACACCGTCGCAGCCCAGTCGAGAAAGCCCGCGAGGCGTCAGACCGCGAGGCGTTGCTCGATGCGCGCCATCGTGGCCGACAGTTCCGGCGGCAGATGGTATTCGAGCTGCTTGAACAGTTCTGCATGCAAGACCAGTTCCTGCTTCCAGGCCGCGCGGTCGATGCTGGTGACGCTTTTGAACTGCTCGCGGGTGAAGTTCAGGCCCTCCCAGCGCAGGTCGTCGTAGCGCGGGCTGACGCCGAAGACGTTGTCGTCGCCACCGGCAGTGCCCTCGACACGGCCGAGCATCCATTCCAGCGCGCGCATGTTGTCGCCGTAGCCCGGCCAGACGAATTGGCCATCGGCGCCCTTGCGAAACCAGTTGACGCAGAAGATCTGCGGCAGCTTCGCACCGCCGGCCGCTAGCTTGTTGCCGATGTTCAGCCAGTGCTGGAAGTGGTCGGCCATGTTGTAGCCGGCGAAGGGCAGCATCGCGAACGGGTCACGCCGCACGATGCCTTGCTGGCCGGCTGCGGCCGCCGTGGTTTCACTGCCCATCGTTGCGGCCATGTAAACGCCTTCGACCCAGGTGCGCGCCTGCGTCACCAGCGGCACCGTCGTCGAGCGGCGGCCACCGAAGATGAAGGCGTCGATAGCGACCCCGGCCGCGTTGTCCCATTCCGCGTCGAGCGCCGGGTTGTTGCCCGCCGCCACGGTGAAACGCGCGTTCGGGTGCGCGGCAGGCCTGGGCTTTCCATCCACGCCATTTTCCTTGGCGATCGCAGGCGTCCAGTCGCGGCCTTGCCAGTCGATCAGGTGCGCCGGTGGCGTGTCGGTCATGCCTTCCCACCAGACATCGCCGTCGTCGGTCAGCGCGACGTTGGTGAACACCACGTCGGACTTCAGCGAGGCCATGCAGTTCGGGTTCGTCTTGTGGTTGGTGCCCGGCGCTACGCCGAAGTAGCCGGCTTCCGGGTTGATGGCGTACAGGCGGCCCGCTCCGTTGGCATCCACGCCCGGCTTGATCCAGGCGATGTCGTCACCGACGGTGGTGACCTTCCAGCCGACGTAGCCGTCCGGCGGCACCATCATCGAAAAATTGGTCTTGCCGCAGGCGCTCGGGAAGGCGGCGGCGACGTGGTATTTCTTGCCTGCCGGATTGGTCACGCCCAGAATCAGCATGTGCTCGGCCAGCCAGCCCTGGTCGCGGCCCATCGTCGACGCGATGCGCAGCGCGAAGCACTTCTTGCCCAGCAGCGCGTTGCCGCCGTAGCCGGAGCCGTAACTCCAGATTTCGCGTGTTTCCGGGTAGTGGACGATGTACTTCGTGTTGTTGCACGGCCAGGACACGTCTTTCTGACCCGCTTCGAGCGGCGCGCCGACGGTGTGCACGCAGGGCACGAATTCGCCATCGGTGCCCAGCAGGTCGATGACTGCACGGCCCATGCGCGTCATCGTGCGCATGCTGACGGCCACGTAAGGGCTGTCAGTCAACTCGACGCCGATGTGCGAGATGTGTGAGCCGAGCGGGCCCATCGAGAACGGCACGACGTACAAGGTGCGGCCCGTCATGGCGCCGCGGAACAGGGCCGGGGTTCCGTCGGGACGACCGGTCTGCAGCAACGCACGCATCTCGGCGGGCGCCATCCAGTTGTTGGTGGGGCCTGCGTCTTCCTTGCGCTGGCTGCAGATGTAGGTGCGGTCTTCGACGCGAGCGACGTCGCTCGGGTCGCTGGTGGCCAGGAAGCTGCGCGGGCGCAACTCGGGGTTCAGCTTCTTCATCGTGCCGGTTGCGACCAGCTGGTTGCACAGGCGGTCGTATTCGGCTTGCGAGCCGTCACACCAGTAGACAGCCGCTGCGTCAGTCAACGCGGCGATTTGGTCCACCCAGGCTTTGAGGCGGGGGTGCTTCAAGTCGGCGGGCACGTTGTGGTGTTGCCGGGTCGTAGCGGGACTGTTGATGGGATCTCCTGGTGGTGAGGATGCGAAATTGGGCGAGTCCCGCGTGCGCACTGCGGGGCTCGCCGAATGCCACAGACCTCTCGTTCCCTTGCCAACCCATACCACAGGGGGCCAATTGTGAGGGTGAATGCCATCCGCTTGTCACCACCTGTCCAGAGGGGTGCAGCAAACGGTGAATCGCATGCGTCTGCACGGCTTGAGTGTGTCGAAGCGTGACGGCGTCAGGTTTGCGCCAGGTCAACGCAAACGTCTGAGCACCAGCTTGACCCGGCGCAGCAGCCGGGTGGCGGCTTGCCAGACCGCAGACGCCCTCACGCGGCCCATCCAGTGTGCTTTCCACACCGTCCAGCGAGCGTAGCCCCGCGCGAACCAGCCCAGCTGCATCAGCGCCGGTTGCAACAGCGCGAACAGTCGGGCGACGATGGCGGTACCGATCAGCTTGGCCACCACGATCAGCAGCACGCCGCCCAGCGCGTGGCCGCGGGTGATCAACGCCAGCGCGCCCAGCTTGACCGGCAGCAGCGCCAGCCCCGGCACTGCGAACACTGCCAGCGCGGCATACGGCGGCAAGCCCTGCAGCTGTCGCTCCACCCAGGCCAGCGGCGGCCAGCGTGTCAGGCGCCCGAGCGCAGCCTGCAGTGGCTCCCAGCCCCATTCCTCGAACAGGATGACCAGGGCAATGAGAAACCCGAAGGCATGGCGCAGCCAGCGCATCGTCACGTGGCAACGGCGCCAGGCCGACCGGCCTCGACCACAAAGCTCGCACCGGTGTGCACAGCGCTGGCCGGGTCGTTCACATCGTCGACGACTCGCAGCGACACCTGCAGTTCTTTCGAACTCAACGTGAACAGCATGCAGCCGCGCTGGTCGCTGCGGCTCATGTGGATGTGCGGGTTGAACGAACGCGCCATGTCGAGCAATTCCTGAGGTTTGCCGTGGCTGGTGATCGAGGTGCCGCAGAACTCGGTGGCCACCGTCGGCGACTGGGGGCGGTCGAAATCGGCTTTCAGGTCGGCCACGAAGTTGGCGTGCACATCACCGCCGAGTACGACCACTCCCGGGACGCGCCGTTCGGCCACGGTGCCAAGCAGCCGGTTGCGCGACAGCGGATAGCCATCCCAGCCATCACTCCAGTAAGTCCCACCCAAGCCAGCGCCGCCATCGGCGGTGTCGGTCCAGGAATGTCGCGCCATCAGCGTCTGCTGCGCGACCAGGTTCCAGGGCCGTTGCAGGTCCCAGCCCTCGGCCAGCCAGCGCTCCTGCTCGGTGCCGAGCAGGGTGCGCCGCGGATCGAGCAGGGCAGGGCAGGTTGCCGGTGTGACCGTGTTCGAGCCGCCCTGGCCCGGCCGCGGGCACACCTGCGGGTCGCGGTGCTGCCGGTCGTCGAGCAGGTGGATGCGCGCCAGCGTGCCCCAGTCCAGCCGCCCGTTCATGCGCATCGCACCGCCAGGCACGTCGAGCCGGGGTCGTGCCGAGGTGGGGAAAGGCATGTGTTCCCAGTAGGCCTGGTAGGCCGCCGCGCGGCGTGCCGGGAAATCAGGATCCAGGCGCGGATCCTGCAGCCGGGCGTAGTCGTTTTCGACCTCGTGGTCGTCCCAGACCATCAGCCACGGGGCGCTGGCGTGTGCGGCCTGCAGCAGCGGGTCGCGCTTGTAGGTGGCGTAGCGGGCGCGGTAAGTCTCTAGCGTGCGCGCCTCGCCTCCTTCATGGCGGCGTGGAAGGTTGGACTTGGAGGCGGTCTCGTAGATGTAGTCGCCGAGGAACATCACCAGATCGAGGTTCTGCTGCGCCACATCGCGCCAAGCGGCATAGTGCCCGGCGTCGTAGCGCTGGCAGCTCGCGATGGCGAAACGCAGCGGTGCCGTCGCGCCGGATGCGGCCAGCGGCGCGGTACGTGTGCGCCCGGTCGCGCTGCGCTCGCCCAGCGCCTCGAAGCGGTACCAGTACCAGCGCCCCGGCTCCAGCCCGCGGGGCTGGGCGTGCACGCTGTGCGCCCAGGTGGCCTCCGCGGTCTCGGTGCCATGTGCGGCGACGTGCTTGAAGCCCTCGTCGTGCGCCAACTCCCAGCGCACCTGAACCTGAGGCGGCAGGTCTGCACCGGTCAGCCGCGTCCACAGCACGACGCTGCGCGCCGTGGGGCTGCCGGAGGCAATGCCGAGATCGAAACGCGGAGATCCAGTGGGTGCAGGCGTCACCGGCTCGGCGGCTGGCTCTTCGCCATGGGCACGTTGCCACCAGCCTGACGAACTGCCGAGTGCCGCAGCGGTGGAGGTGTGCAGGAACTGTCGCCGTGTGGTGCTCATCGGAATGCTGCAGGCGATGTGATCTTGCCGAGGATGCCGCAGAACCGATCGTCGCACGGGCCGGTGGGTCACTCGTCATTCGGCGAGTCGCGCCGAATCCTCGATTCAACCGAGCATGGTCACGATGCGAGAACAGGACCAGAAGGCGGCCATGGTTCCAATGACATACAGCGTCGCCAGCCGCGCCTGCGGCACGATCGGCCACCGGCGCACCGTTCGGTAGATGATCCATGCCATGGCCACGGTGAACAACTGCCCGATCTCGACACCGACGTTGAACGTCAGCAGCGCGATCGGCAGGTGGTTCTCGGGCAAGCCGATGTCCCTCAGCGCGCCAGCAAACCCCAGTCCGTGCACCAGCCCGAACAGGAACGCGACCAGGGCAGGCCAGCGGCGCGCCAGCGTCTCACGCTCGCGCAGTGCTTCGCTCGCCACCAGCATGATCGACAGCGCAATCGTCGCCTCCACCGGCGGTGGACGAAGTGTCAGCAGCCCCAGCGCAGCGCTGGCCAGCGTGAGGCTGTGGGCGACGGTGAAGGCCGTGATGGTGAGCACCAGCCGTTTGTTGAAGCCGACCAGAAACAGCAGTCCGACGACGAACATCAGGTGATCGAAGCCGGTCAGGATGTGCTCGACGCCGAGCACGGTGTAGGCCGATGCGATCTCGCCCATGCCGCGCTGGTCGTCGGCCGAGCCGAACAGATGGACCGATGGCTGGCCACCGGTCAGGGTGTAGGCACGAAGTTGGCCATCGAGCCAGTGGATCTTCACGATGGCCGCCGAATAGCGCTTGCCCACGCCGTCGATCGTCAGCGTGCCGGACATGCCGGCTTCGCCACAGCGCACCACATTGCTTTCTGCGCGGCAGCCGTCCGGCCACTGTGGTGTCAGGTCGATCGACCCCACCCGGTCGTTGGTGGCCGTCCACTGCCAGATGAAATCGCCGCGCGAGGTTTCGCGCAGTTCCATCTCCGCCATGCTCATCTCGTGGGCGCCCGCCGCCGCGCTCAGCAGCGCCAGGCTTGCCAACAGCAGGCCGCGCAACCAGCCGCTCATTTCGCTTCACCCTCGATCAGCAGCTTGTACTTCTGGCCCATCGCACGCACCGCGGCCGTGCGCTGATCGGCCAGCACGGCATCGGTCCAGTCCTGCAACACAACGCCTTGGAAGGCCTCGAACACGGCTGGCTTGGGCGGCGTGATCGACTCCAGGCGCATGGCGTGCCATCCGTCCCGGCTGGGCAATGGGCGCCATTCACTGGCCGGCGCCGCTTCCAGCGCCTTGGCGAATTCCGGCCCGTAGCTTTGCTCCAGGTTGCTGCGGGGCCGGCCCTTGAAGACCCGCAATCCGGCCTTGGCATCGCCCGGGGTGCCGTTGTTCAATGTGTCGACGAATGCCCGCACTGTGGATTCATTGTTTTCCCCCGACAGCACCGCTTCCTGGAAGTCGAAGCGTGGGGGCTCGTCGTATTTGGCGCGATGGCTGTCGAACCAGTCCCGCAGTGTCTTGTCGTCGTACCGGGGCAGCTTGACGTTCGAATCGACCACGCTCAGCGCCTTGAAGATCACCCGCTCGCGGATCGCGGTGTCACCCCGGTCGACCTTCATCGCCAGGCCTTCGCGGTACAGCACTTCGTTGTCGACCCAGCGTTCGCGCAAGGCCTTCAATTCGTCGGCCTTGGGCTCACGGCCGCTCGAGGCCTTGAACAGATCGCGGGCTTCGCGGTCCACCTCTGCGCCCACGACGATGGTGTGGGGGTCGTCCTCGCGGGTGACGAGCACATGGTCGGTGGCGAACAGCACGCCGCCCAGCAGCACGAAGTGCAGCAGTGGCTCGCGCAACCAGTTCGGCCAGGTGGTGGGTCGAGGTGCGGGCGTGAGGTTTTTGGCGACGGGGCTGGTCAACGGAGTGGACATGTTGGTTTGAGGGGGGTGAACGAAACGGGGATGAATGAGTCTGGCCGCAAGCAGCAATGCCGGCCCATGTGGCGATGACGACGCGAGCGTTGCCATTCGCTGGCTTGTTGCTCGCCGATGCTAGGCCGCGTGCAAGTCAGAACCAAGACGATCGCCGTCACACGGCCATGAAAAAAGCGCCGCGCGTTGCCGCACGGCGCCCAAAGGCAAAGGAGAAGATGCCGGGTTTAGTGGATGCCGGCGACCGCAGTCGAACTCGTTACCTAAACGTAGATCGGGTTGCTGTAGAACCAGAGGTCGGCCCAAGCAGCGACGTCATACGAGACTGCCTTTTGACCGACGATCGGGCTCGTTCCTGTGGCCGTTGCCAAATGATCCGGGCAGCCGTCGAACTGGTTGCCAGTGCTGTGCACAGTCGTGCAAGGGATGCGCAGCAGCGTCGTGTCGTTGGCGTTCGTGAAGATGTCGGTCAGTGGGTTTCCGGCGGCATCAGTCTCATAAAGCACCAATGCCGGGAGGTTGGTGCCGCGCAGGCGAACGTACTGGGATGCGGCGACCGCTGGGATGCGGAAGGTCATCTTCTTGTAGTCCGTGTTGCCGGCCACCGTCGTCCAGCCGCTTGCGGAGCCTGTGTTGTCGAACGTCTTGATGGCTCCGGCGGTGGTGTTCTTGGCAGCTGCGGGCACCGCACCGAGACCGGCCGTGACCCCGGTGCTGTAGTTCAGCCACGCGGTGTTGGTCGGCCAAGCTCCCGAGTAGCCCGGCGTACCGGGCGTCTGGTATCCCGTTACCAGCCCGCGGATCACATCGATGTGGTCCAGCACAGGAGCATTCAAGGGCTGAGTGACGCTGATCTGCGCCAACGACGGGTTGGGGAAGCTGTAGGGTGAATTGTTGGTCCCCGACGGGTCACGCACCACGATCGACACCACGATGTCGGCACCTGGACGCGCGACCAGCTTCTCGCCCATCGTTGAGCAGCCGGCTTTGTCGATGTCGGTGTTGGTCGTCGCCGCGGTAACAGCCAGCGCTTCGACCGACGCGTTGGTGCGCGCACCGAGGCCGGGGTACGAAGCGCATGCGATGAACGCCAGACGGTCGATCAGCTGGCCGCTGGCGGCGAAGTTGTTACCCGTGCGAAGGCCGTCGACGATGGTTTGTGGCCGCAGCTTGTCGGTGCCGTTGCGCACCATCGTGTAGTTGCGCTGGTATTCGCCCGGTAGAAAGTCCTGCGTCGTACGGCGGTCGTCCGGTCCGAAGATGCCCCGGTTGTGCCAGTCAGAACCCGCGAAGAACCAGTAGTTGCGGCCCTCACCGAGCAGCGCATCCCACACACCGCCGACCTGGGCGCCGTAGACGCCGGTGCCGCCGTAGGTCGTGGTGCCGACCGAGTCAGTCAGCACGCCCTGGATGGTCTGGCGGTTCGGCTGGTACTCGCCGCGGTTTCCCGATGCACCGTGGCCGGGCTGCGTCTCAAAACCGAAGGCCACGTTCGGCGCAGCGTTGTTGAAGTCGCGCAGGTGCTCAACGTTGAAGCCATTGTTGCCGTCCGGATTGAACGGGCCAGCACGCTCAAGGTGGGCAGGGATGTAGTAGCTGCCGTTCGGGTGGTTCTGCGCCATCCACTTCACCGCTTCAACGGTCTTCAGGTGGCCCTTGGTGCCGGTGCCAACGCCGCCGGCCGGGATCAACTTCTGCGCGGTGGCGTTCCAGCTCGGGTCGGCGGCGTTCAGGCTGCCGGTGACCGAGCAGTTCCAGTTTTTGCCGACGCCGCTGCCCACCGCGGTGTTGCCGCGGCTGGTGTCGACGTCGTTACGGTCGAAGCAGTACTCCCACTGCGCAAGAGCGTTCGCGTTGCCCAGCGCGGCGTAACGGCTGGTGTTGGCGGCGATCACCGGCGTGGTGGGCAGCGTGTAGGAGTCAAGCGCCAGAGGGATCTGGCCGGTGATGACCGACATCGATGTGTGCTCGTGACCGGCAACCACCGATTCCACCCCGATGAACAGCGGCACGTTTTTCTGGGCAGAGAGGTATTCGATGATCGGGTACTGGAACTCCTGGATCGACTGCCAGCGCCACATGACCTGGTTGGGCGAGGTACCCGAAACGAGTCCCTTCGGGGCAACTGCAGGCGTGGTGCTCTGCCACGTGGTGGTCGGGCCCTGGGCGGTCACTGGGTAGGCCGGCGTGGCCAAGCTGGCATCTTCAGCCAGCGTGCAGTTGCGGTTGCCGTTGCCGCCGTGACCGGCTTGCACGAACCAGTCGAGGCCCCAGCCGTCGGGCTGGCCGTTGGCTGTGGTGCCTGTGGACTTGCGCACCAGCTTCTGCATCGAGATCGCACCGTCGGAGCAGGTGGTGTGGTTGTGGAAGTCGCCAGCAACGTACTGGCCGGCGGTCTTGGCCGCGCTGGCCACGGTGGGCGCCATGCTCAAGGCGGTGCCGCCGAGCGCCGCGACCGCAGCGAGGGCGATCTGACTTTTTGCAAACGTGCGTTTCATTGAAACTGCTCCTGGGGTGGTGTGGTGTGTCGGGGCAAAAGATTCAAGCTGAACTGGTTCGACCAGTATGGACTTGCTTTTCGAGGTTAATCACTCAAAACGACCGTGGCGTGACAATACATGCTCGAAAGATAATCCTTTGACCCGGCTATTTCGGACTATCTGGAAATAGATTTAATCCACGCAGGTAATTACCCCATGGCCTGATCGGAAGGGGTGGTCTGACTTAATGACGACATGATGAAAGTGAAGCACCAAACGGGAAAATTTAGTGGACAGATCGATGCTTTCAGGGCCTTGTCGGCGGCGGAAAAGCGCGTTTAGACTCCGCGCACCACACCGCAACCGTTGGGTTGTCCGACTTTTACCCCTGGAGAATTGAAATGAAGTTAATACCTTTTATTGCAGCCGCCGTAAGTATTGTTTAGGCGTCGCCGGAATTCTCGGCCTTGGTTACTGTTGATTTCGAAGGTGCTACAAGCTTTGCTGCCGTAGATAATTATTACAACGGCGGCGCCGGCCCCAACTTTGGAATCAGTTTCAGCCCGTCAGCGCTTGCCCTGTCCAACGATGGTTTGGGTGCCGGCCCAGGTGGCACTTACTACTCGGGTGCGCCGACGAACGGTACCGTGTTCTTCGCGCCGGACGTTGCGGCCACCGCCAACGTCAACAGCGGCTTCGTCGGAAGCGTCGAGTTCTACTACTCGTCGAAAACAAACTTGACAACGCCGACGACGGTCAGCGTGTTCGATGGCTTCAACGGCACAGGAATCCTGCTGGGCTCGGTGACCTTGGCCCCGAACGCCGATGCTGACGTGGTGTTCGACACCTGGAGCCTGGCATCGGTGAATTTCGTCGGCGCGGGTCGCTCGATTGTGTTCGGCGACAACGGCGGCTTTATCGCTTACGACAACGTCACGGTCAACGCCGTGCCACTGCCTGCCGCGCTGCTGCTGTTCCCGTTCGGCGCTGCCGCGTTGGGCGCTGCCGGTCGCCGCAAGAAGGTGGCCTGAGGCGATCAGCCGAAACGCTTGTAATCGATGGTGAGCCTCGCGGAGACGGGGCCACCAATCTCGAAGATCAGCGTCAGCGGGTATTCCCGGCCGGCGGGCAATTCACGTTGAAGACCCACCAGCCGCAGATGGGTGCCGGCTTCGCTCAGCACCGTGGTCTGGCCTTCCGGGATCAGGATGTCGACGAACGGCTGCGCTCCCTCGCCGCCCATCTCGGCGCCTGAGCACACCGGCGATTCCGCGCCGATCAGACGATCGTTCGCCATCACGTCCGTGAAGGTCATGCACACCGCAACCGAGGTGGAATCCTCGCCCGTGGCGCGTGACCACGGGTGAATGATCCTCAGGTTCCGGGTGAAGAACTCGCAGGCCTTGGCCCGCGGCGTGATCAGGGACACCCCGGCAGCGATACCTGCGTGCAAGACGTGACGTCGATCGATGGCTGTCTTCATGGTTTCGAACCCTGTTGTCGAAGTGTGATGGCCACCGAGCTGCCGTGATGTGTTCAAGGCGGCGGCGCGTGATCGTCGATGGGCTCGGACGCCGCAGGATCGACGGCCAGCGCGAGCGGCGCAGCCGGTAACTCCGGCCCTTGAACCCATTGGAAGGCGCGGCTGGCCATCAAGCGTGCCGCCGCGTCCCGCAGCGTTGCTGTTCCCACCGCATCGGCCAACTCGATCTCGATCGCGGTGTGCCCGGGTCGCATCGCCACGATGCGCGCACCGGCAGCGTTCAGCGCAGCATTGACTTGGCCCACGGTGGCCGAGAGGTCGATGAGGCCGGTGAGCGATGTTGTATGCGGTGCCGATGTCGCCGGTTGGGACGACGCTGGCGAATCAAGGACGCACATGCTCAGCGCTGCATAGGCATTCGAGCCCGACACGCCCGTCAGCAAGACGCCACGTGGCGATGCCCTCACCGTTGAGGCGCTTGCAGCAGCAACTGCACTGCTTCGCAACGGAAGGCGTTGGGATGCTGGCGTATCGGCGGGTGCGCGAAATGTCGAGGCGTTGCTGATCGGGGCCTCTGTCATCGTCGGGTCCGTGTGGCCGCCGCAGGCGATCAGTGCGCTGAGCACAACCAGCGCGACGCCGGCCTGCGTGATCCTCGCGGCATGGTGACTCCTTCGCGTGATCTGGCGCACCTGTGCAAGCCTGCTCATTCCTGCATCCTGATCAACACGATGGCGACTCCAGGCGAAAACGAAGCAGCCTAGACGCGGGCGGTGAAGCCTTCACGACAAGAAGGTGTGTCCCGCCTGATCCGTTCGGACTCGTGTGCGCGCGGCTGCTGCGCTGCCAGCGGCGCCGCTCACGGTGACTGGGTGCTCAGCCGGCCCGCTGCCAGCGCGGCTTCGGGCCTGGCCGGTTGCGCTTGCCGCAACGCCGACAACAGCTGTTGTGCACCGACGGTGTCGGTGCGCGCCAGTGCCATCGCCATGTGCAGCAGTGGATCGTAAGCCGGTCGGAAGTCCGGGCTGATACGCAGCACGTCCAGCAGCGGCTCGCGCACCTGCGACAGCATCTGTTGCAGATCGGTCGAGGGCTGCACGCCTTGCCCCACGGCAATGAAGCGATCGCGCGCCTTGAGGTAAGCCGCCAAGCGCTGCGACCAGGCCTCGTCCGCACCCGCATCGACCACTTCGCCCGGCTCTACCGTCAGCTGCTGCAGCAGCGACAACAGCCGCTCGCGGGGCTGGGAGTCGGGCGCGTAGGTGAGGCGAGGCGCGCGGTAGGCGACGACCGGTCGGTCGTCGGTGTTCAGCGGTACATCACCGGCAAACCGGGCCAGTGCCTGCGGGCCGGCGATGAAACTGCCGAGCAAGGCCAGATCGTCGGCCAGCCCGAAATCTTCCAGCCGCTGCGGCAGCCGATGGTTGCGCAGCCGGTCGCGCACTTGCTGCAGGCCGAAGCGGCCCGCGTCGCGCCGCGCCACCAGGCCCAGCACCGGCGTATCGAGGCTGTTCGTCGCCAGCATCGCCGCGCCGTTCGGATAGACGGCCATGAACGACTGCACGATGCTGCGCAGCGTGTTCAGGTCGAGCTGGTGCAGCGGCAGCCATTGGCAGAACACGCCGGAATCACTCAGCCGATCGCGCACCGCGCGGAAGTGCTCGACGGTGTACAGCGCCCCGGACCCGCTGCGTGCCGGATGGAAGTTGTCGGACACGATCAGGTCGTAGTGCACGCTGGCGCTGCGCACATAGCGTCGCGCGTCGGCGGCCATCAGGTGCAAGCGCGGGTTGACGCTGCCATCGCCGACCGCTTGTGCGAATTGCGCCGAGGCGGTGATCACTTCCGGCAGCAGCTCCACCGCATCGACCTGCAGCGTGGCTTCCTGCGCGGCCGAGGAGGCCGTCACGCCGGTGCCCAGGCCGAGGAACAGTGCGCGCTGCGGGGCTGGGTGCAGCAGCAGCGGCAGCAGCGCTTGCCGTGCATCGGCCAACAGGCTGCTGCTGCTGCCTTCCTGCTGGCGGTTGTCGATGCGCAGCCGCGCCACGCCACGCCATCGGCGTCCTCGACCACGCTGACCGAGGCCGTGGCACCGTCGCGGTAGCTGACCACCCTGCCGCCTTCGGGCACGTCGACGAAGGCGAGTGGTGGCGCCCACAGCGCGGTGGCAAGCACCGCGCTCACAGGCAGCCAGGCGATCGGCTGGCGCAAGGTGCGCGGCGACAGCAGCGCGAGGTAACCCCCCGCGACGATCAGCAGCGCGAACTTCGGCCCGAGCGCGGTCACCAGCAGCACGCCGAACAGCAGCGGTGCTGCAGCGGCACCCAGCGTGTTGGCCCCCAGGCAGCGACCGAAGTCGATGCCGCCGGCCCGCGCCTGTGTGCTCAGGTGGCTGAACAGGGCACCCATCAGCAGCGTCGGCAAGCCGAAGGCGGCTGTGGCAAGCACCGCCTCCGCCGCCAGTGCCGAGGCCATGTCGGTACCGAGCTCCATCAGCACCATCGCCTTGATCTGTTCGGCCGCCCAGAGGCTGCCTGTACCCAGCAGGCAGGCGGCGGCGAGCGTGCAAAGCAGCCGCTCACGCCATGCATCGTCCGCCACCCGCCCGGCAGCCAGCAGACGCTGGTAGGCCGCCGCACCCAGCGCGCTGCCGATCAGGTACACCGCCAGCAGCAATGCGTAGGTGTAGACCGTGTCTTCGGCGACCTGGCTCAGCACGCGCACCACCAGCACCTCGTAGCCGATGCCGAGCATGCCGGTCGCGGCCAGCGTCGGAATCATGCTGTTCGAGGCGATGACGGTGGTCGGATTCTTCAGGACGGGCATCGCTTCTGCCGCGGTGAAGCGCAGCGTGATGGCCGCACACAGCAGATTGAGCGCTGCACACAAGCCGGCGGTGCGCAGCAGACCGAATTCAGGCACCAGCCAGAAGGCCGCGGCCAGCACGCCAACGACGGCACCGAAGGTGTTGGCCGCATACAGCGCGGCGATGGGCCGCGTAGGGCGGCTCATCTGCGCCACCACCCGCTCCATCGCCGGCAGCGTCGCGCCCATCGCCGCGGTGGCGGGCAGCAACATCGCGAAGGTACCGCAGAAGGCCACCGTCCATTGCCACCACGGTGTCGGCTGCGCGCCGGTGGCGTCGAGCATCGCCTGGCTGATCGGCGCCATCCACAGCGCGAGCGCCAGGCTCCACAGCGCGATGACGAGCTCGCAGGCCGCATACCAGCGTGCGGGTTGCGCACTGCGTTCGATCAGCCGGCCGAGCGCCAGCGCACCGACGGCCAGCCCCCCGAAGAAGGCGGTGACCACCGCCAGCACCGCGGCGGCTTCGTGGCCCAGCCACAGCGCGCACTGCTGCGTCCAGACGATCTGGTAGCCCAGCCCTGCGAAGCCCGAGGCCAGCATCACGAGAAGCGCGGCGCGCTGCGGTGCGGCTTTCGCCGGCACAGCGGACAGGTGAGTCGGGGAGGACAGATCGGCGGTCAAGCGAGCGAGTCTGGCCGTTCAATTTGTCAGCATGACGACAGCGCTTTGTGCGCGGCGCCTGGGCTGCTCAGCTCAGCCGCTGAAGCCGATCGTGTAGCCCCAGGAGTCCAGCCGTGTCGGGATGGCGTTAAAGGCCAGCGTGATGCGCCGCTCGCCGGGGTTCGGCGGCACCGCGTGCATCAGGTAGCTGGGGAACAGCACCATGTCGCCTGGCTCGGGAGCGGGGCTGATCCACTTGTCGGCGTTGTAAGGGCCGGGGGTGATGCCGGCATGGTCGTTCTTGAAGGTGAAATCAGTGCCGCCAGGCGACTTCATGAACACCGTGCGTGCGTCGGGGTGCGTGGCGCTCAGGTACAGCACGCCGGAGATGAAGCTGTTCGCGTGGTTGTGCATCGCCTGGCGGCCGCCGGTGTCGAGCAGGTTGACCCACATCTCCTTGACCGACCAGCCGATACGTTCACCCAGCATCAGCGCGCCGAAGTCGACCAGCTTCGGCGTGACGCGCATGGCAACCTCGACCAGCAGCGGGCTGTCGCCGGGCTGCAGCATCTCGGTGTGCGACAGGTTTGCCGATGCGTTGTTGGCTGTCTTCGCCCGCTCACTGAAATGCGCGACCAGCCCGGCGACCAGCGCGCGGCCGAGCGCTCCGGACGCGCGCAGCAACGGGGTGGGGAAGAGCCCGATCACTTCGTCCATCGGACGATGATCGCTGCGTTTTGTGACAGGTCGTCCCGGCGTCAGCCGCGGCCGATGTAGGGCATCGTGGTGGCCATGATCGTCATGAACTGCACATTGGCCGACAGCGGCAGGCTCGCCATCTGCACCACGGCCGCGGCGACGTGGGCCACGTCCATCCGCGGCTCGGCCAGCAGGCTGCCGTTGGCCTGCAGGATGCCGGCCGCCATCTCGTCGGTCAGGTCGGTGGCGGCATTGCCGATGTCGATCTGGCCGCAGGCGATGTCGTAGGCGCGGCCATCGAGCGAGGTGGCTTTGGTCAGGCCAGTGATCGCGTGCTTGGTGGCGGTGTAGGGCGCGGTGAACGGCCGCGGCACCTGGGCCGAGATCGAGCCATTGTTGATGATGCGACCACCGCGCGGCGTCTGCGCCTTCATCAGGCGGAAGGCCTGCTGCGTGCACAGGAAGGCCCCTGTCAGGTTGACATCGACCACGGCCTTCCATTGCGCGATGCTCAACTCATCCATCGGCACCGCCGGCGCGCTGACACCGGCGTTGTTGAACAGCAGATCGAGCCGCCCGCAGTCGCTGCGGATGCGATCGAACAGCGACGCGACCGACGCCGGATCAGCGACATCGGTTGGCAAGGCGAGCGCATGGGTGGCGTTGGCGCCGGCCGCGTTCACCGCGTCGTGCAGGGCGGCTGCGCGGCGGCCGGCCAGCACCACGGTGTAGCCAGCCTCCAGCAAGGCCAGTGCGCAGGCGCGCCCGATGCCGCTGCCGGCACCGGTGACCAGGGCGACGCGCACGGGCGGGGTCATCGGATGGCCGGGGTCATGCCGCTGGTGGTACGTCGGACCCGGCGCCGTCGACCAGGTGCTGTTCGAAGCAGTCGGAGAAGGTGAAATACAGCGAGGCGTAGAACACCGTCGAGAACATCAGACCGCCCGCCATCGCGGCGATCGGCACCAGCTTCGGTGCGCCAAGCAGGATGAACAAGCTGTTGACCAGCACGCCGAACAGCACGATCAGCACCGACCAGGTCAGCGCGTAGACGGTGAACGCGCCTTTGTTGCGCCAGCACGCGATGGTGCTGGAAAACAGCGCCTGCGCCGGGCCCTGGCCCTCCCAGTGCACCAGCGCTGGCGCATGCCAGAACGGCAGCGCGAGGCAGCTGGCGAGGGTCAGGCGCAGCAGCATGCCGACCGACAGGCGCGGGTCGGTGAGCAGTACGTCGAGGCGCTCGGTGTCAGCCGTCTTGCTGGTCATCGCCTCCTGCAAGGCATTGAAGGTGCCACCATCGACCCAGTCGCTGAGCCACATGATGAACAGGCTGCAGGCAGCGTAGATCAGGCCGATCTTCAGCATCACGATTGCCTGCGGTCGCCGCCCGCGCACCGGTTCGAGGAACACACTGACCAACGGTGTCTGGCCGGCCAGCGCACCCTTGGTGGCCAGCATGAAAGCCTGCGAGACCAGAGGCAGCGCCGCCAGCATCAGCAGGGCCCCGACGACCGGCACCAGCAACAGCAGCAGCGCGCCGAACAGGAAGGCGGCGAACAGCGCGGAGAAGGCCAGCGGCTTGGCGAAGAAGACGCGAAACCCGCTGCGCACCCACAACACACCGCGGCCAGCGGGTACGGTCAACAACTTCATCGGGCGTCCGGCGTGGCGTCTCGTGGTGAGGCCGCGGTCAGCATCGGGCGCCACGGGCTGTCGGCGCGCTGCCGCAGCACGCGCTCGAAATGGGTGGGGTCGTGGGCGGTCAGCATCGTCGCGTCGCGCGGCAGGTGCAGGTCCCACAAACGGGAGATCCAGAAACGCAGGGCGGCGCCGCGCAGAAATGACGGGAACATCCGCTGCTCGTCGCCGCTGAGCGGGCGCACCGCGTGGTAGGCAGTAACCAGCGCAGAGGCGCGGTCCTCGTCGAGGCGGCCGCTGTCCAGGTCGATGCACCAGTCGTTGACGCACACCGCGATGTCGAACAGGAAGGTGTCGACGCCGGCGAAATAGAAATCGAACAGACCGCTGAGCCGGTCGCCAGCTTGCCCGTCGCGGTCGTCGAACATCACGTTGTCGCGGAACAGGTCGGCGTGGATCGGGCCGCGCGGCAGGTGGGCGTAGGCCAGTGACGCGGCCAGGCGCTCCTGGAAACCCAGTTCAGTTTCGATGAATCCGCGCTGCGCCATCGTCAGAAACGGCATCACCTCCAGCACGGTGTCGATCCACCAGTACAGCCCACGCAGATTCGGTTGTTGCAGTTCGAAATCAGCCCCCGCCAGGTGCATGCGCGCGAGCATGTCGCCCACCTGCTGGCAATGCGCGACGTCGGGCGCCAGTCGGCTGCTGCCATTGAGGCGATCGACCACGGCGGCGGGCTTGCCGCACAGCGTATGCAGGATCTCGCCGTTCGCGTCGGCGCACGGGTCGGGCACCGGGATGCCGCCGCGGGCCAGGTGCTTCATCAGCCGCAGGTAGAACGGCAGCTGATCGGCCGTCAGGCGTTCGAATAGCGTCAGCACGTAGCTGCCCTGCGTGGTGTCGATGAAGTAGTTGGTGTTCTCGATGCCGCCCGCGCAGCCTTCGAGTGCCGTCAGGCGGCCGATGTTCAGGCGCGAGACGAGTTCAGCGGCCGCGTCGAACGGCACTTCGGTGTAGACAGCCATCTCAGCAGCAGCGGAAATAAAAAAGAAGAGAGAGGAGTTTCAGACGGTCCGGAAAACAGCGCGCTCAGAACGACAGCACGGGCCAGACCCGCTTGCCGACGGCGCCGTTGTTGCCGCGTGCGCCCTGGCTGATGTCGGAGCCACTGCCGGGGGGGATGATCTCGTAGGCCGGCCCAGTCTTCGGCTTCACGACGATGCGTTTGGAGCGTCCGCGCACCTTCAATTCATCGATGCGCGCGCCGTTGTCTTCGATCACCGTCTGCTGGACGGCGGGGTCGATGCCCGTTGCGCCAGGCGCCTGCGGCTCGGGCGATGGCGTCGGATGCGCAGTGTCCTGGGGCGCAGGCGTCACAGGGAGTGGTGAGGGTGGCAACTTGCTGAGATCCGGCGGCGGTGGCGCCACGCTGGCCGCCATCGCCTGTCCACCCGCTGACAGGACAAAGGCGCAGGCTAGTCTGCACAGGAGGGTGGACGCGCGGAGTCGGGTACTCATCGCTCCATTTTAGGCATCCTGCTGGGGCGTGACAGCACAATGGCCGGATGAGTTCAGCGCCTGTTCCCGTTTCCCGTGTGATGTTGTTGGTCGATGGTTCCAGCTACCTGTACCGCGCCTACCACGCGCTGCCCGACCTGCGCGGGCCCGAGGGCGTGCCCACCGGCGCGATCCACGGCATGGTGGCCATGCTGCAGCGCGCGCTGAAGGACGTGAAGCCGGAGCACGCGGTCTGCGTGTTCGACGCCAAGGGCCCGACCTTCCGCGACGACTGGTACCCCGCCTACAAGGCCCACCGCAGCCCGATGCCCGAGCCGCTGGTGCAGCAGATCGAGCCGATCCACGAGGTGGTCCGGCTGCTCGGCTGGCCGGTGCTGGTGGTGCCCGGCATCGAGGCCGACGATGCGATCGGCACGCTGGCGCGGGTCGGGGCCGAATCGGGCCACCAAGTCGTGATCTCGACCGGCGACAAAGACCTGGCGCAGCTCGTCAACGCGCAGGTCACGCTGATCAACACGATGAGCAACGAGCGGCTCGACGTGCCCGGCGTCACCGCCAAGTTCGGCGTGCCGCCCGAGCGCATCGTCGACTACCTGACGCTGATGGGTGACACGGTCGACAACGTGCCCGGCGTCGAGAAGGTCGGCC
The DNA here is from genome assembly GCA_043749095.1 of Burkholderiales bacterium. Taxonomy (GTDB): domain Bacteria; phylum Pseudomonadota; class Gammaproteobacteria; order Burkholderiales; family Burkholderiaceae_C; genus PBB1. The sequence continues at coordinate 1,469 of JAYVEB010000012.1, read as the reverse complement.
CGAAGACCGCCGCCAAGTGGATCGCCGAATACGGATCGCTGCAGGGCGTGGTGGCGTCCGCCGACAGCATCAAGGGCGCGGCCGGCGAGAACCTGCGGCGCGCGCTGGACTGGCTGCCGATGGCGCAGCGGCTGGTGACGGTGCGGCTCGATTGCGATCTGGCCGACCACGTGCCGGGCTGGCCCGGGCTCGATGCCCTGGCCTTGCAGCCTGCCGACCGCGACGCCTTGCGGGCCTTCTATGCGCGCTACGGCTTCAAGACCTGGCTGCGCGAGATTGAGGCATCGCTGGGGGCTGCCGAGGCGGCTGCGCCTGCCGTGGCGCCCCGCAAGCGCGCTTCGCGCGCATCGTCTGGTGAGCCCGATTTGTTCACCGTCGATGCGGAGATCGGCCAGGACGATGCCGCCCCAGTGCCCACCGACCCGGTTGCGCACCACTACGACACCGTGCTGACGCGCGACGCGCTCGATGCCTGGGCCGCGAAGATCGAAGCGGCCTCGCGCGCTGGGCAGGTCACCGCGCTCGACACCGAGACCGATTCGCTCGACGCGATGAAAGCGCAATTGATTGGCCTCTCGCTGAGCGTGACGCCCGGCGAAGCGGCCTACATCCCGCTGCGCCACGACTACACCGGCGCGCCCGCGCAGTTGCCGGTCGATGAGGTGCTGACGCGCCTGAAGCCCTGGCTGGAAAACGAGGCGGCGCCGAAGCTCGGCCAGAACATCAAGTACGACACCCACGTGCTGCAAAACGCCGGCATCCACGTCCGCGGCTATGTGCATGACACGATGCTGCAGAGCTATGTGCTCGAAGCGCACAAGCCGCACAGCCTGGAAAGCCTGGCGCAGCGCCACCTCGGGCGCAAAGGGCTGAGCTACGAAGACCTGTGCGGCAAGGGCGCACACCAGATTGCGTTCAGCCAGGTCGAACTGACGAAGGCGGCCGAGTACGCCTGCGAAGACAGCGACATGACGCTGCACGTGCACCGCGCACTGTGGCTGCAGATCGACGCCGAGGCAGGCCTGCGTGACGTGTATGCGCGCATCGAGCTGCCGACTGCGCTGCTGCTGCAGCGCATCGAACGCACCGGCGTGCTGATCGACCCAGCGCGCCTCGCAGCCCAAAGCCAGCAGCTGGGCGAACGCATGGTGGCACTCGAAGCCGAGGCCTACGAACTGGCTGGTCAGCCCTTCAACATGGGCAGCCCGAAACAGATCGGCGAGATCCTGTTCACGAAGCTGGGTCTGCCGGTCAAGAAGAAAACCGCCACCGGCGCGCCGAGCACCGACGAAGAGGTGCTGGCTGAACTGGCGGCCGATTACCCGCTGCCGGCGCGGTTGCTAGAACACCGCAGCCTGGCCAAGCTCAAAGGCACCTACACCGACAAGCTGCCGCTGATGATCAACCCGCAAACCGGCCGCGTGCACACCAACTACGCGCAGGCGGTCGCGGTGACCGGGCGGCTCGCC
>JAYVEB010000011.1:0-7119 GCA_043749095.1 Burkholderiales bacterium | reverse complement strand
GATGCTGGAGACGCAGCCCACCTCGAACATGTCGTCGGGCTTGGGCTCATCCTTGCCGGCCGCTTTTTGCGCGACCAGCATGATCTGACGACCGGCTTCCATCGCCGATTCAAGTGCCTTGATCGACTTTGGGCGCCCCACGAACAGCGGGATCACCATGTGAGGAAACACCACCACATCGCGCAAGGGCAGCAGTGGCAACGTGATTTGTTCGGCAGGCAACACGGGATGTCCGGACATGAAAACCTCTCTTTCTCAAGCCTATCTAGGGCTTGAGCCTTCAATTGCAAGGAGCGGTGCCGGGTGTGTCACCCCGCACCGCAGACCGGATTCAATTCAAGCGCTTGCTTTCGCCTGTTCGCGATACACGATCAGCGGCTTCGCGTTGTCGTCGATGGTGTGCTCATCGAGCACCACCTTGACGACGCTTTCAAACGAGGGCAGGTCGAACATCGTGTCGTTCAGCGCCTGCTCCATGATTGACCGCAAGCCTCGTGCCCCGGTCTTGCGGGCCAATGCCTTGCGCGCGATGGCCGTCAGTGCCGACGGGCGAATTTCCAGATCGACGCCGTCCATGCTGAACAGCTTCTGATACTGCTTGACCAGCGCATTCCTCGGCTCGGTGAGGATCTGCACCAGTGCGTCCTCGCTCAGTTCGCCCAGTGTGGCCATCACCGGCAGGCGGCCGACGAGTTCGGGGATCAGGCCGAACTTGATCAGGTCCTCAGGCTCGGCTTCGCGGAATACCTCACTGACCTTGCGATCGGCCTTGCTCTTCACATTGGCGGCGAAGCCGATTCCGGATTTTTCCGACCGGTTCTGGATGACTTTCTCGAGGCCGTCGAAAGCGCCACCGCAGATGAACAGGATGTTCGTCGTGTCGATCTGCAGGAAGTCCTGGTTCGGATGCTTGCGTCCGCCCTGCGGTGGCACGCTGGCCATCGTGCCTTCGACCAGCTTCTGCAAAGCCTGCTGCACGCCCTCGCCTGACACATCGCGGGTGATCGATGGGTTGTCGGCCTTGCGGGAAATCTTGTCGATTTCATCGATGTAAACGATGCCGCGCTGCGCCTTCTCGACTTCGTAGTTGCAGTTCTGCAGCAGCTTCTGGATGATGTTCTCGACGTCTTCGCCGACATAGCCAGCTTCAGTCAGCGTGGTCGCATCGGCGATCACGAACGGCACGTTGAGCAGTCGTGCCAGTGTTTGCGCCAGCAAGGTCTTGCCGGAGCCCGTCGGGCCAATCAGCAGGATATTGCTTTTCGACAGCTCAACCTCGTCCTTGTGGCGGCTCATGTGCTTGAGCCGCTTGTAGTGGTTGTAGACCGCCACCGCCAGCGTGCGCTTGGCCGGCTCCTGGCCGATCACATACTGGTCGAGACTGGCCTTGATCTCGCTCGGGATCGGCAGGTCGGACTTGGCCGCCTTCGGGTCGGCGATTTCAGCCGGCACTTCATCGCGGATGATGTCGTTGCACAACTCGATGCATTCATCGCAGATGAACACCGATGGACCCGCGATCAGCTTCTTGACCTCGTGCTGGCTCTTGCCACAAAAGGAGCAGTACAGGACTTTTTCGCTCGAAGAGCCTTTTTTGTCGGCCATGAAAAGGTGCTACCGGTTGGCGAAAGTGCTGTTTCGATAATAGAACAAAAGAAAACGGGACCTTGTGGTGAAGAAAGGCCCCGTTGGCTGTGTTGATCAGGCGGTTTGTGCCGATCAGGAACGCTTGGAAATCACCTCATCGATCAGGCCGTAGTCCTTTGCCTCGCCGGACGACATAAAGTAATCACGCTCCGAATCGGCACGGATCTTCTCGATCGGCTGGCTGGTGCGCTCGGCCAGGATCTGGTTCAGGCTCTCACGCAACTTCAGGATCTCGCGCGCCTGGATCTCGATGTCGGTGGCCTGGCCCTGCGCCCCGCCGGACGGTTGGTGAATCATCACCCGTGAATTGGGCAGCGCGAAACGCTTGCCCTTGGCCCCGGCGGCCAGCAGGAAGGCACCCATGCTGGCGGCGATGCCCATACAAAGGGTGGACACATCGGGCTTGATGAAATTCATGGTGTCGAAGACCGACAAGCCGGCGCTGACCGAGCCACCTGGCGAGTTGATGTAAAACGAAATGTCCTTGTCCGGGTTTTCGCTTTCAAGAAACAGCAGCTGCGCTACGACGACATTGGCAGATTGGTCGTTGACCGGGCCGACCAGAAAGATCACCCGCTCACGCAACAGGCGCGAATAGATGTCGTAGGCGCGTTCGCCACGGCCGGATTGCTCGATGACCATCGGGACCATGCCCAGGCCTTGCGTGTCTAGTGCGCTCATGCGTTTTGTCCTTGTTGTGTCCGTCTGTTGTGGGCCCACGTGGACCCATCGCAGTGAATTATGTCGTCACAAGCGCCTTCGACGAGACACCCCGAAATGAACAAGGGCACCGGCCTTGCAGCGCGGTGCCCCGTCGATGCGGCCTGCCAGGCTCAGCTGGCCATCAGTTCATCGAAGGTCAGAGGCTTGTCGATCACCTTGGCGCGCGTAAGCACGAAATCGGTGACGTTGCTTTCGACAACCGTCGCCTCAACATCCGCCATTCGCTGGCGATCGCCCAAATACCAGTTGAAGACTTCAGCGGGCTTTTCGTAACTTTTGGCCAATTCCTGGATGTGGCTTTGCAACTGTTCGGGCTGCGGCTGCAAATTGTTAACGCGAACCAGTTCGCCGACAACCAGCCCCAGGCGCACGCGACGCTCGGCTTGCGGCAGAAACACCTTCGGCGGAATCTGCTCCTTGGTGATCGAGCTGTTCCCGCGCTGCTTCATGTCGGCCAGCGCGTTGTCGACCAGGCGATTCAGTTCATCATCGACCAGCACATTGGGCACGTCGAGCTCGCTGTGCTTGATCAGCGCCTCCATCACCGAGGCCTTGTTGCGCACCTGGATGCGGGCCTTGACCTCGCGCTCGAGGTTGCTGCGCACATCCTTGCGCAGACTGTCTACCGAGCCGTCGGCAATGCCCAGCGAGCGGGCGAACTCATCGGTCAGCTCGGGCAGGTGCGTTGCCTCTATCGCCTTGATCGTGACCAGGAAGTCGGCCTCCTTGCCGGCAACTTCCTGGGTCTGGTAGTTCTGCGGAAACGTCAGCGGGAAGGTCTTCGATTCGCCCACCTTCATGCCACGAACCGCCTGATCAAAGGTGTCCAACATCTGCCCCTCGCCGATCACGAACTGGAAGTCGGTCGCGGTGCCGAACTCGAACGGCACACCGTCTAGCTTGCCTTCGAAGTCGATGGTCACGCGATCGGTCTCAAGCGCGCCTTCGCCGGCCGGGCGAGAAACGAAGATGCGGCGCTGCTTGCGCAGGATTCCGATCGTGCGATCGATGGCGGCCTCGTCGACTTCGGCAGCAAAGCGCTCGACTTCGGCTTCCTCCAGGCTGCCGATCTTCACTTCGGGGAACACCTCGAACAGCGCCTCAAAAGTCAGCAAGTTGGTGTCGCCGGTGTTCTTCTCTGCCAGGCGCGGCGCACCGGCCACGCGCAGATTGGCCCCGGAAACGGCCTTGGCGAATTCGTTGCCGAGCTTGTCGTGGATCACTTCGTTCTCGACCGACCTGCCGAAGCGCTTGGACATCACACTCAAGGGCACCTTGCCCGGACGGAAGCCATCGACCTTGGCGGTGCGAGACATCTCTTTCAAGCGTGTCTTGATCTCACCGTTGATCGTTTCGGTGGATACGGTCAGCGTGATGCGACGCTCCAGCTTTTCGAGGGTTTCGACGGTCACTGTCATGATCTGAAAACTTTCTATGAACGTTGTGTTGTGGCTGGTGCGCGGGGCGGGACTCGAACCCGCACACCATTGCTGGCGTCAGGACCTAAACCTGGTGCGTCTACCAATTTCGCCACCCGCGCGGGGCCGATTCAAACGACAGGAGCACGCGCTTCCATCAGACGCGATCTTCCGCTCACCACGGAAACCCAACCAGTTTAACCGTGAGCGCCGCAGCTCCGTGGACAATATGCCTCGTGAGCGTTGAGCACTACGAAAATTTCCCCGTCGCCTCCTGGCTGTGTCCGGCCCCATTGCGGGGGACGGTCGCGGCCATCTACTGGTTTGCGAGAACGGCCGACGACATTGCCGATGAGGGCGATGCGCCTGCCGCCCAGCGGCTGGCGGACTTGTCTGCCTACCGTGCGGACCTGGCGGCCGTCGTTGCCGGAGGCAGTCCGTCGCCGCGCTGGCAGACGGTGTTCGCGCCGCTGGGCGTCGCGATGACCCACCACCACTTGCCTGTCAATATGCTGGGCGACCTGCTCAGCGCTTTCGAACAGGACATCGTCAAGACGCGTTACCGCGACCGCGCCGACCTACTGGACTACTGCAGCCGGTCGGCCAACCCGGTCGGTCGCCTGTTGCTGCACCTGTACGGTGTCAGCGACGCCGAATCGCTGGCGCAGTCGGATGCGGTCTGCACCGCCTTGCAGCTGATCAATTTCTGGCAGGACGTGGGCATCGACACCGCGCGTGACCGCCTCTACCTGCCGCTGGCCGACATCGCGTCGCACGGCCTGTCGGCGGAATCGCTGCTGGCTCGGCAGGACAGCCCGGCCTCGCGCGGCCTGATCGCCGAGATGACGGCCTGGGGGCGCGCGCTGATGCTGCAAGGCGCGCCGCTGGTGCACCGCCTGGCAGGGCGTGCCGGCTGGGAGCTGCGGCTGGTGGTGCAAGGCGGGCTGCGCATCGCCGACAAGATCGAGCAGATGGACCACGCGACGCTGCTGCAGCGCCCACGCATCGGCAAGGCAGATGCACCGCTGCTGTTGTGGCGTGCCGCCCGGATGCGTACCCCCTGGACGACGTTGACCCGAAAAGCCGCATGACACCAGAACAACAGTACGTGCAAGACAAGGCCGCCAAGAGCGGGTCGAGCTTTTATTACGCTTTCCTGTTCCTGCCGCCGCCGCGGCGCGCCGCGATCACGGCCTTCTATACCTTTTGCCGCGAGGTCGACGACGTGGTCGACGAGACCAGCGATGCCGGCGTCGCTGCCACCAAGCTGGCCTGGTGGCGCGGCGAAGTCGTCAGTGCGTTTGCTGGGCAACCCAGCCACCCGGTGATGAAGGCCTTGATGCCGCACACCGGGCCTTTCGCGATCGAGGCCCGGCATCTGCAGGCTGTCATCGATGGCTGCCAGATTGATCTGGAACAGACGCGATTCCTCGACTTTCCGGGCCTGGCCCGCTACTGCCATCTGGTGGCTGGCATCGTCGGCGAGGTGGCTTCGAGCATCTTCGGCCGCAGCAGCGACGCTACGGTGCAGTACGCCCACAAGCTGGGCCTCGCGATGCAGCTGACCAACATCATCCGCGACGTTGGCGACGACGCGCGGCGCGGGCGCATCTACCTGCCGGTGTCAGAACTTCAGCGCTTCGACGTGAAGGCCAGCGAGCTGTTGCTGCGCACCCCGCCCTGTGGCTACAGCGACCGCTTCAGCGCACTAATGGGCTTCCAGGCCGAGCGGGCGCACCGGACCTACGACGAGGCGATGGCGCTGCTGCCCGAGGTCGACCGGCTGCCGCAGAAGCCAGGGCTGATGATGGCCAACATCTACCGCAGCCTGCTGCGCGAGATCGAGGCCGACGGCTTCCAGGTGCTGCACCAGCGCACCTCGCTGACACCCGTGCGCAAGCTGTGGATCGCGCTGCGCACCCACTGGCAGGGCCGCTGATTGGAGCGCGCACCTGAAGGCCGCCGGCTGGCGGTGATCGGCGGGGGCTGGGCCGGCCTGGCCGCCGCCGTCGAAGCCACCACGCTCTGCGACCAGGTGACGCTGTTCGAGATGGCACCTACGCTCGGTGGGCGCGCGCGCAGCGTCAGCCGCGTGGAGCCGGCGCTGGACAACGGCCAGCACATCCTGATCGGCGCCTACGCCGACACGCTGCGCCTGATGCGGCAGCTCGGTGTCGACAGCACGACGGCGCTGATGCGCACCTCGCTGACCCTGGTCGACGCGCAAGGCGTCGGCCTGCGCTTGCCCAGCGGCCCACCGATCCTGGCCTTCGCGCGGGGCGTGTTCGCCCACCGCGGCTGGACGCTGCGTGAACGCGCCGCGCTGCTGCTGAAAGCGCTGTACTGGGCCAGCATCGGCTTCACCTGCCGCTCCGACCTGACCGTCAGCAACCTGTGCTCGAACCTGCCGCTCGCGGTGCAGCGCGACCTGATCGAGCCGCTGTGTGTCTCCGCACTCAACACGCCCGCCCCGCAAGCCAGCGCCCGCGTGTTCCTGCGCGTGCTGCACGACGCGATGCTCTCCGGGCCGGGTTCCGCCGATCTGCTGCTGCCGCGCCAGCCGCTGGGCGACCTGCTGCCCGAACCGGCACGGCAATGGCTGACGCAGCGCGGCGCGCGGGTGCTGACCTCGCGGCGTGTCATGAATCTAGAAGCCGACGGCGCGCTGTGGCAGGTCGACGGTGAGCCCTTCGATGGTGTGGTGCTGGCCTGCACCGCCAGCGAAGCCGGCCGGCTCGCCCGTGCCCACTCACCGCTGTGGGGCCGCTGCGCGGCGGCGCTGTGGTACGAGCCTATCGTCACCGTGTACGCGATGTCGGCAGGCACCCGGATGCCACAGCCGATGACAGTGCTGCGCGCCGATGCGCCGCATGGACCGGCGCAATTCGTCTTCGACCACGGTTGGCTCAGCGGCCGGGACGGCCTGCTGAGCTTCGTCATCAGTGCCGCAGAGCCCTGGGTCGAGGCGGGCCCGGATGCCACCGCGCAGGCCGTGTTGACACAGGCGAATGCGCAACTTGCCGGGCATCTGCGCGCGCCGCTGCAGACGTTGCGGGTGTTCAATGAAAAGCGCGCCACCTTCCGCTGCAAGCCACGGTTGCAGCGGCCGCCGCCGCGCATCTCTGCCGGCCTGATGGCCGCGGGCGACTACATCGAAGGCCCCTACCCCGCCACGCTGGAAGGCGCGGTGCGATCCGGACTGGACGCGGCGCGGACCTGGCGCAACAGCTGAGGCACGGCCTCGCTGCGCTCAGTAAACCGGTTTCAGCGCAACGGAAAAGGCGCCGCCAGCGGCTCGCCGATGAACAAGCCCTGCTGAGGCCAGGCCACG
>JAYVEB010000010.1:0-7128 GCA_043749095.1 Burkholderiales bacterium | reverse complement strand
TCTCAGTCAATTGGCAGCAAGTAATTAACCCGCTACAACAACCAGCTTCCTACCGCCCCGCCCACTAGCAGCGAAGCCCTCGACTGTAGCACAGGTTTTACGGTGCCGCGATTGGTGGGCGGTGCAGGGTTCGAACCTGCGACTTCCACCGTGTGAAGGTGGCACTCTACCGCTGAGTTAACCGCCCGAAACACATCAGGCCAGTGGCTTGAACTACTGGAATCCATCAGCAAATTAGCCCCTAGTGTGCCATAGACTTGGCCCAGATCGAACCCACCTTGGAGGCCTTTTCCAGCTCGGCAATCAAGGCGTCGTGCCCATTCTGCTCTTCCTCACCGGTGACGACCACGGGCAGCATGAACTGACGCAGGTCAGCCATGTCGACCACCTCCAGCACTGCCGGCGTGTCGTCGATTTCGACGACCAGCGCCTTCTGGCCGCGTGTCATGCGGACGTACACCTCGGCCAGCAGGCCCGCATCGAGCAGTGCGCCGTGCAGCGACCGGCTGCTGTTGTCGACCTCGAGGCGCTTGCACAAGGCGTCGAGCGAGTTGGCTTTTCCGGGGAACAACTCGCGGGCCATCGTCAAGCTGTCGGTGATCTTGTCGACGCCTTGAGCGAACTTCGGCCGGTTCAATCGACCCAGTTCGTGATCGAGGAAGCTGATGTCGAAGCCAGCGTTGTGGATCACCACCTCAGCGCCACTGACAAAATCCAGCAACTCACCGACGACCGCCTCGAACAGCGGCTTGTCACTCAGGAACGCATCGGTGAGTCCGTGGACGCGCAAGGCGTCGGGATGGCTGGGCCGCTGCGGATTGACGTACAGGTGCAGCTTGCGGCCGGTAGGACGCCGGTCGACCAGCTCGACACAGCCGATCTCGATGATGCGGTCGCCTGATTGCGGGCTGAGCCCGGTGGTCTCGGTGTCAAGGAAAACCAGTCTCATCGCAATCCTTTCAATGGCAATACGCGGTGTTGAACATCAAGCGCCAGCGGACAGCCGCTCGGGCACCTTGAAGCATCGACGCTGACCCATCCACACCAGCACCCCGCCCAGCAGCACCATCGGTACACACAACCACTGGCCCATGCTCATGTCGAGCGCGAGCAGGCCCAGAAAGCTGTCTGGCTCGCGGAAGTATTCGACGATGAAACGGAAGCTGCCGTAGCCGATCAGGAACATGCCTGACACGATGCCGAGCTGCCGCGGCCTGCGTGCATAAATCCAGAGCAGCACAAACAACAACAGGCCTTCAAGCAAAAACTGGTAGATCTGAGACGGATGCCGCGGGAAGCTCGTCCCCGACTGCGGAAACACCATCGCCCACGGCAGCGAGGGGTCGGCTGCGCGCCCCCACAATTCACCATTGACGAAATTGCCCACGCGACCCGATGCCAGCCCGGCCGGCACACAGGGTGCGATCAGGTCGGTGACTTCGAGGAAGTGCCGTCCGCGAGAGCGTGCGAACCACCACATCGTCGTCAGCACCCCGAGGAGCCCACCATGAAAGGCCATGCCGCCCTACCAGACCGCGAAGATCTCAAGTGGGTTGGCCAGGTAATGCCCAGGTTTGTAGAACAGAACATAACCCAGCCGGCCGCCGATGACGACACCGATCACGCCGTAAAACAGCAGGTCTTCGACGTCACGCCGGGCCCAGTCCACGCTTGCGAACTGTGGCTGCTTCGTCCGCAGCGAGGCGAGCCACAGAAACAAACCAAAGGCGGCCAGATATGTCAGACCGTACCAATGAATCTGCACAGGCCCAAGGGACACGGCCACGGGGTCGAACTGGGGATGCACAAGCATCAGGAATCTTTCGGGCGGGGCAGGTTTGCAAACTCTGATTGTGAATGCTGTGCCTGCGCAGCTTGCACATGACCGACAAAGCGCTGCACCACTGGCAACGCCCCTTTTCGCCACACCAGGCTGGTGTCGCAAGACAGCGGCGCATCGCTCAGCGCGCGGTAGACCACGCCCGGGCGCTGCAGCTGCATCAACGACGCCGGAACCCACGCGACGCCAATGGCGGCCGACACCAGATTGACGATGGTCTGCATCTGATTCGCCTCTTGTGCGATCAGCGGAGTCAGTCCGCACGACCGGTAGTGGCCAACGATCGCATCAAACAACGAAGGCGCGATCGCCCGCGGGAAGATCACCAGCGGCTCGGCCGCGATGCGGTCGAAAGACAGACCGCGTCGGGCCGTCAGCGGGTGGCGATCAGGCAGCGCCATCACCAGCGGTTCACGCAGCGCGCGCCAGGCCTGCAAGCCAGGCGGCACGGCGCCTGTCGCATGCAGCACGAAGCCGGCGTCGATCTCGCCGGATGCGAACGCGTCGAGTTGAACGTCGAGCGTCGCCTCGCGCAGCGTCAGCACGACGTCCGGATTGGCGTGACGAAACGAACGCAACCACTCGGGCAGCGGACCGTAGGCGATGCTCGACACGAACGCCAGCCGGAGCCGACCTGACAGCCCATCGGCCGCGGCCTGCGCCTGGCGCGGCAGATCGTCGGCGGCCTGCAGCAGACGCCGCACTTCGGGCAGCAACGCTTGCCCCGCGGGCGCCAGCGCCACCGAACGTTACGTTCGCTCGAACAGCGGCGCACCCAGCTTGCGCTCCAGCGCCTGGATCGCCATCGTCAGCGGTGGCTGCGTCATGTTTAACCGTTGCGCAGCCCGTCCGAAGTGCAGTTCTTCGGCCAGGACGAGGAACTGACGCCACGCTCGCAGCTCGGTCATTGATACCCTCCGAAGATCAACACACAGTCGACAATATATTGGACTGCGCCTGACGCCATGGCGATACTTCGCAATCCGACATCGCCAGGAGGCCTTTATGCCCATCAATCGCCGCTCTAGAAACATCACCGAAGGCGTCGCCCGCGCACCGAACCGGTCGATGTATTACGCCCTCGGCTACGATGAAGGCGACTTCAAAAAACCAATGATCGGCGTGGCCAACGGGCACTCGACGATCACGCCGTGCAATTCGGGTTTGCAGAAGCTGGCCGATGCGGCCGTCGCGGGCATCGAAGCGGCTGGCGGCAATGCGCAGATCTTCGGCACACCAACGATCTCCGACGGCATGGCGATGGGCACCGAAGGCATGAAGTACAGCCTGGTGTCGCGCGAAGTCATCGCCGACTGCATCGAGACCTGCGTCGGCGGCCAGTGGATGGACGGCGTGCTGGTAATCGGTGGCTGCGACAAGAACATGCCTGGCGGCATGATGGGCATGTTGCGCGCGAATGTGCCAGCCATTTACGTTTACGGCGGCACCATCCTGCCCGGCCGGTACAAGGGTCAGGATCTGAACATCGTCAGCGTGTTCGAGGCCGTCGGCCAATTCAGCGCCGGCAACATGAGCGAGGAAGACTTCTGCCAGATCGAACGCCGCGCCATCCCCGGCAGCGGCTCCTGCGGCGGCATGTACACCGCCAACACGATGAGCTCGTCGTTCGAGGCGCTGGGCATGAGCTTGCCGTTTTCATCGACGATGGCCAATGTCGAAGACCCGATCGTTGCCCACACCAAGGAGGCGGCGCGCGTTCTGGTCGAGGCGGTCAAGGCTGATTTGAAGCCGCGCGACATCGTCAATCGAATGAGCATCGAGAACGCGGTGGCGGTGATCATGGCCACCGGTGGCTCGACCAACGCGGTGCTGCACTTCCTGGCCATCGCCCATGCGGCCGAAGTCGAGTGGACCATTGACGACTTCGAGCGGGTGCGCCGCGAGGTGCCGGTGCTGTGCGACCTGAAGCCCAGCGGTCGCTACCTGGCGATCGACCTGCACCGCGCTGGCGGTATTCCGCAGGTGATGAAGACGCTGCTGGCCGCCGGCCTGCTGCACGGCGACTGCATGACCATCACCGGCAAGACGGTGACCGAGAACCTGGCCGACATCCCCGACGTGCCGCGTGCCGGCCAGGACGTGATCCGCCCGATCGGCAACCCCATGTACGCCGAGGGGCACCTCGCCATCCTGAAAGGTAACCTGTCGCCAGAAGGCTGCGTGGCCAAGATCACCGGCCTGAAGAACCCGGTCATCACCGGGCCGGCGCGGGTGTTTGACGACGAGCAATCGGCACTCGCCGCGATCATGGCGACGAAGATCGTCGCCGGTGACGTGATGGTGCTGCGCTACCTGGGTCCGAAAGGCGCGCCGGGCATGCCGGAAATGCTGGCACCGACGGGCGCCCTGATCGGTCAGGGCCTGGGCGAATCGGTCGGCCTGATCACCGATGGCCGCTTCTCAGGCGGCACCTGGGGCATGGTGGTCGGGCACGTAGCGCCCGAGGCCTACGTTGGCGGTTTGATCGCGCTGGTGCACGAAGGCGACTCAATCACCATCGACGCCCACACGCTGAGCCTGCGGCTCAATATCAGCGATGCGGAGATTGCCCGTCGCCGTGCAGCGTGGGCACCACCCGCGCCTCGCTACACCCGGGGCGTGCTGGCCAAGTTCGCGCGCAATGCATCGAGCGCGAGTTCGGGCGCGGTGCTCGACAAGTTCGAATGAGCTGATCGCGCAGCGCAAAATCACTCAGCGCTTGCGCCGGCTCCGCGGGTCCATGCCCAGCGCCTCCAGGTTGTCCTGGCGGCGCTTTTTTTTGCGCTCTTCCATCTTCTCGATCTCGCGGCGCTTGTTCAAGCCCGAACTGTCGGCGTAAGACCACCAGATCACCGCCAGCGCAAACGGCCACAACACCGCCCAGTACGACCACTGGCCCACAGGCCCGAACTCGGCGAGCTTCAAGATGAGCAACAGGAGGCCCAACACGACCATGTACACGGCAATCTCCTTGATCTGGAAGAGGGGCGCTGGGGTCAGCCAACGAGCCGACTTTCCTATACTCCGCTGCCTGAATGTATCTCAGCACGCCCTGTCAACAAGTGCTGTCGCCCGCACGTTGTAGTGCCACCTGATCAACGAGAACCCCATGAAACTTGCTCTACTACTGACTTCCACCCTGCTGATGAGCGCGTCGGCGTTCGCCAATCCAGAACTGGCGGAGAAGAAGGGCTGCCTGGCCTGCCACGCCATCGACGCCAAACGCATCGGCCCGAGCTACAAGGATGTGGCCGCGAAGTACGCCAACGACAAGAAGGCTGTCGCTCTACTCGCCACCAAGGTGCGCAAGGGCGGCGGCGGCGTCTGGGGCGCCATCCCGATGCCGGCCAACCCGCAGGTGTCGGATGCCGAATCCAAGAAGTTGGTGGAGTGGATCCTGACCTTGAAATGAACGCGACGGCCTAACGGCAGATTGAATGTCGTCAGCGCTGAGAAAAGCCCCGCATGTGGGGCTTTTCCTTTTCCGACGGGACATCGAGTTTCAGTACGCCTGCCCGAGCTGATCCAGGATCGCCGGGTTCTCCAGCGTGCTGGTGTCCTGCGTCACCGCTTCGCCCTTGGCGACCGAGCGCAGCAGCCGGCGCATGATCTTGCCGGAACGCGTCTTCGGCAGGTTGTCGCCGAAGCGGATGTCCTTGGGCTTGGCGATCGGGCCGATCTCCTTGCCGACCCAGTCACGCAACTGCTTGGCGATCGCCTTGGCTTCATCGCCCATCGGGCGCGAACGCTTCAGCACGACGAACGCACAGATCGCCTCACCGGTGGTGTCGTCAGGGCGCCCAACCACCGCTGCTTCCGCCACCAGATCGGTGCAACTGACCAGCGCCGACTCGATCTCCATCGTGCCCATGCGGTGGCCCGAGACGTTCAGCACATCGTCGATGCGACCGGTGATGGTGAAGTAGCCGGTTTGCGCGTCGCGGATCGCGCCGTCGCCGGCAAGATAATACTTGCCATGGAAGTCTTCCGGGTAGTAGCTCTTCGCAAAGCGCTGCGGATCGCCCCAGATCGTGCGGATCATGCTGGGCCACGGCTTCTTGACGACCAGGATGCCGCCCTGCCCGTTCGGCACGTCCTTGCCCGTCTCGTCGACGATGGCGGCCATGATGCCGGGGAACGGCAGCGTGCACGAACCCGGCACCAGCGTCGTTGCGCCGGGCAGCGGCGTGATCATGTGGCCGCCGGTTTCGGTCTGCCAGAAGGTGTCGACAATCGGGCAGCGGCCGCCGCCAATGTGGCGGTAGTACCACTCCCAGGCTGCTGGGTTGATCGGCTCGCCGACCGAGCCCAGGATGCGCAGGCTGCTCAGGTCGTAACGATCAGGGTGCACCGCGGGATTGCTTTCCGCGGCCTTGATCAGCGAGCGGATCGCGGTTGGCGCGGTGTAGAAGATGCTGACCTTGTGGTCCTGGATCATCTTCCAGAAGCGGCCGGCATCCGGGTAGGTCGGTATGCCTTCAAACACGATCTGGGTGCCGCCGAGTGCCAGCGGACCGTATGCAATGTAGGTGTGGCCGGTGACCCAACCGATGTCGGCGGTGCACCAGAAGATGTCGGTGGGCTTCAGATCGAAGGTCCACTTTGTGGTCAGCATCGCGTGCAGCAGGTAGCCACCGGTCGAGTGCTGCACGCCCTTGGGCTTGCCGGTCGAGCCGGAGGTGTACAGCAGGAACAGCGGGTGCTCGGCACCGACCCATTCGGGCGCGCAGGTGGTGGGCTGCGCCTCGGTCACCTCGTGCAGCCACAGGTCACGCGGGTTCCACGCGATCTTGCCACCGGTGCGGCGGTAGACGATCACGTCCTTCACCGTGTCGCACTGGCCTGAAGCCAACGCCTCGTCGACGATGGCTTTGAGAGGCAGCGACTTGCCGCCGCGCAGTTGCTCATCGGCGGTGATGACCAACACCGCGCCGGTGTCTTTGATGCGGTCCTGCAGGCTTTGCGCTGAAAAGCCGCCGAACACCACCGAGTGCGTGGCACCGATGCGTGCACAGGCCTGCATCGCGATGACGCCCTCGACGCTCATCGACATGTAGATGACGACGCGATCGCCCTTCTTCACGCCGCGCGCTTTCAAGGCATTCGCGAGCTGGCAGGTGCGTGCCAGCAATTCACGGTAGGTCACCCTGGTGACATCACCGCTGTCGGCTTCGAAGATGATCGCGACCTTCTCGCCCAGCCCGGCGTCGACCTGGCGATCGAGGCAGTTGTAGGAGGCGTTCAGCGTGCCGTCTTCGAACCACTTGAAAAACGGGGCGGCGCTGTCG
>JAYVEB010000009.1:0-7174 GCA_043749095.1 Burkholderiales bacterium | reverse complement strand
ATGAGTTTGTAGATGGTGCTTTTCGCAAGGCCGGTGAGGGCTTGGACTTGCTGCAGACGCAGTAATGCGCGGGTCTGGCGGGCGCCTGTGCAGGCTTCAGAGTAGGTCATTGGTGTGGTTCCTTTGATCTGGTCAAAAAAACCCCAATGCGCGGAGCGGCGGAATGGCGGGCTGACAACAGCCCCACAAACAACCAACGCCTGCAAGGCGGGAGGCCCTGTTGGCGATAACATCGGCGGTGAAGGACGGTAAATTCTTCAAGGCTTCGTGCCCCTGAACCCTCATCGCCTTGCCGGGCTTTGGGGTTTCTTGCATTGAGGGAACTGGTTTTGCACGGCGTTGATTGGGATCCCCCTGGAACCACCGAAGTGTTCGTCGGGTCCCATGAATTCCGAACGAATCCACTATATCTGGGGCCTGAAGTGCCTCCAAGCGCTGCCCCTAGCGTCTCGCCACAACGTTGACCAGGGTGACGTAGGCCCTTGCCCTCGAAAAAACGCCGTGCTGGCCACCCTGGTTCGCCGACCCCGACGAGCCACGACCACTGGAAGCCGCTGCCGGGGTCGGCCTTGCGCATCTGGCCCTTGTTGGTCACGGCGGAGATGACGGACAGGCCGTGGCGCTTGCTGTTGACCCGGATCACGCCGCCTTGATATCAACCACATCGCCGCCCTTGCGCAGCTTGTCCAGGTAGTCGGCCCACGCCTGCATCATGGTGCGCCGCTGGTCGAGGAACTGCGTGCGGTTGTAGGCTCGGCCCAGACTGTCGGGCACCGAGTGGGCTAACTGCGCCTCGATCACTGCCTCAGCCACTCCAAGGCGCTCGGCCAGCATGGTGCGGGCCATGGCCCGGAACCCGTGCCCGGTCATCTCATCCTTCGGGAACCCCATGCGGCGCAGTGCCGCCAGCACGGCCGCATCGGACATCGGGCGCTCGCCCGTGCGCAGGCTCGGGAACACGTAGCGGCCGTCCCCGGTCAGCGGCTGAAGGTCACGCAAGATCGCCACCGCTTGCGATGCCAGCGGAACCGGATGCGCGTGCCCGCTGGCCTTGTCCTGCTTCTTTCGCTTGAGGCGCTCGCTCGGGATCGTCCACAGGCCCGCATCGAGGTCAATCTCGGTCCACTCAGCCATGCGCAACTCGCCGGGACGCTGGAACACCAGCGGCGCCAGTTGCAGCGCGGCACGGGTTACGCCATGGCCTTTGTATGACGTGATAGCTCGAAGCAGTTCGCCAACGCGCTTCGGGTCGGTGATGGCAGCATGGTGCTTCACGTGCACTGGTGCCAGCGCATCGCGCAGATCGGCCGCCAGATCACGGGTGCACTTGCCGATGGCGATGCCGTACCGGAACACCTGCCCGGCCGCGTTCTTGACCCGGTGCGCCGTTTCGATCGCACCCCGGGCCTCTACCCTGCGCAGGCAGGCGAGCAGCTCGGGTGCGTCAATCTCGCCGATCGGCCGACGCCCGATCCACGGGAACAGGTCCTGCTCCATACGGATGCGGGTGCGCTCCAAATGCCCTTCGGTCGTCTTGGCGCTGTGTATGGTGGCCAGCCACTCGCGGGCAACCTGCTCGAACGAGCCTATTTCGGGGAGGCCAGCATCCGCAAGCGCCTTCGACTCCAGCTTGCGCGCGTGTTCGACTTTGGCGCGCTTCCGATCGTCGCTGGGGTCCACCCCCTCGGCCACCCGCTGACGTGCCTTGGCGGCCTTTTCCCGGGCCAGCGCGAGGCCGGTGTCCGGGTAGGTGCCCAGGCTCAGCGTTTTCCGAGTCTCTGCGATCGTGTAGTCAAATCGCCAGCCGTGTGACCCACCCTTCACGAAGAGCCGAAGGTACAGCCCATCGCCGTCGTTCAGGCGTTTGCTGAGATCACCCGGCTTAATGCCGCGGATCGTGGTGTCACCAGGGATCAGGTCGCGTGCCATGCAGGAACTTTCATGATGCAGGAACCCGAATCATACGGTTCCTGTCAAAGTTCCTGCAACAAACCTTGGCTGTCAGCGGAAGCTCCTGCACTGCCCTGGACGTAAAAGCGACCTACGTCGTTGGTTAACCTAGACTTTCCGTGCTTCTATGGTCCTGTGTGGACCCTCATCTGGTGGAACCGGGGGGAATCGAACCCCCGTCCGCAAGCCATCATCAGGTAGTTCTACATGCGTAGCTGACTGATTTGGTTTTAAAGGTGATTACCGCGCAGCAGCACGCTGAAACCACCTCGATTCACTTAGTTTGATCCTGCACCGAATGACGCGGCGCAGGACGAGCCCATGTGTATGACTTCGCAGCCCTTGGGTTACCCCTCAGGCCCAGCCCATCGGCCAACTGTTGCGAAGCTCGCCGGTTTTAAGCGGCGAGAGCGTACGTAGAGTCGTTCGCAGTTACTTTGTTTCCAGTGGTTTTACGAGCGAACTGGTGCTCGGCATGCCCTAGTCCAAATCCGCACCCACGTCGAAGCCAGGTCGGTCCCAGAGCTGTTGAGTTTAGGCCATGCGCAGCAATTGCAAGATGTCCATCGCACTGTCGATCGTGTGGTGCGCGCCCCAGGCCTCGATGGGATCGCCCATGCCCAGATAGCCCCAGGTGACGGCCACGGTGCACATGCCGGCGGCGTGGCCGGCCTGCACGTCGCGCAGGTCGTCGCCCACATACAGGCAGCGGGCAGGCTCGATCTGCAGGCGGCGCGCGGCTTCGAGCAGCGGCGCGGGGTGCGGCTTGGAGTGCGGCGTGCTGTCGCCGCCGATCACCACCCCGGCGCGGTCGTAGAGGCCTAGCGCCCGCGTCACCGGCTCGGCATAGCGGATCGCCTTGTTGGTGACGATGCCCCAGGGCACGGCCTGCGCATCCAGCGCGTCGAGCAGCGGCTTCACGTGCTCGAAGACGCGGGTTTCGTTCGACAGCCGCAGCTCGTAGCGCGCGAGGAATTCATCGCGCAGCGCAATGAAGTCATCATCGCCCGACACCACGCCGAACGCCTCGCCGACCAGGCCGCGGGCACCGGAACCGACGGTGGCACGCAACCGCTCGTAGGGCGCATCGGCCAGGCCGCGGGCGCGGCGCATTTCGTTGGCGGCGCCAGCGAGGTCGGGTGCGCTGTCGATGACGGTGCCGTCCAGATCGAACAGCACCGCCGCAAAGTCAGGCTTCATCGGGCAGCCCTCATGCGGACTTGCGGCAGGCCAGCATGTAGTTGACGCTGGTGTTGTCCGACAGCCAGTAGCGCCGGGTGAGCGGGTTGTATTCGAGGCCGCTGGACTCGGCCACGTCAAGGCCGGCTGCGCGGCAGTGGCTGGCCAGCTCGCTCGGCTTGATGAACTTCGCGTACTCGTGCGTGCCTTTGGGCAGCAGCTTGAGCACATGTTCGGCGCCGACGATCGCGAACAAAAACGACTTGAGGTTGCGGTTCAGCGTCGAGAAGAACAACCAGCCGCCGGGCTTGCACAGGACCGCACACGACGCGACAACCGACGCCGGGTCGGGCACGTGTTCCAGCATCTCCATGCAGGTAACGATGTCGAATTGGGCGGGCATGTCTGCGGCCAGCGCTTCGACCGCAACCTCGCGGTACTCGACCGAGGGCGTGCCGGCTTCCAGTGCATGCAGCATGGCCACGCGCAAGGCCTTGGTCGCCAGATCGATGCCCAGCACATTGGCGCCACAGCGCGCCATCGCATCCGACAGGATGCCGCCGCCGCAACCGACATCGAGCACCCGCTTGCCCGACACGCGGGCGCGCTGGTCGATCCAGTCGAGGCGCAAGGGGTTGATCTGGTGCAGCGGGCGGAATTCGCTTTCGGTGTCCCACCAGCGGTGGGCCAGATCACTGAATTTCGCGAGCTCTTGGGGGTCGGCGTTGAGGGTCATGGCGGTGATGGTATCCAAACAAAAAACCCCGCCGAAGCGGGGTTTGATGTCATCGACCGGAGTCGATTACTTCTTGACAGCCTTGGTGCCGACCACTTCGATTTCGACGCGGCGGTTTTTGGCGCGACCTTCAGCCGTCTTGTTGTCGGCGACAGGCTGCTTTTCGCCCTTGCCTTCGGTGTAGACGCGGTTCTTGTCGACGCCCTTGCCAATCAGGTAAGCCTTGACGGCTTCGGAACGACGCACCGACAGCGCCTGATTATAGGCATCGGTACCGACCGAGTCGGTGTGGCCGACGGCGATGATGACTTCGAGGTTGATCGAGCCGAGCTTGCTCACCACGTCGTCGATCTTGGCCTTGCCTTCAGACTTCAGCACCGACTTGTCGAAGTCGAAGAAGGCGTCGGCGGCAAAAGTGACTTTCTCGCTGACCGGAACCGGAGCCACAGCCGGTGCAGGTGCGGGAGCAGGTGTCGCTGCAGGCTCAGCAGGTGCAGGCGCCGCGGCAGGTGGCGGCTTCAGCGCGCCATCGCACTCGGCCACGGCGGTGGCAGGCGTCCAGTAGTTGTTGCGCCAGCAGTATTCGTTGGTGCCATTTTTCCAGACGATGCCGTTTGCGCTGGTCCAGTTGTCAATACGCTGCGGCGCCGTGGTTGCAGCCGGAGCATTGGCGCCTTGGGTGGCGCACCCGCCGACCGCTGCGACGGCGATCAACGTGGCCAGAGTATTCAATTTATTCATGGGTTTTCCTCTCCAGGGAAGGTGCGATCAAATCGTTTTTAACGCACAGCAGATTCAAGGGCTACCGGTTGTTTTGAAGCCGATAAACCAAAAAAAATCATTGTGCCATAGGGTATTCACGATCCTACTCGCCCAGGTGACTGCTGCGCCGCACCAGGCCACTTGTTGTTCCTTTGCCACGTCGACCGACACCTACAATCTGCAATCCGGTGCGATTGAGCGCCTTCCGCCGAAGCCCAGAAACGTGCACTACGCCTGCTTTTCCGCATGACTCAGTTCGCCAAAGAGACCCTTCCGATCAGCCTCGAAGAGGAAATGCGGCGCTCGTATCTCGACTACGCGATGAGCGTGATCGTGGGCCGTGCGCTACCCGACGCACGCGATGGCCTCAAACCGGTGCACCGGCGCGTGCTGTTCGCGATGCACGAGCTGAACAACGACTGGAACCGGCCCTACAAGAAGTCTGCCCGCATCGTCGGTGACGTGATCGGTAAGTACCACCCGCACGGTGACCAGTCGGTCTACGACACCATCGTCCGGATGGCGCAGGATTTCTCGCTGCGCCACATGCTGGTCGACGGCCAGGGCAATTTCGGTTCGGTCGACGGCGACAACGCCGCGGCGATGCGCTACACCGAAATCCGGCTGGCGAAGATCGCGCATGAGATGCTGGCCGATCTCGACAAGGAAACCGTCGATTTCGGCCCGAACTACGACGGCAGCGAGAAAGAGCCGCTGGTCATGCCGAGCCGGCTGCCGAACCTGCTGGTCAACGGCTCGGGCGGCATCGCGGTCGGCATGGCGACCAACATCCCGCCGCACAACCTCAACGAAGTCGTCGACGCCTGCCTGCACCTGCTGAAGAACCCGGCGGCCACGATCGATGAGCTGATGGAAATCATCCCGGCGCCGGACTTCCCGACCGCCGGCATCATCCATGGCCTGAGCGGCGTGCGCGACGGCTACCGCACCGGCCGCGGCCGGGTGGTGATGCGCGCGAAGTGCCACTTCGAAGACATCGACAAGGGTCAGCGCCAGTCGATCATCGTCGACGAGATCCCGTACCAGGTGAACAAGAAGAACCTGCTCGAGCGGATGGCCGAGCTGGTGCACGAGAAAAAGCTGGAAGGCATCAGCCACATCCAGGACGAGTCTGACAAGGACGGCATGCGCGTGGTCATCGAGCTCAAGCGCGGTGAAGTCCCCGAAGTGGTACTGAACAACCTGTACAAACAAACCCAGCTGCAAGACACCTTCGGCATGAACATGGTGGCGCTGATCGATGGTCAGCCAAAGCTGTGCAACCTGAAGGATCTGATCGAGGTCTTCCTCGAGCACCGCCGCGAAGTCGTCACGCGCCGAACGGTGTTCGAGCTGCGCAAGGCCCGCGAGCGCGGCCACGTGCTTGAAGGCCTGGCGGTGGCGCTGGCCAACATCGACGAGTTCATCGCAACGATCAAGGCCTCGCCGACACCGCCGGTCGCGAAGGCCGCGCTGATGAGCAAGAGCTGGGACTCGGCGATGGTGCGCGAGATGCTCGCCCGTGCCGAAGGCGAAACGCCGGGCGGCCGAGATGCGTTCCGCCCTGACGGTCTGGCCAAGAGCTTCGGTCTGCAATCCGATGGCCTGTATCGGCTGAGCGAAGACCAGGCCGGTGAAATTTTGCAGATGCGCCTGCAGCGCCTGACCGGGCTGGAGCAGGACAAGATCATCAGCGAATACAAGGAGGTGATGACGACCATCGCCGACCTGCTGAACATCCTGTCGACGCCCGAGCGGGTCACCTCCATCATCGGCGGCGAACTGGCGGCGATCAAGCAGGAGTTCGGCCAGACCAAGGTCGGTGCGCGCCGCAGCCACATCGAGCACAACGCGCAGGACCTCGGCACCGAAGACCTGATCACGCCGACCGACATGGTCGTGACGCTCAGCCACACCGGCTACTTCAAGAGCCAGCCGCTGGCCGAGTACAGTGCGCAGCGGCGCGGTGGCCGCGGCAAGCAGGCCACGCAGACCAAGGAAGACGACTGGATCGAGCAGCTGTTCATCGCGAACACGCACGACTACATCCTGTGCTTCACCAACAAGGGCCGCGTCTACTGGCTGAAGGTGTGGGAAGTGCCGCAGGGTTCGCGCAATTCGCGCGGCAAGCCGATCGTCAACATGTTCCCGCTGCTGCCGGGCGAAAAGGTCAACGTTGTGCTGCCGTTGACCGGCGCGGCGCGTACCTTCCCGGCAGAGCGCTTTGTCTTCATGGCTACCGCCAAGGGCACCGTCAAGAAGACCTCGCTCGATGAATTCAGCAACCCGCGCAAGGCCGGCATCATCGCGGTCGACCTGGACGAAGGCGATTTCCTCATTGGCGCGGCGATCACCGACGGCCAGCACGATGTGATGCTGTTCAGCGACGCCGGCAAGGCAGTGCGCTTCGACGAGAACGACGTGCGCCCGATGGGCCGCAACACCCGCGGTGTGCGCGGCATGATGCTCGATGAAGCGCACAGCGTCATCGCGATGCTGGTTGCCGAGCAAGACGAAACCCACAGCGCGCAGAATCAAACAACACGC
>JAYVEB010000008.1:0-7227 GCA_043749095.1 Burkholderiales bacterium | reverse complement strand
GGGTTCGGCTTCCAGATGATCAGCGCCAGCGTCTGCAGCAGCAGGCTCATGCCCATCGCGGTGATCAGCGGTGCCAGGCGCGGCGCATTGCGCAGCGGGCGGTAGGCGATCTTCTCGATGCCGAAGTTCAGCACCGTGCACACCACGATCGCGGCAACCAGCGAGATCAGCATCAACAACCAGCCCGGCAGGCCGCTGTCCGCCAGCGCGGTCACCACGGTCCAGCTGGTCAGCGCGCCGACCATCAGCACCTCACCGTGCGCGAAGTTGATCAGGTTGATGATCCCGTAGACCATCGTGTAGCCCAGCGCGACCAGCGCATACACGCTGCCGAGCACCAGCCCGTTGATGAGCTGCTGGATGAAGGTGTCCATCGGGAGAAATCGGTCCTCGGCTGTCGATGCGGCGCAGGTCAGAAGCAATGGCGAGGTCGCGCAAGATGCGTGCCTCGCGCGGCGTGCGAAGTGTCGCCGAAGAATGGGCCGTGGCCGAACGTACTGGACGCGCGCCGCGCTCGGTCTGGGCTATTCTTTTCCAGCGCGTTCAACGGGAGGCCGACGTGAAAGAGGATTACAAGAAGAAATCGAGCATCGCACTCGGCATCGTGCTGATTGCGCTGGTGTCGATCATGGAGACCTGGATGGCCGACCACCGGCTGCCGAATCCGGCATCGCCCATCGTCTGGTCGGTGCTGGGCGCGGTGGCGGTGGTGGCCTTCGGGTTTTTCTGCTGGTTTCGGGCGAAGGCGAACCAGGCGCCAGATTGACCGGCCAGCCGATGCGGGTCAGCCGATCAGCGTGCGGTTCTTGCCGGCGCGCTTGGCCTGGTACAGCGCGACGTCGGCGCGCTCCAGCGCCTCCTCGATCCGTTCGCCCACACGGAAGGCGGTGACGCCGGCCGAGAAGGTCACGAACACCTGCTTGCTCTCGTGCATGAACAACCCGCCGGTCAGTGCGCGCTGCAGTCGGGTCAGGATCTGCTGGCCCTCATCGACCGGGGTGTCGGGCAGCAGCACGACGAACTCTTCGCCGCCATAGCGGGCCACCACGTCGGTGGGCCGCAGGGTCTTGGACACCATCGCCGCCAGTGCCTTCAGCGCTTCGTCGCCCGCAGCGTGGCCGAGGTCGTCGTTCAGGCGTTTGAAGTTGTCGATGTCAAGCAGGCCTATCGCCAAGCCAAGCGAGACGGCACCCGCAGGTTCATCGACCGCGCTGCGCTGCAGACGCGCACATTCGACGTCGAAGGCATGCAGCAAACCGCGGCGGTTGGCAATCTGCGTCAATTGATCGGTGGACACCTCGTCCGACAGACGGCGCAGTTCGCCTTCGAGCTCGCTGACCCGCTGCGACAGGTCAGTGGCACGCACGCGCTCGTCGTGCAATCGGCGTTGGGTCTGGTCGACCAGGCCCTGCACGGTGCGGCTTTCCTCGACCATCTCGCGCACCGCGCCGGCCAGGCTTTCCAGCGTGTCGGCGCGCTCGATCACATCGGCATAGCGGCCCACGCTCTCGTGGAACCGGCCGGTCTGCGAACCCAGTTCATCGAGCTCACTGAGCATGCGGTTGATCAGCTGCTTCAGCGCATCTCTGGCGCCATCGCGTTCGCTGCGCAGCTCGGCCTGTTTGACGCGCGTATTGCGCAGCAGCTCGTTGACCGACTTGATGCCGCGGGCGGTCAGGCCTTCCTCGACGGTCAGGCGCATGGCATCGCACTGGCCCTGTGCCCAGCTGTCGTCCTCGGCCAGGTCGGTCAGGCTGGCGGTCAATTCAACGCACAAGCCGCTGATCTGCCCAAACAGGTGTTCGCGGTGTTGCAGAACCCAATCGGCGCGCTCGCACAGGCCTTCGACCTCGCTGGCCGCGGCCTCGCTGGCGCCTTCGTTCTGGATGCGCCGCGCGGCGTGCGCGATGGCGGCGGCCAGATCGCCGTTGCTTTCTTTAGATGGCAAGGCGCGCGCCACCGTCTGGCCAAGCGCGGCAACGACGCGGGGAGATGCATCGGCGGGAGCGGCGACAGGTTCGGCTGTCGTTGACTCAATACTGGCAACTTCCGCTTTGGGGCTGATCTCTGGCACCGCGGCAGACGCCTCGGCCGCTGATTCGGTTACTTCAGACGCAGCGGCCGCATCGGCAGGGTTGTCGGATTCCCAGCTGCCGACCAATTGGCGCAGCCGTTGCTGCAGCCGATTGGCATCGCCGCGGCTGCCGCTGAGCACGCGTTGCAGGCTGTCCTTCTTGCGCGCCAGCGTCCACTGCTTGCCGCCCCGCTCGATGCCACGGACGATGGTCTCGATCAGGCTGGCCAGCGAGTCACCGCCGGCGGGCGTGATGCCCTGCTCGGCCTGGTAGGCGCGCGCATAGTTGTCGGGGGTCGGTTCCTGCTTGTCCTGCGCCAATCGGCGCAAGGCCGCCTTGGCCAGCTGGGCGGGACGCCCATCGGCCGCGGAGGCTGCCTCGGCAGGCGCGGCAGTCGGTGCAGCGGCAACGCCGCCCTTGGTCGGCGGTGTCATGTTGCCCATGGATCAGCCCGCGTTGTTCGGCGTGTGGGCAGGCCGTGAGGCCATGCTGCGCGAGGGATCGCTGGACACCTCGTCGGTCGCCAGACCCACCCACGACGCCGTTCGGGGCAGCACAGTGCCTTCGAGCCAGGCCTGGATCTCGTCAGCCGGCTTGGGCTTGCTGAACAGGAAGCCCTGCATCACGCCGCAGCCAAGCCGATGCAGCACCTCCATCTGGCGCAGGTTCTCGACCCCCTCGGCCACCACACGCAGGCCCAGCGACCGCGCCAGCGCAATGATCGCGGTGACCACTGCCGAGCTCTGCGGCGTCATGCCGAGGTCGCGAATGAAGCCACGGTCGATCTTCAATTCGCTGATCGGCAAGGTGGTCAGGTAGGCCAGCGATGAATACCCGGTGCCGAAGTCGTCGATGGAGATTTCGACGCCGATCTCGTTGAGCCGATGCAGCGACGGGATCACGCTTTGCAGATCCTTCATCAACGAGTTCTCGGTGATCTCGAGCACCAGCGAATGGTGCGGCACACCGTTGGTAACGACCGCCTCGTGGATCATCTCGACCAGATCGCCGCGGTCGAACATCCGGCTGGGCAGGTTGACCGCGATCGAATCGGTGAAGCCGAAGGCGTCAAGCCAGACCCGCGCCTGGCGGGCCGCTTCGCGGATCGCCCATTCGCTGAGCGGCCGGATCAAGCCGCTTTCCTCGGCCAGCGGAATGAATTCGCCAGGGGGCACCAACACGTCGCCGCGCTGCCAGCGCATCAGTGCCTCGACACCGACCATGCGGGCGCCGCGCACATCGATCTGCGGCTGGTAGTACAGCACCAGTTCGTTGCGCTCGATGGCCTTGTGCAAGGCGCTTTCGAGTTCGAGCTTCTCGCGGCCCTTGCCGGCCAGTTGCGGGCGGTAGACGGTGGCGGCATTGCGGCCCTGCGCCTTGACGGCAAACATCGCCACGTCGGAATTGCGGATCAGCTCGGCAACGTTGCTGCCGTCGCGCGGAAACAGCGCGATGCCGACCGAGGCGGTGACGAAGCATTCCTGGCCCGCCACATGGATCGGTGCGCGCATCTGCTCGAGCACGCGGGCGGCGACGATCTCGGCGTCGTGTTCGTCGATCACTTCCGGCAGCAGCGCGACGAACTCGTCGCCGCCGAGGCGGCACATCGCCTCCAGCGTGCGGAAGGCCCGCGTGCCCATCGAATCGAGCAGGTTGTCGGTGACCTGGTCGGAGTGCCGCACGCACGAACGCAGGCGACGCGCCACCTCGATCAGCAACTCGTCGCCAGCGCCGTGGCCCAGCGTGTCGTTGATGACCTTGAAGCGGTCCAGATCGATCACCAGCAGGCCGACCTGGTGGCCCATGCGGCGTGCCGCGTCGAGCGCACGTTCGGTGCGTTCGATCAACTGGTTGCGGTTGGGCAGGCCGGTCAAAGAGTCGAAATTCGCCAACTGACGGATCTTGTGCTCGGCATTCCAACGGTCCGTCACATCCTGCACGATGCCGGCGTAGCCGACCAGCTGGCCGTGATCGTTGAATTCCGGCGACGCCTCGGTGTGGATGATGTGCACCTGGCCATCCGGCAGCACCAGCGGAATGTCGCGTGTGAGATTGCCCTGGCTTTGCAGGGTTTCGCTGAGCAGCGCGCGTTTGCCGCGCCGTTCTTCCTTCGGCATCATCCGCAGCAGGTCGCGGAACGGCAGCGAGGTGCCGGGGTCGAACTGAAAGACGTGCAACGCTTCGGCCGAGAACGCCGGTTCCGGCGAACCCACCTTCCATTCAAAGCTGCCCATCCGCGCCAGGTCCTGCGCGCGGGCGAGGCGGGACTGACTCAGTTCCAGTTCAAGCCGGGTACGCGATGAGCGCAGCAGATAACGCAGGCGACCGTCGAGCAGGCTCCACTGGTTGGACTTGACGAAGAAGTCGGTGGCACCGGCCTCGTAGGCACGGTTGATCGACGCATCATCGTCGAGGCCGGTCAGCATCAGCACCGGCAATGAAGCGAAGGTGGCCATGCTGCGCAATTGGCGGCAGGTCTCGAAGCCGTCCATGCCGGGCATCAACGCGTCAAGCACCACGACATTGGGCTGCCCCTCACGCAGCAGTTCAAGCGCACGCTCTCCACTGGCCGCCTCGGTGATCAGGAAGCCTCGCTCGCGCAGTGCAATCGAAGTCAGCAGCAGGTTGACTTCATCGTCGTCAACCAGCAGCACGCGAGGTTGCGCCGTGGTGGCGTCGGCGGCGGGCAGGCTTGAAGTCATGTCGCACCAGAGGGTGAGTCCGCGGCGGTCAGCTGGCGCATCGCCTCGCACACGGCCTGTGCCTCCGACAGGATCAACTCGATGCCCGAGGTGGCGGCATCGAGCCGTGACTCCTGTGCCATCGCCTCGACTTCGGCGCACACCTTTGACAGTTGCTCCGCGCCAATGGTCGCCGATGAGGACTTCAGCGTGTGCGCCACCAATCTTACACCGGCCGCATCCGCAGTGTTGCGCGCCTGCTCCAGCTGCGGCAGCAGTCGATTGAGCGAGGTCTCGAAGGCTTGGAACACCCTTGTCAGCAAATGACTTTTCCCGGTCGGATCGAGTTCGCGCAGTCGCCGGATCGCTTCGGCATTGAGCACACCTTGCGGGACGACGGCGCCGTCACCCGCATTGTCAACCGGCCCGGGCTCCGGCGATGGCGACGTGGTGTGACGCACTGGCGCAGAACTCATCGCAAGGCCCTCGACAGAACCGTGGGAACAGACACCTTTTGACGCCTGCCGGAGTGTGCCTCAGACGACGGCGCCGTTGAAATGGGCGTCACCCCCGCGTGGCCTGGCTGCGCCACCGAAATGCGAGTCACATCACACGGACTTGAACTCACGCGAACCGTCACCACAAGGTCGGGCCTGAAAGTTTGCATGGAAACCAGGCCGGACAGGCCATCGTCGTTGGGTTGAGGGAAACCGTGTTCGTGGTATCGGCCAAACATCCAAGGACTTGAATCCACAGTGACGACCACGCTCTCGTGACAGGCCACCAAACCCCACTAGACGCCATTCTAGATGCGGCGCAGGCAGTCGCACGCTGCCTACAATCCGCCGCTATGAAATGGGGTTCGACCAGCCTGAGCCTGAACGTGAGCGACTTGGCGCCCCGCGCCCGCGGCCGCCGTAGCACGACGTGGCCTCATCCGCGGCCATCGGTGGGACACCAGTCAGGGCCGCCGACATGAACCTGAGCACCTCAGGCGCGCCTTCCGCCCTCGCGTTGGTGTTCGGCATCGGCTTCGTCGTGTTGTGCCTCGTGGCCGGGGTACTGCTGCTGCTGCGACTGCGGCAATTGGAGTCCGAGGTCTGTGAACTGCGGCAGCGGCAGGCTCACGCGGCAACGCTGCGCCGAGTGCTCGATGTCTGGCAGTGGCGCACGGACGCCCGCCATCGACTGTTGACCCTGGAAACGCCGATGGGCCGTGCCAAGCCGGCGGAGCCCCACGGTGCAGCCCGCAGCTTCGACAACATCTGGGTGCATTTCGCCGGCATCGACCCGGACACAGGCGGGCTGTGCCCGACCCGGCATGCCGCGTTGCGTCAACGGCTCGAAGCGCAGCAGGCCGCCGAAGATGTCTGGGTCAGCCACCGCACGGCCGATGACACGGTGCAAGTGGGCCTGCTGCGTGCACTGCCCGTGCACGACGCTCAGGGCGCCTTCATCGGCCATGTCGGTACCTTGCGCGAATGCACCGTCGCTGCCGCGCACGCGGCCGGCGCACGGACATCCGCTGTGACGCAGGCTCCGACCCGGCCTGATGCCGAAGCCGCGCGCCCTGCTCCGATGCCATCGCTGACGCCCCTGGCCATCCCGACCGAAAATGACGCAGATTCGTTCAGTTACACGGTGTCTCATGACTTGCGGGCACCGATCCGCGTCGTCGAGGGCTTCACCAAGATCGTCAAGGAAGACTACGGTCGCCTGCTCGACCGCATCGGTAACGACCACCTCGACCGCGTGCTCGGTGCTGCCGCCCGGATGAACAGCATGATCGACGCGCTGCTGGCGCTGTCGCAGCTGTCTGCTAAGCCGGTGTCCCGGCAGCCGGTCAACCTGTCGCAGCTGGCCGGCTTCGTGCTCGATGACCTGCGTCGGCAATCGCCCCAGCACAAGGTGACGGTGCACATCGATCCGGCGATGCAGGTGCAGGGCGACCCGACGCTGTTGCGGGTGGTACTCGAAAACCTGCTGGGCAATGCCTGGAAATACACCGGCAAGTGCGCCGACCCGCACGTCTGGTTCGAGCGCTGCACCGACACCGACACCCCCAGCTTCACCGTTCGTGACAACGGTGCCGGATTCGACATGCGCTTCGCCGACCGCCTGTTCGGCGTGTTCCAGCGCCTGCACAGCGCCAGCGAGTTCCAGGGCACCGGCGTCGGTCTGGCCTCGGTGCGCCGCATCGTGCGCAAGCACGGCGGCGAGGTGTGGGCCGAGTCCGCAGTCGGCCAAGGGGCGAGTTTTCATTTTTCGCTGGCACCGTTGTCGAACTGACGCAGTGCTGCCGAGTCCATGGGGTGACCGGCTCCGCTCATGTCACCCGGGCCGGTTCACTGCCCAGGGGCTTCGAGCCGAGTCGATCCGGCCCTCCTTCTTTACTTTGCTGCGCCGGTCACCCCACGCACTCGACAGCCGGCACCGCTGTCGCATGCGCAGATTTCAAGCCCCGACCGCCT
>JAYVEB010000007.1:0-7249 GCA_043749095.1 Burkholderiales bacterium | reverse complement strand
TCCAGCCGCTCGCGCGAGGCCAGCGTCAACGCGCTCATGCTCTCGGGCTCGTCCATCTCGCCGTCGCCGAACACGCCCCAGACCTTGCGGCCAGTCGTGTTCTGCAGCTGACGGTGGTGGAGGTAGCGCATGAAGCGCGCCTGGAAGATCGAGCTGATCGGTCCCAACCCCATCGAGCCGGTCGGGAACTGCCAAAAATCCGGCATCAGCCAGGGGTGCGGGTAGCTGCTGAGACCCTGCTTGCCGGCCGCCCCAGCGGCGATCTCCTGCCGGTAATAGGCCAGCTCCTGCTCGCTCAGTCGGCCTTCGAGGAAGGCGCGCGCATAGACGCCGGGCGCCGAATGCGCCTGGAAGAAAACCAGGTCGCCACCGCTGCCCCCGGCTTCACCGGCGCGGAAGAAATGGTTGTAGCCCACCTCGAACAGATCGGCCGCGCTTGCATAGCTGGCAATGTGGCCGCCCAGTTCGCCGTAAGCCTGGTTGGCGCGCACCACCATGGCCAACGCGTTCCAACGCATCAGCGAGGCCAGCCTTTCCTCGATCGCCAGATCACCGGGGAAAGGTGCCTGCCACGACAGCGGGATCGAGTTCACATAGGGCGTGCCGCGCACCGGCTTCCAGGAGATCATCGGGTCGCGCGCCGTGGTGGCGAGCACGTCCATGATTTCGCGCACCCGTTGCGGGCCCGCGACCTGCAGCACCGACTGCAAGGCATCTCTCCATTCGGCCGTCTCTTGCGGGTCGCTGTCCAGTGTTGGGAGAACACCCGTGGATGATGGAATTGACGTGTCGCTCATTGCTGATCTCCTTAGTAGATTCACTATAGACAGTGAGAGCGCAAATTTGCGATGGTTATTGCAAGCAACAACGCTGAATCGCAGCACAAAATTCGGTATTGGCTGGAAAATTAAGCATGATGCAATTAGACGCCGTGGACCTGCGCATCCTGCGCGAACTGCAGAATGACGCCAGCCTCTCGAACGTTGCTCTGGCCAAGCGCGTTCACCTGTCGCCGTCAGCCTGCCTGGCGCGCGTCAAGGCGTTGGAGTCGAACGGCCTGATCCGGCAGTACGTGGCGCTGCTGAATCCGCAACGGCTGGGGCTGACCCTGAATGTGTTCATCTCGATCAGCCTCAACCAGCAGACACGTGCCGCCCTGGATGCCTTCGAGGCCAAGGTCTCGGCGCGCGAGGAGGTCATGGAGTGCTATCTGATGTCGGGTGAGGCCGACTATCTGATCCGGGTGGCAATGACCGACATCGCCGCGCTCGAACGTTTCATCACTGAACAGCTGTCGCCGATGAAAGAGGTCGAGAAGATCCGCTCCAGCTTCGCACTAAAGCAGGTCCGCTACAAAACGGCTCTGCCCTTGCAATGCAACTGATGTGCGTGGACGACCCGATGTCAAAAGCAGGTTCGTCCTGCGCCGCGGCTGGTCGATGTCACGACATCGCTGTGACCGCGCTGCGCTTGATCAGCGCCCGTTTGATCCGCCAGCCCAGCAACACCGCGATCACGACGGCATAGACCGCGACCTCGGCGAAGTTGTTCTTCGCCGCGCGCATCCAGAAGAAGTGCAGCAGGCCCAGTAGCACGATGGCGTAGACCGCACGGTGCAGCATCTGCCAGCGTGCCGCACCCATCCACTTGATCGCGCGGTTGAACGAGGTGGCGGCCAGTGGCGTCATCAGCAGCAGGCCGGCGGTGCCGACCAGGATGAACGGCCGCTTGCCGATGTCCTTGACGATTGCGTTGAGGTCGAAGCTCTGGTCCAGCCAGCTGTAGCTGAGGAAGTGCATCACCACGTAAAAGAAAGTGAACAGGCCCAGCATGCGGTGAAAGCGTGCCAGCGCCGGCAGGTTCGTCCACTGCCGCAAGGGGGAGACAGCCAGCGTGATGCACAGGAAGCGCAGCGTCCAGTCGCCGGTGCCGCGGATCAGTGCTTCGGCGGGGTTGGGGCCCAGCGTGTTGGCCCAGGCGCCGTAGAACAGCCAGGCGAACGGCAGCAGGCACAGCGCAAACAGCAGCACCTTGGCGGCCGGCTGCAGCAGCAGCGGCTTGCGCTTGACGGTATTGGCGACTGCGTTCGCACGCGCTGCTGTCTGCAGACCTTCGGTCTGAGAACGCAGGCCGGGGTTGGGGCCGATGGTGGACATCAGATTCATGGCAACTGGGCTTGGAGCTGCAGTCACATCAGAAGAATTTCTTCAGATCCATGCCCGCGTACAACTGACCGACCTGCGGCGCGTAACCGTTGAACATCAGCGTCGCGCGCTTCTTCTGGAACAGGCCGTCCTCGCCGATGCGGCGCTCGGTGGCCTGGCTCCAGCGCGGGTGGTCGACGGCGGGGTTCACGTTCGAATAGAAGCCGTATTCGCTGCTGGCCGCCTTGTTCCAGCTGGTGCGCGGCTCTTTCTCGACGAAGCGGATCGCGACGATCGACTTGCCGCTCTTGAAGCCGTATTTCCAGGGCACCACCATGCGCACCGGCGCGCCGCTCTGGTTCGGCAGCACCTCGCCGTACAGGCCGAAGGTCAACAGCGTCAGCGGGTTCATCGCTTCGTCGAGGCGCAGGCCTTCGACGTACGGCCACTGCAGTACCCGCGAGCCGACGCC
The DNA here is from genome assembly GCA_043749095.1 of Burkholderiales bacterium. Lineage (GTDB taxonomy): Bacteria > Pseudomonadota > Gammaproteobacteria > Burkholderiales > Burkholderiaceae_C > PBB1. Next base: position 4,633 of record JAYVEB010000007.1, on the reverse strand, counting down.
TGGCATCATCTTCGGGTCGGCCAGGGTGACGAACTCGACGAACTTCGCGTTGCCGGTCGGCTCGACCTGCTTGATCAACTCGGACAGCGAATAGCCGATCCACGGGATTACCATCGACCAGCCCTCGACGCAGCGCATGCGGTAGATGCGCTCTTCCATCGGGCTGAGCTTGAGCAGGTCTTCGATATCGTAGACCTTGGGTTTGCCCACCGCGCCCTCGACGCTGACCGTCCACGGCCGCGCCTTCAGCGAGCCGGCGTTGCGGCCGGGGTCGGATTTGTCGGTGCCGAATTCGTAGTAGTTGTTGTACGAGGTCACGTCGCCATAGGGCGTGAGCTTTTCCAGCGTCATGCCGGCCGGCACGGTGCTGCGCTTGGTTGCCAGCGCAGCGAGCTTGCCGGGGCGTGCGGTCTGTGCCATTGCGTCGCGGGCTGCCCACGAGGCCATCACCAGGCCGGCGCTGCCAGCGGCCATGGACTTCAGCAGCGTACGGCGACCGTCGTAGACCTCGCGCGGGGTGATGTCGCTGGCAACGGGGTGAACGGATCCGTGGTCTGTGAGGAAATGCATGCGGGTACTCCGGGGCTGGTCTTCGACACTGCGATGCCTAGTGTCGCTGGCGCCGTAGGATCCTTACGCGTTGATGCACAGGCGGATTCGGTCAGCCCGTCTGCCCGTGTTTCAGATCACGTCGTTGGAGCCGGATGGCGCAAACAGGTGCAGCGAGCTTTGCGACTGTCGTTCGCGAAAGCCCTTGCGCGCGAACAGCTTGGCCTGCGCCTCGGGGGGCAGGTCGGTGATGTTGAGGATGTTCTTGACGATCAGCGTGTCGATCACGTCTTCAAGCACCCGCACGAAGTCGGCGTCGAGCCTCGAATAGCCGTCATCGTCGCCAATGCGGCCGACGAGAGTCTGTACCTCTGCATGGTGGTCAGGCAGAAACTCGTCTTCGCCTGCGCCGGGCTGACGGTGCAAGCTGTCGATGGTGCCAGCGGGTGTACGGTGGACGTAAGGCATGGGTGGCTGCTGTTGCTGACACTTTACCCCTGCGGCTGACCTCGATGCTCGACGAACAGCACAGCGACTGCAGCCCAAAACCGCGGCCTCGTGCGTGGTGGCGCCAAAAGAAAAGCCGGTCATCGACCGGCTTGCTTCAGACCCTCAAGTCGTCAGTGCAGACCGGCGATGTATTCAGACAAGCCCTGGATCTCCCGGTCGTTCAGCTTTGCCGCCACGCCCATCATCTGCGCACTGTTCTTGCGCACGCCGCCGCGGAAGGCCGTCAGCTGCGCCGCGGTGTAGTCGGCGTGCTGGCCCGCCATGCGCGGGTACTGCACCGGGATGCCGGCACCGCTTGGGCCGTGGCAGGCCGCGCAGGCCGCGACACCGCGTTCGGCGACGCCGCCACGGTAGATCCTCTCGCCCAGCTTGGCGAGGTCGGCGTCCTTGGCAAAGCCAGGCTTGGCCTGTTTTGACGCGTAGAACGCGGCGACGTTCTTCATGTCGTCCTCGCTGAGCGTGGCAGCAATGCCGTTCATGATCGCGTTGACGCGATCCCTGCTCTTGAAGTTGGTCAACTGCTTGACCAGGTATTCCGGATGCTGGCCTTGCAGGATGGGCTGCGCCGGGCTGCCGCGGGATCCGTCGCTGCTGTGGCAGGCGGAACAGACCGTTGCGGTGGCGGCACCTTTGGCCAGATCGGGCTTGAACGCCTCGTGGTGCTCCTCGTTGGCAGAGGCAGTGACAGCAATAAAATAGAAACAAAAAAGCAATACAGACACAAACTTCATGACGGATACCGCAGGGTGCTTGGAATGAAGCGATTCTACAATCGCAGAATTTGGCATACGGGATGACCGAGAAAACGAAGGGGCTGGTCGCGGCAGGCGATGCGATCGCCGACTGCAGTTCGGCCGAAAAGACGGCGCTGGCCTGGACGCACACCGCGCGATTCCTGACCACGGCCAGCCGTTTGAATGAACTGCCGCAAACCGAGCTGCCCGAGATTGCGTTTGTCGGCCGCTCGAACGCTGGCAAATCGACCGCCATCAATACGTTGACCCAGCAGAAGCGGCTGGCCTTCGCATCGAAGACGCCGGGGCGTACCCAGCACATCAACCTGTTCGAGCTGGGCCCGAAGACGGAGGCTGACGTCTTGTTCGCCGACCTGCCGGGCTACGGTTATGCGGCGGTGGCACGCGGCGCCAAGCTGCGCTGGCAGCAGGTGATGGCCGATTACCTTGAAGTGCGGCGCAGCCTGGCCGGCGTGGTGCTGATGGTCGACTCGCGTCTGGGTTTCACCGACCTCGACCGCCAGTTGCTCGGCTTCATCGCGCCACGCATTGGCAACGGTGCCGTCAAGCTGCTGGTGCTGCTGACCAAGTCCGACAAGCTCAACCGCAGCGAGGCTAACGCCGCGCTGGCCGCGGCCCAGCAGACGCTCGCCGAGCTGACCACCGACGAAGCCGATGTCAGCGTGGCCCTGTTTTCAGCGCTGAAGAAAAGCGGCGTCGGCGATGCTGCCACCGTGCTGCACGGCTGGGTCCATCCGCGCTCGCCGACGACGCTGGCTTCAGGGCCGTCCGAGGAACAGGTACAACCCTGAGTGGCCACGCGGCGCATAGGTGACGCCGAAGTACAAGGGTCCGAGACTGGTGTCCGCGCCGACAAACAGGCTGCTACCGGTGCGCAGGTCTGACAGCGACACATCCCGCTTGCGAGTCCAGGCATTGCCAGCTTCTAGCGTGCCACCGACGAACAGCCCTCGGGTCAGCAGCGGCACGTACTCCAGCCGCTGGTAGCCCTCCAACCGGCCGAACAGCACGTTGTTGCCGGCCAGCTGGTTGAAGCGATAACCCGACAGGCGATGGAAGCCGCCCAGGTTGTAGCTGTAGCGTCCCAGGTCGGTCGTCAGGTCCGCGCCGCCCGCACTCTGGGCGCTCAGATAGCCATTGAGCGTGCGCCGCCCCCATGTCACGGCGGCGGTGCCTTCGAGCTCGAACCGCGCGAAGCCGTTTCGACCGGAACCGCCGGTCACCGTCCGTGAGCCGACCACGGTTTCACCCTCGACGCGGTAGCCGTGCAGCGGGAAATTGACGTAATCCAGCTGGTCGATGATGACCTTGAAGCGCGCGCCGGTTTCCTGCACCGTCTGACTGTTGCCGGGGTCGGGGTAGGTCGCCGCGAGCAGATCGGGGCTGTTGTGCAGCACGACATGGCTGACGCCGAGGCGGAATTCACCGAACTTGCCCCAGGGTTGCCCGATGTCGATGCCGATGCGGCCGGTGGTCGGGCTGAAACGCCCCAGCTCGTCGGCGCTGTTGGCGTCGTAGACCGTGATGCGGCGCCGCTCCACGCTGGCATAGCCAGAGAGGAACCAGTCACTGCTCCAGCCCAGCGTCCATTTCAGCGGGTGATACAGCTCGGTGTAGAGCTTGGGCGTCTCGCCGATCTGCACGAAATTGCGCCATTCGGTGCCGTTCTGGTCCAGCCAGCGCCGGTCGTGGTTCAGCTTGATGTTGAAGGCGCTGTCGCCCTGGAAATCGGTGAACAGGTCGATGCCCACGCGGAAGTAGTTTGGCCCCCATGGCTTGTCTTCCAGATCGAAGACCAGCCCGTCGCCATCGGGCGTGTTGATCAGACGAAAGTCGGCGCGGGCGTAGTCGCCGCTGGCCGCCAGCCGGCGTGCATCGCGCTCGGCCTTCTTTTCGTCGAAGGGGTGGCCGGTCGTCGATTCGAGCTCGTCGGCGAAGCGTTTCGGGTTCGTCAGTTCACTGCCCTCGAAGCGGATGAAAGACACCTGCGCTTGTTCGGCATCGGGCTGATGGTGTGCGGCTTGCCACAGGGCGTAGGCTTGGGGTGTCAGCGATAGCGCGGCCAGCCGCGCCAGCTGCGGTCGAACCCCTGCTTCGCCCTGGTCGATCAGCTCGCGCGTCAGGTTGAAGTCGCCCGATGTCAGTGCGCCCAGCGGCGGGGCAATTAACACATCGCCCGGCTTCAACAGGGCCAAGCTGCGTTCCACGTTCTGCTCGGTCAGGATGCTGAGCATCTGCGACGTCAGTCCGGTGACAGAGCTCAGCGCGTCCCGGCCGGGCAACGGCGTGCCGATGTTGACGGCGATCACGATGTCGGCACCCATCGCTCGGGCGACATCGACCGGCAGGTTGTCGACCAGGCCGCCATCACCCAGGATGCGGCCATCGGCCTCGGTGGGCGCGAAGACACTGGGCACGCTCATGCTGGAGCGCAGCGCCAGCGCCAGGTCGCCGCTGCCGAGGACGACCGGCTGGCCGGTCTCCATGTTGGTGGCCACCGCGCGAAACGGGATCGTCAGCTGCGAAAAGTCGCGTATGCCGCGCACTGGCAGGGTGTACCGACGCAGCAGCGATTCGAGGCCGCGGCCCGACAGTGCGCCTAGCGGGGCGCGCAGTTCGCCGTTACGCATGCCGAATTCGAGCACTGGCGAAAGTTCGAAATCCTCTTCCTTGCGGCGTTGCGACAGCAGTGGGCGATCGACGCGGCTGGCGAACACCTCATCCCATTTCACCGCGAGCAATTCCTTTCGAGGCGCTCGGCGTCCATGCCGCTGGCGTAAAGGCCACCAATGATCGCGCCCATTGAGGTGCCAGCAATC
>JAYVEB010000006.1:0-20222 GCA_043749095.1 Burkholderiales bacterium | reverse complement strand
GCTTTTGAGCGCGCCTCGATCACCTTGGTCAGCGTGTCTTGCTCGAACTTCGCTTCACCCTTGACGGTGGCGACGAGGTTGGGCACCAGGTCCGCGCGCCGCTGGTACTGGTTGATGACTTCGGCCCAGCTCGCCTTGACCTGCTCGTCGGTGGTCTGAAAGGTGTTGTAGCCGCAGCCGGTGAGGGTCAGTGCCACCGTGAGGGTCAGGGCTTTCAGTAGTTTTCGCATGTTCTGTTCTCCAGAGTGTGAGGTTGACAGGTGAATTCACGAGCCTGTTGCGACGAGCGCTTTGAGGCGGCGTGCGCGCTCATGCCGCTGCCCGCGTTGGGACCTTGGCCTCGACCGGCGGTGCGCCGGTCGATCGGGCTTTCTTGAGGCCATCCAGCCGGGTGCGCTTGAGCATCAGCGCATTGATGGCCACGACCGCCGAACTGCCCGACATCGACAGTGCCGCGACCTCCGGCGACAGTGTGAACGGGTAGAACACACCAGCCGCCAGCGGGAAAGCGATCACGTTGTAGCCGACCGCCCACCACAGGTTCTGGTGCATCTTGCGCAGCGTGGCGCGCGACAGCTCGATCGCGCCGACGATGTCGTAGGGGTCGCTCTTCATCAGCACGACCTGGGCGCTTTCCATGGCCACGTCGGTGCCCGCGCCGATCGCGAAACCCACATCGGCCTGCGTCAGCGCCGGGGCATCGTTGATGCCATCGCCGACCATGCCGACCTTGTGGCCCTGGTCCTGCAGTTCCTTGATCTTGGCGGCCTTCTGGCCGGGGAGCACTTCGGCCAGCACGATGTCGATGCCCAGTTCCCTGCCGATGCGCTCTGCCGTGGCCTGGTTGTCGCCTGTCAGCATCGCCACCTTGACGCCGCGCTGCTGCAGCTTGGCAATCGTCGCTTTCGAGGTGGGGCGCACGGCGTCCGCGATGGCGATCAGGCCGATCAGCTGGCCGGCGCGGGCCACATGGACGACGGTCCGGCCGCCGCCTTCGAGGCGCACGGCCTGGGCCGCCAGGGCATCGAGCTTCACCTGTTCGGACTGCATCAGCTTGCGATTGCCCAGCAAGACCGTGTCCGCGCCGATGGTCGCGCGCGCGCCCTGGCCATCGATGTTGCTGAAGTTCGATGCGACCTCGGCCGGCGCGCTGCCGGCTCGCTTCAGTACGGCCTGAGCCAGCGGGTGTTCGGAGAACTTCTCGACGCCGGCCGCAACGGCCAGCAGCTGGGCTTCGGTGACATCCGGTGCCGTCACGATCTCGACCACATCGGGCTGCCCGAGCGTGAGCGTGCCGGTCTTGTCGAAGACGATCACGGTCAGCTTGGTGGCGTTCTCCAGCGCCGCCGCGTTCTTGAACAGGATGCCGTTCATCGCTCCCAGCCCGGTGCCGACCATGATGGCCATCGGCGTGGCCAGCCCGAGTGCGTCGGGGCAGGCGATCACGAACACGGTGATGGTCAACGTCAGCGCGAACAGCAAGGGCTGGCCCAAAATCCAGAACCACACGCCGAACGTCAGCAGGCCGACGGCGATGGCGGCCAGCACCAGCCACTGCGAGGCTTGGTCAGCGAGCAGCTGACCCGGCGCCTTGGAGTTCTGAGCCTCCTGAACCAGCTTGACGATCTGCGCCAGCGCCGTGTCGGCGCCGACCTTGGTGGCCTTGTAGCGAAAGCTGCCACTCTTGTTGATGGTGGCGCCGATGACGGCGTTGCCGACAACCTTCTTCACCGGCATCGATTCGCCGGTCAACATCGACTCATCGACTTGGGAGCTGCCCTCCAGCACCTCGCCATCGACCGGGATCTTGTCTCCCGGCTTGATGACGACGCTTTCGCCGGCGCGGACCTCAGACGTTGGCACCTTCGTCTCGACACCGGCGCGCACCACCGTGGCCATCGGTGGCGCCAAGTCCATCAAGGCGCGGATCGCGTCCGAAGCGCCGGCACGCGCCCGCATTTCCAGCCAGTGACCCAGCAGGATGAACACCAGCAGCACGGCCGATGCTTCGTAGAACACCTCGCCCTCGTAGAAGAAGGTGGCGCCCACGCTGAACACGTAGCCGGTGCCGACCGAGAGCACGATCAGTGTCGCCATGTTGGCGATCTTGTTGCGGGCCGCCCGCCATGCGGCAACCAGGAAGGGCCAGACCGGGTAAGCGATGGCGCCAGTGGCCACGATGAAGAGGAAGAGCTTGCGATCCAACCCGAATGGTGTCGCAAAGTCACCGAACATCCGGCCCATCGGCGAGTACAGGAAGACGGGGATGGCGAACATCAGCGCCACCAGGAAGAGGTTGCGCATATCGTGCGCCATGTCCTCCATCGACATGCCGGCGGCATGACCCATGTCATGCATCATGTCTCCCCGCTGTTGACCATTCCGATTCGTGGACGATCCGCCGTGCCCTTGGTGCGAGCCGTGAGCACCATGGCCGGCGTGGCCCGTATGGATATCTCCGGCCGACTTGTGACCTGTCGGGTCGCAAACGTGGTTGGGAACGAGTTCACCCCGGCAGTGGTAACCACAGTCGGTCACGCGCTGCTGGATCGTTTCGAGGTTCGTCAGTGACTCGTCGTAGTGCACCGTTGCGCTGCCGGCGACATAGTTCACGTTGGCGTGATGCACGCCCGGCAGTGCTGAGAGCTGCCGCTCGACACCTGCCGCGCTCAGGGTCGAGACCAGTTCGCCGACTTCGATGGTGCTTGTTTTCATGAAGGTTCCTGCAGGCGCAAGGTTCAGCCGACCGGCTCGTTGGGTGTGTTCTCTTGCGGATCAGGGGGTGGCTCAGGTCTTCAGACGAGTGCCGACATCCGGCTTCCGCCAGGCAGGAAAGAAGCGTGGCGTGCGCGCTGCATAGGCGTCGTAGTCGGCGCCGAACTGCTTGTGCATTTCCGCTTCTTCCGTCACCGCGAGCCGCCCATACATGACCAGCAAGATCGGGAACATCACCAATGTGAGCAGCGTCGGCCACTGCAGCAGAAAGCCCAGCAGAATCAGCACGAAGGCCACGTACTGCGGGTGGCGGATGCGCGCATAGGGCCCGGCGGTGGCCAGCGCATTGCGACGATGCGCGTGATACAGGACATTCCACGCGCTGGACAGCAAATAGAAGCCGAAACCCAGGAACAAGTAGCTTGCGATGTGCAGCGGGCCGAGGTGCGGATCCCCTTTTTCGCCCAGCAGCGTCGACCACAAGTGGCCGCTGTTGTGCGACATCAGGTCGAGACTGGGGTACTTCGTCTGCAGCCAGCCTGACATCAAATAGATGCTCAGCGGGAAGCCGTACATCTCGACGAAGAGCGCGACGATGAAAGCGGCGAAGGCCCCGAAGGTGCGCCAGTCGCGCGCGCCCATGACGAGCAGGCCGATGGCGTAGCGCGAGCGCCAGAACGCAGGGGGCTCGCTGTCGTGGGGGGAAGCTTCGTGATTCATTTGGGGCTCCCGAAGGCCGGGGTCGGTCACTCCGCTGGTCGATTGCGCCGCCAGGCGAAGTACGTCCCTGCGAGCGGCGGGCGCGAGCTTGGCGTTTGCATCACTTCGTGGGCGCAGGGGGCAGACGATCCATCATCATCTGCATCGTGGCCTGCATCATCTCCATGCGCGCCTCCATCGTGTGATGGCGCGCTGCCATGTTGCCTTTCGTACCGCTGGCGCTGCCCATGCCGCCCATGCTCCCGGGGGACATGCCGTTCATCATGCTCATGCTGTCTTGCATGATCTTCATGTGCTCGGCCGCCAGGGCATCCCGCTCTGCCGGAGTCTTGGTGGCCATCATCTTTTCGTGCATCACCTGCATGGCCTTCATCTGAACGTCCATGCGGGCCATGTCAGGTCTCGCCTTGCCCGGCATTGCCCTGGCGGCAGGCGCCGAAGCGGCTCCTTCCGGGTGATGGGACTGGTGAAAATCCACATCGGCGGCCCAGGCGGGCGAGCCCAGGGTGGAAATGGCCAGGGCGAGCGAAAGTGAAAGTGACTGAGCGAGTTTCATGGGGGACTCCTGATGCGGATGGTCGGGTAGGGAAGCCGGGCGGTCGCCACTGGGAGCGGCGCCGAAACGAGCCAGGACGTTGACGCGGCCGCAGAGCACAGGGCTCGGGGTCAGGCGTCAACAGACGGCTACAACGTCAGTCGTGAGTAGCGCAGCCTGAAAGGCGGTCCCACGACAGGGGCCTGAAGCGGGTCGAACCAGCCTGGCACTGCGGCGATTGAGGTCGCTGCATGCCATGCAAACGCAACGACGGGCGCCAGACCGGGATCGGTCAGAACGACGCCGGCGTGCGGTTTGACCTGTGCGCTCGAGCCATCGTCACAGGCTTTCAGGCACGCTTCCTTGGAGGCATCCGCGTCGTCAGGGACAACGGCAGTGGTATCGACTGCCAGTGCGTCACCGGCATGTGTGTGATGATCGTTCGAAGGGTGGCTGGCAGCGGTATGGGCGTGTTTGCCCGGCCTCTCAAGCAGACAGGCATTCGCCATTCCAGAAGCCAAAGCAAACGCCCACACCAGCATCGCCACGAACGCGGTGTTTCGTCTGGTGCGGGGGTTTGAAAAGGGCTTCATGTTCGTGCAATTACGTGCGCTCGATGCTATTCAGGCAACACGAGCACGCCTTGATCTGTATCAAATGCAGGCCGGCGCGATCGACGACGCAGGCATGCCGATGCGCGATGCCTGTACGACCTGGATGAACAGAAGTGACGGCCACCTGGCAGCATGTTCTCGCCATAGCGTGTGCGTCTGTGCGCTGGCGAACTTAACGTGCTGGCTTGTGGAAATGCAACGAACCTCCACGGTGGAGCCAGCATGACGGACGGCTTGGCCCGGCCCCGTAATTCGCCTTTGGGTCGCAACCTGCCAGTCGACAACCATCCCACTCGGCCGATGGATGCCCGCGCAAGCGTCACCCACCGCGCGCTTCAGCGCCCCGCACTGTTGCGCACCCTTCGCCACGCCTCGAATCCCCCCTGCACCACCAGCGCCAGCACCGCCGCTGGCACGGCGCCCGACAGCAGCACCGAGGTGTCGTTCAAGGCCAGCCCGGAGACGATGCGTTCGCCGTAGCCGCCGGCCCCGATGAAGGCGGCCATCGTTGCCGTGCCGACGTTGATGGTTGCGGCGGTCTGCACACCGGCCAGGATGGTCGGTGCGGCGAGCGGCAGCTGCACATGGCGCAGGCACTGCCCGCGCGTCATGCCGAGCGCGATCGCCGCTTGCGCCAGGCCGGGGCGAACCTGCGACAGGCCCGCATGCACATTGCTGACGATCGGCAGCAGCGCATACAGAAACAGCGCGATCAGCGCCGGCACGAAGCCGATGCCGCCGACCAGCGCGATCAGAAAGGCCAGCATCGCGAGCGACGGCACCGTCTGGATCAAGCCCACCGTGCCCAGCAGCCCCTGTGCCAGCGCGGGCCGGCGCCATGCCAGCACCCCCAGCGGCAGGCCAAACAGCAGTGCCAGCGCCAGCGACCCGAGCACCAGCATCAGGTGCTGGCGCGTCAGTCGGCCCAGGTCGTCGGCCACCAGCCGCTCCCAGAAGCCGGCACGGGCGCGCGGTGCGCTGCCTGTGGCCGTAGTGGTTGGCGGTGCTGCATCGGGGGTTGATGCAGACGGCCCCGTGCTCGGCGCATCGAGGCCCGTCACGAACGCGCGCGCCACCTCGTCGTAGGGCCGTCCGTCCAGCTCCACCTCGGCGTTCAGCGCGATCATTTGACGGGCATCGATGCGGCCGGCCAGTCGCCGCAGCGGCGCGGCATCGAGCCCGATGCGCATCAGCAGCACGGCCTCGTAGGCAGGGAAGAAGGCCCGGTCGTCGCGCAGAACGCGGATGCCCTGGCGGGCGATCTTGGCGTCGGTCGAGTAGATGTCGATCACGTCGACCTGGCCTTGCTGCAGCGCCTGGTAGGCCAGACCATGGTCCAGCCCGGCCGGGGTGCCGAAGGGCAGCGCATAAGCCTCACGCAGCGTCGGCCAGCCGTCGGCGCGGCCGAGGAACTCGTGCGACAGGCCGAGCCGCAGGCCGCGGGCTGATGGCCGGGCCAGATCGCTGAGCGCGGCGATGCCCAGCCGCGCGGCATCGGCCTCGCGCATCGCCAGCGCATAGGTGTTCTCGAAACCGAGTGGCACCGCTGCCTTCAGGCCGCGCGGCGCGAGCCATTGGTTCAGCTCCGCCAGCGAGGGCCGGCCTTCGCGTTGCAGCAGTTCGCGCACGATCGTGCCGGTGTATTCGGGGTAGACGTCGACCGCGCCGCTTTCTAACGAGCGTTCGAGCACCGCAGTGTTGCCCAGGCCCGGCCGGTGCACCGCTGCGACACCACCTTGCTGCAGCGTCTCGCGCACGATCGCCCCGAGCAGGTAGGACTCGGTGAAGCGCTTGGAGCCGACCTGCACGGCCTCGGCGGCGTGCGCTGGCGCCGCGGCCACCAGCCCCATCAGCAGCAGGGCCACGCCAGCGGGCGGTGGCCGACGCGCGGTCAGACGCCCGACGAACCCTTGCAACAGCTGCGCCGCCCATGCCTGCATCGTGCACGGATTGTGCGGGCACCCACCGTTCGTTATCGCACCGACGGCCGAACCCAGATTGGCGAACGCGGTGGCTGAGCCGGCTGAGTTCAGCGCACCAGCAACACCGGTGTCTTGCAGTTGGCGATGACCTTCGTGGCGACCGAGCCCATGACGACGTTGACCACGCTGCCGTGGCCGTGTGAGCCCATCATCAACAGGTCGAACGAGCCGGTGCTGGCCTGCTTGGCGATGACCTCTGCGGCCGGGCCCACCTTCGAGATGAACTCGGCTGCAATGCCGCGGCCCTTGAAGAAGGTGCGGATGGGCTTGAAGACCTTTTCTGCCTCGTCGTCGTAGTAGCCCTTGACGATGTCTCGACCCAACGCTGCTGCCGCTCGCGTAGGAATGCCCGGTACCGCCGTCACCACCACATAGCGATGGTGCGAGCCCAGCCAGTCTGCATGGGCCGCCACATAGGCCAGCATGCGCTTGGTGTACGGGCTGCCATCGGCAGCAATCAGGATGTTCATTGCGCCCTCGGTCAAGTTCAGGCGCTGCCATTTTGTCCCAGCAAAACGGGGCTGAACTCCTTGGAGGCACTTGGATGCTTGTCGCAACCGGACGCAATGCCTTGCCGCAAGTACCCGCACGGTCGGCTCGGGCGCGGTGACAGCACCAAACCTTGGGCGCACCTTGATGAAGTGTCATTTTGTTACCGGAAGCATCCAGATCCATGTGCCCCATGAGTCTGGCCGACATCCACGCGGTGGCAACCCGAACGCACTCGACGGCACCGCAGTGGAGCGCGCCGCGGAAAACGCTCATCAGCTCGACCCGTGCCTGGTGGACTGTGTCCGCCGTGATGCGACGGTGCCGGTGGACTACTACCGTTCGGTCGGGCGTTCCATCAACGTCTTCGCGGTTGAGCGCGCCATGGACGAGCTGGCTGTTGATCGTCGGTGCCGGCCAGGTGTCGCGGGCGCCGGCCGAGATCGCCTTGTCGATCCTGGCGGAGGTGGTCGCGGTGCGCAACGGCGTGCTGCTGCGCCAGAAGAAGGAAGGTTCCTCGCTGCCGCACGACACCCGTCGCGGCGCCATCCTGGCCTGATCACGGCCGGCGGCGCTCCGGCAAAGCAGACTCACCTTCAGCGCTTGCCGCTGCGGCCGATAGTGGAGGCATTCCTCCAATAATCCCTGCGATGCGCGTACCTGAATCCCGACTCATTCAACATTCCGATACCCAACCGGCTGCCTGCAAGGTCACCCATCGTCCAAGCTGCATGCCGCCTGCGCGGCGATGTTCGCTGCCATCGCATGCTCAGCGCCCCCGGCATTCGCCGAGGCAGATGTCGGCAGCAACGCTCCCGCGACCACGCTGCTGGGTGATGTCGGTGGGCTGCGGCCGGCGCTGGCACGTTGGGGAATCACTGTCGGCGTCACCGAAGTCAGCGAATGGATGCAGAACGTCGACGGCGGCATCAAGACCGGGAACCGGTACCACGGGGTCACCGCGCTGACACTGGGTATCGACACCGCCCAGGCCGGTGCCTGGCAGGGCGGCAGCTTCAATGTCAGTGCGCTGGACATCCATGGTCACCAGCTGTCGCCGAAGACCATCGGCAGCCTGCAGACCGCCAGCGGCATTGAAGCCATTTCGGGGCCGCGACTGTGGGAACTCTGGTACGAGCAGAAGCATGGTGACGGTGCCGACAACGCACCGTACCAAGGGCTTTCCGTCAGGATCGGTCAGCAAAGCCTGGACCAGGAATTCATGGTCAGCGAGTACGCCAGCACCTTTGTCGGCACGGCCTTCGGTTGGCCTGCATTGCCGTCGTACGACCTGCCGGCAGGTGGGCCGGCCTACCCCTTGTCAGGGCTGGGCGTGCGACTGCGTGTGGCGGTGGCCGACTCCACCCGGCTGTTGTTCGGCGCTTTTGCCGGTGACCCCGCTAACACCACCACGCAGGACCCGCAGAAGGCCAACGACCACGGCACCACCTTCAGCCTGCACGGCGGCACCTTGTACATCGCCGAGCTGCAGCACAGCCTGCCTGCCGGGGAGACGCGCAACGCCGGCACCTACAAGATCGGCGCGTGGCACCACAACCAGCACTTTGCCGATACGCGCTTCGATACGGCGAATGTGTCGCTTGCCGATCCCGCCAGCAATGGCGCGCCGCGCATGCATGCCGGCAACTGGAGCGTGTACGCCGTGGCCGACCAGACGGTCTGGCACGAGGCGCAAGGCGGCCCGCGTGCGCTGAACCTGTTTGCCCGCGCCATGGGCGCACCGGGCGATCGCAACCTGATCGGCTTCAGCGCGAACCTGGGCCTGACAGTGAGCGCACCGTTCGCGGGCCGTGACAACGATGTGGTCGGGCTTGCCGTGGCCTATGCCAAGGTCGGCCGCCGCGCGCATGCGCTGGATACCGACACCAATGCCTTCGGCGTCAGCCGCATGCCGGTGCGCACCGACGAGACGTTCATCGAAGCGACCTACCTGTATCAAGTCAATTCGTGGTGGCATTTTCATGTTGTGCTTCAGCACACGGTCCGTCCTGGTGCCGGGGTGGTTGATCCCAACGATTTGACGAACACACGAAGGATCGCCAACTCAACCGTGCTGGGTGTGCGCACCACCATCGCGTTCTAGGCGCCATCGCGGGCGATCGGGACGGGCCATGTCGTAGCCTATGGGCTGTGCGGAGCCCATGCAGGTCTGCGAGTAACAGCCAGCGAAGGAGACACGTGCGCGGATCCTTGAACACCCTTCTGAGTGCGTCTGCAGCCTTGCTGCTGACGGTCTCTCCCCTGAGCAGCCATGCGGCTTCGCTGAATTTCAATGGCTACTACGCCGGCATGTCCCGGGCGCAGGCGGATCAGATGGGCGCCGAGAACTGCCGGGATGCCGCGCCGGCGTCGGAGGACAAGGACGCCGTCTATTGCGACATCCCGGCCCCCAACCGCAAGCTGGGCGAGTTCGTGGCCCGCAAAGGCACGCTGGAGTTCGTGGGGCCGCAGCATGATTCGTTGAACCAGATCCGGCTGGAATTCGTCAAGCCCGTCGAGTCGGTCAAGTCGGCGATGTTCGCGGCATATGGCACCCCGCGGTACGACGGGCAGACCTACCTCTGGGAGCGAGGCTCGCAGACGGTGAGCCTGAACATCCTCAGCCGGCTCAATGCCCTCTCGTGCGTCACCTTCGATCACGACTTCTCGCCGGACAAGGCCCGCGTCAACGCGCTGAAGCTCGAGGCGCTGAGAAAGCAGGTCGTGAAGAACTACTGAACGACGTGGCCGATGTGGCGGTAGCCGTGGGGTTACCGCCTCAATGGGCCCGGCGTGCGGCCTTCTGCTTGAAGATCACGATGCAGGCGGTGATGAACAGCAGGATCGTGGCCGAGGCAGCAAAGCGATCGAGCGCCAACCCACCGGCGCTGACCGGCTTGTCCAGGAAGTCGCCGACCACGGCGCCAAGCGGGCGCGTCAGAATGAATGCCGCCCAGAACAGCGCGGTGCGCGACAGGCGGGTCCAGACATACGCCGCGACCACGAGCGCCAGCAGCGCGCTAAAGACGACCGCGCCACCTTCATAGCCCAGGCCGGCGGAATCTGCGGTCCAGTCACCGAGCGCCGTTCCCAGCGTCTGGGACCCCATGATCGTGACCCAGTAGAACAGCTCCGCTTTCGGCGTGTGGACGGTGTCGATGGCGATCGAGCCCATCGACCGTTGCCAGCTCACGAGGGAGGCGCACAGCAGCGCCATCAGCAGCAGCGCGCCGCCGGCGTACCCGATGCCCAGCGAGCGGTCGGCGAAATCCGCCAGCGTGGTGCCCAGCGTGGTGGTCGCGATGATGGTGGCCCAGTACAGCACCGGGTGGAAGTGCTGCGCCCTGATCTGCGCGATGACGGCCCCCAGAAAGACCGCGGCAAAGGCGGCGGTAGCGGCGAGGTAGCCCAGGTGCATGGACATCGAGACCGCGTCGCCGGCCGTTTCGCCCAGGGCGGTGGCGGCGATCTTGAGCACCCAATAGACCAGGGTAACTACCGGCACCTTGCTCAGGGATTGCAGGGTCGTGTGCTGGTTCATGCTGAGCCTCTCATCGCGCTGCATCACTGAAATCGGTCTTCAGTGGCGCATCTTGAAGGTCGCAACTTAGCGTGGCCTTAGCGCGGCGCGCGCCGTGGCATCAGCGGAGCTCACACGGCGCTGCGCCAGGTTCGGGCATGCGCACGCGCCACGACAGGCCCGGCAGCATCGGCCCGACCGGCCTGGCGCCTAATGGATTAATGCTGACTCCGGCGTACAAATCGTCGATTGGCGACGGCCTTGTATTGGCCGGCTGGACCGGATCGACAGACTTGGCGATGCCCAGCTCGACCGCGCCACAGCGCGCCAACAGACCCGGCGCAATCCAAGGGCTTCTGTCCAGTTGGCCATCGATCACGACGAGCGGCTGCTCCGCCAGCTGCAACGCCAGGATGTTGGCCGGATTCGCCGGGCCGCTGACCACGCGGATGGGGCCGCCCAGCTGGGCTCGCGCAGGCCCGGCGATGGCCTTCACAAACGCACTCGCATCGAAGTGGTTCCGGTTGTGCTTGCCGTAGGCGACCGGACCCTGGCGCATGCTGATGTATTCCTGGGTCAGCAGGAACGCCTGGATCAGCAGGAAGTAGGGAATCACCTTGATCCAATCGGCGCGGTCCCAAAAGCCGCGCGGCGCCAGTTCCATCGCGGCAGGCACCGCGAAGATGACGAAGGCCATGCCCCAGTGCCCCTTGATGTGTGAGCCGAGGGTGATGGCGACCAGCGGCATGAAGCACAGCGGCAACAGGCCCCAGGCCAAGATCAACGCTCTTGCAGGATCGCGATGCGGCAGCTCCCGCGGTGTCGAGGTGGGCTGCTGCACGGGGCGCGACGTGGTCAATTGCCATGCGACGAGCGTCAGCAGTGCGAAGGCCAGTCCGCTACGGAACAGCAATTGTTCGACCAGCCATCCCAGCGCCCCCTTGACGCGCGCCGAGGCACTCAGCCCGGCACCCAGAGAGGTGTCGACCGCATAGCCGATGGGCCCGAAGTGGTGATCGCGCAGCCACTCGATGTGCGGCACGAAGATCAGCAAGGCCGTCAACGCCGTACACAGCAGCCCGAGGCGGTGTGCCGAGTCGCGCCACGCACGCTGATGCAGCCAGAACGCCAACACCGACAGGATCGTCACTGCGATCTGGTACTTCGACAACGCGCCCAGTCCGATCGCCACGCCGAGCGCGATCCACCACCGCAGGCGGCGACTTGTGTAGGCCTGCCACAGCAACGCCGCGCTGGCCACCGACAGCAGCATCAACACGACGTTGTGGTTGTAATAGAACAGGTGCCGGTTGTAGTAGCCGATGCACAGGCCGAACAGCAGCGCGATGTCGGCGAAGGCCGAACCCCGCAGCGTCGTGAGCAGGCGCCACAGGATGGCCAATTACCCCAGCACCATCACCGCGCCCATCCCATAGGTGATGCCGGCAGACAGGCCGAACACCTGCACTGGCAGCCAGAGCAGCCAGGCGGGCAACGGCGGGTGCTTGTAGTAGCCCCATTCGAGCGACCGCACCCAGGCGAGTTGCTCGACGTTGTCACTGGGCGGCGACAAGCAGGTCAGCGCGAGCACGCTGAGCCAGACGATCGCAAACACCAGCAGGCCGATCGCGAGTCCCAAGGGCGTTAGCGCCGATCGTGTGCGGACGGGTCCGCTCATGGCGTCGGCAGGTTCAACGCCTCTTGCGTCCTGGACAACAACTGCATGCCCAAATCATAGGGCCCGCGGGGCCGCAGCCCTGGTGTCAGGACTTGAGCGCGGTGCGCACAGCCGCTTCCAGCTTATCGAAGCCGAGCGAGACATCGACCAGCCTGCCGTCGAGGAAGAATGCCGGCGTTGCACGCACGCCGCTGTGCTGGCCGGCGCGGCGATGTTCCTGCACCCGCTGGGTGTAGACGCGATCGGCCATCTCGGCACTGAAGCGGATCATGTCCAGGCCGATGGCTTTTGCATACCCGGTCAAGGCCGCCAGCGCGAGGTGATGGGTCTGCGTGAACAGCAACTGATGCATGGGCCAGAAGCGGCCCTGCGCGGCCGCTGCTTCGGCGGCCTCAGCGGCCAGCTCGGCGTGCGGGTGCACCTCGACCAGCGGGAAGTGACGGAACACGAAGCGCAGCTGGCCGCCGTGGCTGTCGACGAGGTGCTGTGTCAGCGGCTGGGCCTGGATGCAGGCCGGGCATTCGTAGTCGCCGTATTCGAGCAGCGTCAGCTTCGCGTCTGCGTCGCCCCGGACATGATCGAAGCCAGTCAATGAATCGTCGGGAATCGTCACGGCCGTGGCCCGGTTCTTCTCGATCATGGTGGACCTTTCAGATGCGGTTGGACGGGGTCGCCGCGTTGGAACGCTCGAGCTCGGCTGCATGGTCGCCGCGCAGGCCGATCGGGTCTGTGGGTCAGCGCACAGACCTGCGCGGTCCATGGTTTTCCATCATCCGCCATCACCGTCAAAGAACACCATGACAAACCCGTAACCGCGCAGCGATGGTTTGAGGATCCCATGAACCGCAGTCGCCAGACGACCCGCAGACGCGACGGCCGAATTCAGGACGATGGCCCTACACTCATTTGGGGAGGATCAGGTGGGTGAACCGTGCAGCCAGCTAAGCCGACCGTTGTTGATGTGTCGCCCGACTCCACGCTGACGTTTCGAGGCAGACGCCATCTTTTGCTGGCCTCCAGCGCAGCGCTGCTGTTGGGCGCCGGGTGCAGTAAACGTCAACCGATGCGGATCGGGTTCCTTGGCGGGCTGAGCGGTCGGGTATCGGACCTCGGCATTGGTGGGCGCAACGGTGCGCAATTCGCCGTCGACGACATCAACGCCGCGGGTGGCCTGGCCGGGCGGACGCTGGAGCTGATCACGCGCGACGACGAGCAGAACGTCGACCTGGCCCGCCAGCGCCTGACCGAGTTGTACGACCTCGGAGTCGAGCTCGTGATCGGGCCCATGACCAGCACGATCACTGCGGCCGTGCTGCCCATGATCAACCAACGCCGCATCCCGACGATCAGCCCGCTGTCCGGCGCCAACGACTTCAGCGGCCAGGACGATGCCTTCTTTCGCGTCGTCTCCGACAGCGCCGCCAGTGCGCGCCAGCAGGCGGGGGCCCTTTTGGCCCGGGGGCTGCGCACAACCGCGACGGTGGCCGACACCAAGAACAGTGTCTTCACGCGCAACTGGTGCTCTTCAGTGAGCAAAAGCTTCACCGCGGGTGGCGGTACCGTGGTCAAGTCGCTGGAATTCGAAGCTGCGCCCGGCCTCAAGTTCCTGGAGCTGGCGCAGCGCATTGTCGACACGGGCGCCGACAGCGTGGTCATCGCGGCCAGCGCTGCCGACAGCGCGGTGCTGATCCAGCAGGTGCGCCGGCTGGGCGGGCGCATGTTCATTGCGCTGTCGGTGTGGGCTGGCACCGAGGAATTGCCTGCGCTGGGCGGTCGGGCTCTGGACGGCGTGCTGGTGACGCAGTTCTTCGACCGCATCAACACCACGCCGCGCTGGCAGGACTTCGTCGCTCGCTACCGCATGCGCTTCGGTAACCCGCCAGGCTACCCGGCGCTGAACGGTTACGACGCGCTGCAGATGGGCGCCGCAGCGGCCCGCACCGCCGGGCGCGATGGCATCCTGGCGGCACTGCGGCAGCTTCGCGAACTCGACGGCCTGCAGCGGCAGCTTCGCTTCGACGAGTTCGGTGACTGCCTCGCGCCGACCTACCTGACAGAGGTCAAGGATGGTCGTTATGTTGCCGTGACGGCATGAGTCGAGGGCTTCCGTCGCTCCTTGCGCGTCTGCGCGCGCAGTTCCTGCTGCTCGGCTTGATCCCGGTGCTTGTACTGTTCGCAGCAGCATTGGCGCTTGTGGTTCCCGTGCTCGTCGAGCAGGCCGAAGCAAGGAACCGCGAACTGGCACTGGCTGTGCGAGACCAGGTCCACCTGCAATTGGACCTTCGCTTGCGTGCCGCCGCGATGCTGGCTGACGCGCTGCACAACGACCCGCCGCCGCCTGGCGCACTTCAGCGATCGCTGCAGGCGCTGCTGCAGCGCGACCCCTTCCTGCAGGCGGCGTATGTCACCGACGCTCGCGGCGAGGTGGTCGACGCGGCGCTCTCGGCGCAGAGTGGTCGCTTCGCCGAGGACGTTTTCGGCCTGGACCTGTCGGTGCAGCCGCATTTCGCCGAGGCGCGGCGGCGTCACGAACCGGTCTGGTCCGATACCTTCCTCTCGACGTTGACCGGGCAGGTGACTGCGGCGCTGGCCATGCCGGCGGGCGAGCGAACGATCGTGTTCGAGCTGTCACTGGCCGCGTTGTCGAAGTCGCTGGTTGATCTGGCGCAGTCCGGCGCGTCGCAGGTCGTCATCGTTGACCGCACCGGTAGGATCATCGCGCATCCCGACCCGCGCCAGGCCCTGCAGCAGCAGACCCTTTCCGGTCTTGCGCTGGTGCGGGCGGCCCTTGCCGGCACCGCGGGCAGCGCGCGGACGGATCGCGAGGGCGTCCAGCAACTTGCCCACGCTGTACCCGTGCAGCCCGTAGGATGGGCGGTGGTGGTTTCGCAGCCGATATCGGCCGTCATGGCTCCTTTGCTGCGGCTGGGTGCTGCCGTGCTCGCTGCCACCGTGGCGCTGGCGGTGTTTGTCGGCTGGCGTTTTGCTCGCCGCACCGGAAACGAGGTTGCGCAACTGGCCGACGGCGCTCAGCGCGTTGTCAGCTCGGGCGGCAGCCCGCCCGAGCTCAACTTCTCGACCCGCGAGTTCGATGCGGTGTGGACGCGCCTGCGCGATCTCTTCCAGCAGTTGCAGCAGCGTGACCTGCAGACTCGCGCCGCTCAGCAAGACCTGCAGGCCGTGCTCGACGCGGCGACGCAGGTATCCATCGTTGCCATCGACAACGTCGGTTGCGTCACGGTCTTCAACATCGGTGCCCAGCGCATGCTGGGCTGGCGAGCTGCCGACGTGGTGGGCAAGCTGACGCCGATGGCATGGCACGACCAGGCCGAAGTCGCGGCACGCGGTGCGGTGTTGACCCGCAAGAATGGTCAGGCGGTCGAGGGTGTCGAGGTGCTGATGGCCGAGCCGCGACACAGTGGTTACGAGGTGCGCGACTGGGTCTATCTGGACCGCGACGGGCGGCGGCTGGATGTCTCTGTGGCCGTGACCGCCATGCGCACGCCCGATGGCGAGTTGAAGGGCTTCCTTTGCGTGGCGGTTGACATCACCGAGCGTCGCCGTGCCGCTGCGCTTGAGCTGGCACGAAAGACGGCAGAACTCGCCAACCAGGCCAAGTCTGATTTCCTCTCCAAGATGAGCCACGAGCTCCGCACGCCGCTGAATGCGATCCTGGGCTTCGCGCAGGTCATCGAGATCGACCGGCAACAACCGCCGACGCAGCTCCAGCGCGGGCAGTTGCAGCACATCCAGCGCGCGGGCTGGCACCTGGTGCGGCTGATCGACGACGTCTTGGATCTCGCCCGCATCGAGTCAGGGAAGCTGGCCGCGACCATCGGCCCGGTCGATCTCGGGCCGCTGCTTGCGCATGTCGCACAGATGGTGGAGCCGCAGATGCGCCAGCATGGGGTGACGCTGTCGGTCGGCGTGGCAGAGTCGCCCAGTGGCGCAGCACCATGGGTGGAGGCCGACGGAACGCGGCTGCTGCAGGTGCTGCTCAACCTGCTGGGCAACGCGGCCAAATACAACCGGCCGCAGGGCGAGGTCAGGCTGGAATGCGAGCTTGACGGCGCGACGGTTCGGCTCGCCGTCATTGACACGGGCCACGGCATGACTGCCGATCAGCTGTCCCACCTGTACGAGCCGTTCAACCGCCTCGGTCAGGAGAGCGGTGGCATTGAGGGCACGGGCATCGGGCTCGTCATCACGCGCCATCTCATCGAGATGATGCAGGGACAGCTCGAGGTGCACAGCGAGCCCGGCGTCGGCAGCCGGTTCGTCGTCACTCTGCCAGCGATGGCGGACGCCGTTGCCGCCGAGCGCCCCACACCGAGCACATTCGACACCCTCGCAGAGACGGCGACAGTCGGTCGAGTGATCTACTTCGAAGACAACGAGGTCAACGCGCTGCTGATGCGCTCGATCCTGCGCCAGCGACCGCAGATTGAGCTGCGCATCCACTCTCGGGCCGAAAGCGGGCTTCGCGCTTTACGCGCCGACCCTGCAGACCTGATCCTGCTGGACATGCACCTGCCGGATGCCAGTGGCGAGCAGGTGCTCGCCGCGTTGCGGGCCGATGCCCTGCTGTGTCGCATCCCGGTGGTGGTGGTGTCAGCCGATGCCACACAGGCACGGGCGGACGAAATGATGCAAAGCGGTGTGGCGGCCTACCTGACCAAGCCCTTGGTGTTGGCCGAAATACTGAGCGTCATCGACAGGCTGCTCAGCGGCGCAGCGGATGGGCGTCCGGGCGGGCCGTTGGCAGGCTGACCCTCATCACGCCGTTGCCTCAACATGCCCGCCGTGCCCCCGAATCTTCAGGCAGCCCGTGACCAGTGGTCGTGGCGCGGCTCGTCTCGCCCGGCATTTGCCGAGGTTCCGGGGCCCGGCCAGGTCTCGGTGTGGGATTTCCCGAGACCGCCGGTCATCGTGCCGGATGCGCGCGAGGTCGTGATTCGTTGGGGCGCGCTTGAAGTTGCACGGACGCGCCAGGCAGTGCGCGTGCTCGAAACCTCGCACCCACCCAGTTTCTATCTGCCCTGGGCTGATGTAGCGCATCACCTGTTGCGGCAGGAGCCTGAGGCCGGGTCGTTCTGTGAATGGAAGGGCCCTGCCCAGTACTGGACGCTGGTCGATGGTCGCCGGCAGCTGCCGCGCGTCGCGTGGCGCTACCCCCGGCCGCTGGCGGGTGCCGAAGCTTTGTCCGATCGCATGGCCTTTTATGCGACCGACCTGGACTGCCAGGTGGACGGGCTGCCGGTGCGCCCGCAGGCCGGTGGGTTTTACGGGGGGTGGATCACGGCCGAGCTGGTCGGCCCGTTCAAGGGCGAGCCCGGCAGCAGTGGCTGGTGACCTGTCGGTCGGCCGCGCTGCCAAGTCACAAGCGCAGCTGGGCCTGACCGATGCCGTCGAACGCGACGGTGATGTCGTCACCGATCTGCGCCGGCAACAGACCGCACCAGCTGCCGGTGGTCACGACGCTGCCCGCGGCCAGCACCGCGCCGTCGCGCGTGGCGTGGCGCAGCCAGGCAGGCAGTACGAAGGCCGGGTCGGCCAGTGAATGGCTGCCCTGGAGCACCAGTTCCCGCCGTGAGCCGAGGCGCACACGGCAGACCTGGGCGGCCCAGTCGCGCGTCGCATCGAAGGCGACCCACGGGCCCAGCACCATGCCGCCATGCGACAGCAGATCGGCCAGCTGAGCGAGGGTGGGCGCCTGCGGCCCCTCTTCCCAGCGCGACGCGACGATCTCGATCGACACGGCCATCGCATCGATCAGCGCCCGCGCGCCAGCCAGATCCAGTGCCGCCGCACGCGCCGCATCGACCGGCTCACTCAGCCGCAGCGCGACTTCGGCTTCGATGCCCAGTGGGGTGAAAGGCCAGGGGCCGGCGTGCACCGGGCTGGCCCGGACACCCGCAGGGGGCAGCGGCGCATGGGTGATGACCGCCTCACGCGAGGCACCGCCGGACTTCCAGTGGCGCGGCGTGGCGCCACCGAACCAGCCAAGCTCGCAGGCCACCTGTGCCTGTGCCGCATAGGCCGCGGCGGCGTCGGCCAGCGGTGGCGCCGGCTGCAGGCGATGCTCTCGGTGGGCCTGCGTCAGGCGCAAGCTGGCGATCTCGGTGTCGGTCATCACATCGGTGTTGGGCAGGGGGGCGATCGCCGAGACAGCCTGCGCGTGGCCAGCGCGGCTAGTAGTGCGGCGGCAGCTCGTCGCGCAGGCTGCGAAACGCGATATCGTCTGCCACCGGGCGGAGCTCGCGCAGTTCGCCGAGTTCGCGCAGCAGGCGGTCGATCTGAGCCTGCTGCCTGACGATCACCTGGTTCAGCTGGTCCAGCATGTCCTCGGTGTAACTGGCCTTGACCTCCAGATCGGTCAGCCGGTGTTCGATGCGATCAGGGTGGTCCATGGCGGTGTTGGGGTGGCACCGCGATGCTACGCGGGCTCGTCAGGTCAGCAAGGTCTGCAAGGTCAGTCGCGCGCGTTCGAAGTAGAACTGATGGATCTGCCGCACCAGCAGTTCACCTTGCGCACCGCCCACCGTCTCCAGCAGCTCGATGTGCGGCACCAGCGCCGTCATCACCGCGGTGTCGCTCGCCGCCAGCATGCCATCGAGCTCGCGCAGCACCGCCGTCAGGCGGCTTCGTTGATCGGACGAGGCCTCATCGCTGGATGCCGACGTGGCCACCATCGAGGCGGCCCCATCCTCGGTCGGGCGTGGTGCCGCGGGAGGCAGAGCAGGCAAGCGGCCCGGCCGACCGCTGAGCCATTTCAGCAAAGTCTGGTGCAGGGCGCTCGCGTCCATCGGCTTGGCGATGAAATCATTCATGCCCGCAGCCATGCAGGCCCTGCGATCGGCGTCGAAGGCGTTGGCCGTCAGCGCCAGGATCGGAATGTCGGCCCAGCCCGGCAACCGCCGGATCGCGCGGGTGGCTTCCAGACCGTCCATGTGCGGCATCTGCATGTCCATCAGCACCAGGTCGTAGGGCCCGGCCTGTGCCAGCGCCTGGCGTCCGTCGACGGCCAGATCAACCGCCAGATCGACGCCGCCGAGCAAAGCCAGCGCAACCTGGCTGTTGATCTCGTGGTCTTCGGCCAGCAGGATGCGCGCACCGGCAAGGTCCCGCCGCAACGCGGCTTCGGCGCTCGCGGCCGGGTAGTGCCTCGCGGGGAGCGAGCTCATCTCCTCGCCGCGCTGCAGCCTCGCGGTGAACCAGAAGGTGCTGCCGACACCGACGGTGCTGTCGACGCCGGCATCGCCGCCCATCAGCTGCGCCAGCCGCCGCGTGATCGCGAGACCCAGGCCGGTGCCGCCGTGTTGACGGGTGGTCGAGGCGTCGGCCTGCTCGAAGGGCTGGAACAGCCGGGGGATCTGGTCTGCGGCGATGCCGATGCCGCTGTCTTCGACCGAAAAGCGCACCAGCAGATCGCCATCGGCCTCGCTCAGCAGCTGGGCGTTCAGGCTGATGCGTCCGCCTTCGGTGAACTTCACCGCGTTGGACGCATAGTTGAGTAAGGCTTGGCGCAGCCGGGTCGGGTCGCCGCGCAGCCACTGCGGCACGTTGGCGTCGATGTCGGCGAGCAGCGACAGGCCTTCCTCCTGCGCGCGCAGGTCGAGCAGCTCCACCAGCGACTGCACCATCTCGCGCAGGTCGAAATCGACCGACTCGAAGCCCATCTTGCCGGCTTCGATCTTCGAGAAATCGAGGATGTCGTTGATGATCGCCAGCAGCGCCTCGGCGTTGCCGAGCGCCAGCGACACGCGCGAGCGCGACGCCGGCGGCATGGGCTCGCGCAGCCCCAGCTGCAGCATGCCGATGATGCCCGACAGCGGCGTGCGCAGCTCGTGGCTCATGGTCGCCAGGAACAGCGACTTGGCGCGCGTGGCCTCCTCGGCCTTGTCGCGCGCCAGCCGCAGTGCCTCCTCCTGGCGTTTGTGGGCGCGGGCGTCCCGCATGAACGCGGTGG
>JAYVEB010000005.1:0-7293 GCA_043749095.1 Burkholderiales bacterium | reverse complement strand
CGCGTAGCTCAGCTGGTTAGAGCACCACCTTGACATGGTGGGGGTCGTTGGTTCGAGTCCAATCGCGCCTACCAAATTCGGTAGGAAGAACAAGCACTTAGCGGAGACGCTAGGTGCTTTTTTCTTGCCTGTATCTCGCCGCAGGTTGCGGCGTGCCCGTCCTTCAGGCGCCGGCAGATTGAGCGGCTACAGGATGGATGGCGATCACGGCACGCGCGGGTGTCATGCTCGCAGCGTCGGAGCCACAGCGCTCGCCCGCAAGATCCCGCTCCCGCTGCGAAACGTGGTGATGGAAGGTCTCGCGAGCGCAGTCGTGGCAACGGCCGCAAGAAGTGGCGACCGACAACTCGAACTGCAACTCGTCGAAGCTTTCACACCCCTGATGAGCCGCGCGGGCGATGTCGCGATCGGAGACTCGGTGGCAGATGCAAACTATCATGCATGCAATGTAATGCGAATGGTTCGCATTGGCAAGCGCGTCGAGAAATTAACCCTTCGCTGGGGTTGGCCGGAAGCTGAATCAGGTGCCGAGTTGCGATTGAAGGTAGTTCTGCTCGCCGACTTTGCCGACGAGTTCGAGCTGGGTCTCGATGTAGTCGATGTGTTCCTCGGTGTCTTCGAGGATGTGCTGGAACAGCTCGCGCGACACGTAGTCCCGCGACAGTTCGCACTGGGCGATCGCGTCTTTCACGGTGGCCTGCGCGACTTGTTCCGACTTCAGGTCGCAGCCGAGTGCTTCGACCAGGGTCTCGCCGATCATCAACTTGCCCAGATCCTGCAGATTGGGCAGCGCATCCAACGTGAACAACCGCTCCATCAGCGCGTCGGCATGCTTCATCTCGCCGATCGATTCTTCGTATTCCTTCTTCGCCATGCGCTCGAAGCCCCAGTGCTTGAACATCCGGAAGTGGACGAAGTACTGGTTGATGGCGGTGAGTTCGTTTTTCAGCTGCGCTTGCAGCCACTTGATGACTTGCGGGTTGCCTTGCATATCGGGTCCTTTTCTTGAAATGGGTGACGGGCGAGCCGTCGACCCTGTGTATTTTGCGGTGTAGACGCCTGAGCCGCGATCTACAACGCCCGAGTGTGCTCGGTCAGCCAGGCCAGTGCGGGGCCTGAGACCCGCGGCGACAGCCGCTCGAACACCGTCGCGTGATAGCGGTTGAGCCAGTCGATCTCGCCGGCATCGAGCAGCGAGCGGTCGATGCAGCGGGTGTCGATCGGGCACAGCGTCAGCGTCTCGAATTCGAGGAACTCGCCGAAGGCGTTGCTATCGGGTGCCTCGGCCAGCACGGTCATCACCAGGTTCTCGATGCGGATGCCCCACTGGCCAGGGCGGTACAGGCCAGGCTCGATGCTGGTGACCATGCCGGGCTCCATCGCCATCGTCGCCTCGGGGATCGCCTTCGAGATGCTCTGCGGGCCCTCGTGCACGTTCAGGAAATAGCCGACGCCGTGGCCGGTGCCGTGGCCGTAATCGAGGCCGTGCTGCCACAGCGGCGCACGCGCGATCGCATCGAGCATTGGTGACAGCGTGCCGCGCGGAAAGCGTGTGCGGCTGAGCGCCAGCATGCCCTTGAGCACCAGGGTGTAGTCGCGCTGGTGTTCGGCGCTCGGTGTGCCGATCGCCCAGACGCGGGTGATGTCGGTGGTGCCGCCGAGGTACTGGCCGCCGGAGTCGATCAGCAGCAGGCCGTTGCCCTCGATGACTGCATGCGATTCGGGTGTCGCCCGGTAGTGCGGCATCGCGCCATTGGCGTTGAAGCCGGCAATGGTCGGGAAGCTCAGGCCGACGAAGCCCGGGCGTTCCTTGCGCGCCGCGCTCAGCCGTTCATCGACCGTCAGCTCGGTGATAAAGCCGGCGTTGGCCGGATCGGCCAGCGCATGCTCGAACCACGCGTAGAAATCGCACATCGCGGCGCCGTCCTGTGCCATCGCCTCGCGGATGTGGGCTGCCTCGGCCGCGCTCTTGCGGCTCTTGCGCAGCGTGCTGGGGTTGATCGCCTCAATCACATGCTCGCCATCGTTGCCGCTGTCAGGCGCCTGCTGCCGCAGGCCCAGCGTGATGCGGCGCGGGTCGATCAGCAGGCGGGCGTCGGCAGGCAATGCGGCCAGGGCCGGGCCGGCGCGGTCGTAAGGCTCGACGCGCACGCCGTCGGCGGCAAGCATCGCTTGCAGGCCCGGTGACACCTTGCGATCGGCGACGTACAGCACGGCCTGCTGCGCGTCGATCAACGCGTGTGCCAGGAACACCGGGTTGTAGGAGACGTCCGAGCCGCGCAGGTTGAACAGCCAGGCGATGTCGTCGACCGTCGAGATGAAGTGGTGCGTGGCGCCAAGGGTCACCATGTCGAACCGCACGCGTGGCAGGCGCTCGGCGCGCGATTCGGTGGCGTGCGGCGCCAGGTGTTCGTAAACGGGGGCCTCAGGCAGCCCGGGCCGCTCAGGCCACACCTGCGCCAGCACGTCGAAGTCGGTGCGCAGCGCGATGCCTGCGACTTTCAGCTTGCGTTGCAGCAGTTGTGCGGTGGCCAGGCCCAGCACGCCGCCATCCACGCCCACCGTCTGGCCGGCAGACACGTGGGTTGTCAGCCAGTCGATCGGATGGGTCGAGGCGCCGGTCGGGATCTTCTCCAATGCGATGCCGCTGCCTGCCAATTCGGCTTCGGCCTGCACCCAGTAGCGGCTGTCGGCGAACAGCACCGCGGTGCCGGTGGTGACGATCAGCGTGCCCATGGAGCCGGTGAAGCCCGACAGCCACTGCCGGCCTTGCCAACGTTCGGGTAGGTATTCGGACAGGTGCGGATCGGACGACGGCACCAGCACCGCGGCGAGCTGGTGCTGCCTCAGCGCGTCGCGCACGCGATCGATGCGCAGGTGGATCGGGGTGGCGTCGGTCTCCATCCGGACGAGTTCAGGTTTGCGCGCTGGAGGTCACAGGTGTTCCGATCGATGCCAGCCCAGGGGACGGGGGCGCTGCCGCAGCGCCTGCCGCGCCGCTGTTCAGACGCGAGCGCACCAGCACGATGTAGCTGCGCAGCGCATACAACTCGTCGGTGTAGGCCAGCGGCACGGTGATCTGCCCGACCTTGGCGTCCAGCGTGTCGAGCTCGGCCAGCAGCTCTGTCGATGGTTTCGTGCCAATGGCGCCTTCGATCTGCCGCAGCTGTTCGTACCAGCGGAACACCCGCGAACGGATGCGGAACTGGTAAAGCGGCGGCAGCATCCGCGACAGCGGCAGCAGCACCGCGACGATGGTCACCAGCACCGGCCACATCCGATCGACCAGGTTTGCCAGCCAGAACGGTAGGTAGCGCTGCAGCAGCGGCACGCCGCTTTGGAAGAAGCGTTGCGCCTCCTTCGCCAGCGACCGTTCGGTGTTCAGCGCGGTCGGGAAATCGCCCTTGCGCTGGAACCAGCCGGCGCCGCCATGCACCTGCTGCGCGGCCTGCACGAACAACTGGATCAGTGCCGGATGCGTGCCCTCGCGGGCGACCAGCGTGGCGGTGGGCGCCACCAGATGCACATCCTGCGGCGGCAGGTTGCCGGCCAGATCGACGACGCCGCGCGGCAGCGTGACCGGGCTCATGAACGGGAATCGACGCGAATAGGCCTCGGCCTGCGCGAAGTCGAACAGCTCGATGCCGGGTGTTTGGAGCAGCATCTGCACCATCAGCGATTCGGGCGCCGAGGCGAACACCAGCGCGTCGGACTCGCCCCCGAGCAGCGCCATCACCGCCGGCGTTTGCGGCTGTTCCAGCAGCGTGATCTGCGTCGGGTCCATGTGGTTCGCGTCGAGCAGTTTCTTCATCAGGTTCGGCACGCCGCTGCCGGGAGCGCCGATGTTCAGCTTCCAGCCCGCCAGTTGCGGCAGGCTGGACAGCGTGTCTGATTTCAGCAGGCGCTGCGCCGCATCCTCGCGATAGAACAGCCACACCGGCTCGAAGAACAGGCTGCCCAGCGACACCAGCGCCGGCCCGTCTTCATCGGCATCGGCGCCCTGGAGTGCTTCATCGGCGCCACCCTGCACGAAGGCGATCTGCACGCCCGACGACGGATCGCGCAGCAGCGCCAGGTTCTCCGCCGCACCCTGCGTGTTGCGCAGTTCGACCTGGACCCCGTAGGTCTTCAGGATCGCCTGGTAGCGCTTGCCGAACTCGTGGTACGCCCCCTGCTCGGCACCGGTGGCCAGCACCACCTTCTTCGGCGGCGTCGGGTCGAGCACGTAATACGCCGGCACCAGCAGCGCCAGCGCCAGCAGCACAAAGGGGCCGACGGTGGCCAGCAGGTCGCGGATGGACAGCAAGGTGTGGCGCAGCGAGTCGGGCATCGGCATCAGTCAGGCCTCAGCCGATGCGGCCGATCAGCAGGTACTCCATCAAGGCCTTCTGCACGTGCATGCGGTTCTCGGCCTCGTCCCAGACCACGCTTTGCGGGCCGTCGATCACGTCTGCATCGACTTCCTCGCCGCGGTGTGCCGGCAGGCAGTGCATGAACAGCGCATCGGGCTGCGCGACAGCCATCATGTCGCGGTCGACGCGCCAGTCGGCGAAGGCTTTCTGGCGGGCCTCGTTCTCGGCCTCGTAGCCCATGCTGGTCCACACATCGGTGGTCACCAGGTGGGCGCCGCGGCAGGCGTCCATCGGGTTGTCGAACACTTTGACGCAGGCCTGGTTGGTGACGCCCGCCACCGCAGCGTCGATCTCGTAGCCGCTGGGCGTGCTGACATGCAGCGTGAAGCCGAGGATGTCGGCGGCCTGCAGCCAGGTGTTGGCCATGTTGTTGCCGTCACCGACCCAGGCCACCACTTTCCCTTTGATGTCACCCCGATGCTCGATGTAGGTGTACACGTCGGCGAGGATCTGGCACGGGTGGTATTCGTTGGTCAGCCCGTTGATGACCGGCACGCGCGAATGCGCGGCGAAGGTCTCGATCTTCGTCTGCTCGTAGGTGCGGATCATCACCACATCGACCATGCGGCTGATCACGCGGGCGCTGTCCTCGATCGGCTCGGCACGGCCCAACTGGCTGTCACCGGTGGTCAGGTTCACCACCGAGCCGCCCATCTGGTACATGCCGGCCTCAAAGCTCACGCGCGTGCGGGTGCTGGCCTTCTCGAAGATCATCGCCAGCGTGCGGTCGACCAGCGGGGTGTACTTCTCGTAGTTCTTGAAGCGTCGCTTGATCTCGGTCGTGCGGGCCAGCAGGTAGGCGTACTCCTCGGCACGCAGGTCCTTGAATTGAAGGTAGTGCCGGATCAGTGTCTTGCCGGGTTTCATGGCGGGTGTGTTCACGACGGCACGGGTTCTTGCAGGAAGGATTTGATCAGCGGGCACAGGATAGCCACGATCTGGCCCGCCTCGGCGGCGGTGAGGATCAGTGGCGGCACCAGGCGGACCACGCGGTCGGCGGTCACGCTGAGCAACAGACCGGCCTCGGCCGCGCGCCCGAGCAGTTCGCCGCAGGGGCGGTCGAGTTCGATGCCCAGCATCAGGCCCTGGCCGCGGATCTCGACCACGCCGGCCAGGCCAGACAACTCACGCACCAGTCCGGCGCGCAGTGCCGCGCCGACGGCCGTGGCGTTCTCCAGCAGGTGATCCTCCTGCATGATGCGCAGCGTCTCGATGCCGGCGCGCATCGCCAACGGGTTGCCGCCGAAAGTGGTGCCATGGTTGCCCGGCTGCAAGACTGTGGCGGCGCGTGGGCCGCACACCACGGCACCCACCGGCACGCCCGAACCCAGTCCCTTGGCCAGTGGCATCACATCGGGCAGGATGCCGGCCCACTGGTGCGCAAACCACTTGCCGGTGCGCCCGATGCCGCACTGCACCTCGTCGAGCATCAGCAGCCAGTCGTGCTCGTCGCACAGGCGGCGGATCGCCTGCAGGTAGTCCAGTGACGCGGGGTTCACACCGCCTTCGCCCTGAATCACTTCGAGGAACACCGCCACCACATTCGGCCGGGTGTTCGCGACCTCGTCGATTGCTGCCACGTCGTTCAACGGGACGCGGACGAACCCTTCGACCAGCGGCTCGAACCCGGCATGCACCTTCGGGTTGGCGGTGGCCGACAGGGTGGCGATCGAGCGACCGTGGAAGGCCTTCTCGTAGACGATGACCTCGGGGCGAGCTATGCCCTTGTCGTGACCGAACTTGCGCGCGATCTTCAGCGCTGCCTCGTTGGCTTCGAGGCCGCTGTTGCAGAAGAACACGCGGTCGAGGCCCGACAGTTCGCACAGCGTCGCGGCCAGGCTTTCCTGCAATGGCGAGGCGTAGTAGTTCGAGGTGTGGATCAGACGACCGATCTGCTCCTGCAGCGCCGGCACCAGCTTCGGGTGCGCATGGCCCAGCGTGTTGACCGCGATGCCGCCCAGCCCGTCGAGGTATTTCTTGCCGTCGGTGTCCCAGACCCAGCAGCCGCGGCCATGCGACATCGCCATCGGCAGGCGGCCGTAGGTGTGCATCACATGCGGTTCGGAATCGGCGGTGACGGTGTCAGGGGCGTTCATGGCAGGAATCCGCAAGGTGCTGGAGGGCAGGTGCCTTGGCCGCAGTGCGGCCGCACGTGCCCGTATGGTCAGAAGCACAGGGAACGGATTCTAAGGAGGCCCCGAAGTGCAGGACTGTCGGGCTGGCAAGCGTCGGTCAGGCGGCACAATCGGCGCGCGTGTTGCATTGCATCAAAACAAGGTCGCTGCAACGCTCATGAGTTTGCCCATCTGTCTGCGCCACTGGAAGCATGAGTTCATCCCCATCTCGCGAAGTGTTCATCAAAGGCCTCACCCTCGACGGGCAAGCCTTTCGACCCAGCGATTGGGCAGAGCGTCTGGCCGGCGCCATGTCCTGCTTCCGGCCGGAAGGCTCAGCTTCTGACCGCTCGTCGTTCATCGGCTACTCGCCGTATTGCGTGCCGCGTGTGATCGGCGGCGTGAAGTGCGTGATCGTCAATCAGGCCCTGCGCGACTCCGAGCCGATGGCCTGGGACTTTGTGATGAACTTTGCGCGCGACAACAGGCTGCAGGTGGCGGACGAGTTCCTGCCGCCGTCAGCGGCGAAGGAAAGCTGAGGCGCTTAAATACCAAAGGCCCGCAGAGCGGGCCTTTGAAGTGCTGCCGAAGCGAGGATCAGGCCGCGGCGGACAGCGCCTTGATCTTGGCCGACAGGCGGCTCTTGTGCCGCGCAGCCTTGTTCTTGTGGAACAGGCCCTTGTCGGCGACCGAGTCGATGACCTGCTCGGCGGTCTTGAACAGGTCGGCCGCCTTGGCCTTGTCACCGGCGATCACGGCCTTCTGCA
>JAYVEB010000004.1:0-7362 GCA_043749095.1 Burkholderiales bacterium | reverse complement strand
TTCGCTCCATCCTTGAGCGACTGGTACGAGCTGCCTGTCAGGCAACGCCAAGTCCGCTTCACGCACTTCGCGCGGCTGAGCTTCCTTGCTGATCAGGTAGAACTTTCGACGCTTTTTGGGGTCCATCGGCACGTTGCTGTACTCGTACACCAGCGGCACCCCAAAAAGCATATACAAGCGGGTGGTATATCGGTCGCCGTTCGCACTGGCGCAAGAGTTGCGCAAAGCGCGTTCCACCCGTCGCCAAGAGCGCGCAAGCGGCGACAACACAAAGCGCCGCTCCGGCTCTGACCACTCGTCAAGAAGCGCTCGCAGGTAGTCGGTGTCATTACCCTGCACTGCTACGCGCACAGCTGACACAGGGTGTGCAGCG
This sequence comes from Burkholderiales bacterium, assembly GCA_043749095.1. Taxonomy (GTDB): domain Bacteria; phylum Pseudomonadota; class Gammaproteobacteria; order Burkholderiales; family Burkholderiaceae_C; genus PBB1. The sequence continues at coordinate 6,989 of JAYVEB010000004.1, read as the reverse complement.
AGCAGCTCGTCGAGGAGCTTTCTGTCGCGTTCACGGCGAGCGCTTTCTGTGTCTCGGCTGGTGTTGAGGTGGTGCACCACAAACCACCCGACAACCGTCGCAACGACCGCGGAGGCAGCTATCTGGAGGGTGAAGTCCACGTGTCGATATCCAAACGATTGGAAGGGCGCAGGGCCTTACCAAAGGGGGAACAGAACTTCGTACGCACGAGACATCGTAGCGAGCAAAGCCACACCCCCGGCGCTCGACGCGCCACGAAGTACCGTAGGTTTTGCCGTAGCTTTTCAAAGTGATGCGCTGAAAGCCGCACGAAATCTAGCTGCGAACCCCTTGCATCATGGGGGTGTGGACGGCCGCTGCCACGGCTGCGCTGTCGCATCCCGCAGGTTCAGTTACTTTCGACAACGTAGCGACCCTTTTCACTCGTGCGCTGGCCCATCGGTCGAGTCGCGCTCGAGAACGAAGTGTCGCCTATGCGCTGCCCGGAGCGTCCGGAATTACGCTGTGGATTGTCACCTTGCCCTGTAAGCGCTCCGATGAAGCGCCGCGCTGAGGCTCAAAACGGCGCAGGCAGCAGCTTGAAGCCGGCGATCAGCACGCCGATCACGGTGTTGACGACAACGCTGAGCACGCTTGGCACATAGAAGATTGCCGATACCGCCTGGGCGCTCAGGCCGTGTTCGAACAGCAGACCGAGGGCAAACGAGAGGATGCCGAGCGCGACCCAGCGGCGCAGATACGTCGGCAGCCAGAGGGACTTGTCGAGGTTGTGCCGCCAGGCGGCCGAGCGCTCGAACATGTTGCCGTGGCTCACGTCGCGAAACAGCCACCCGAAGAACAGGTAGCGGTACAGCAGCACGCGGAATGAGAGGGCGGTGTCGTCGGGGGCCATGGGTCGAATCTGCCTGCCAAACGGAGTGCCTCGTATGATGCGCGAAATGCGTTGACCCTGATATCGGCGTGCCTCCCATCCACTTGACCGCTTTAGAACGAATTCAGCCGTTCATATTTGCGCCAGCAACTGCGTCAGCGAAAGGCAAGTCGCATCGGTAAACTCGGCGGCATTCTTTTTCAACCCGAGTCGCTCATGAGCTTCGACAGAGTCACCCCTGGCAAGAAGGCCCCGGAACAGTTCAATGTGGTCATCGAAATCCCGATGAACGCCGACCCGGTGAAATACGAGGTCGACAAGGAAAGCGGCGCGCTGTTCGTCGATCGCTTCATGAGCACGGCGATGCACTATCCGTGCAACTACGGCTACGTGCCGCAGACCATTTCCGGCGACGGCGACCCGGTCGACGTGCTGGTGATCACGCCGTTCCCACTGCTGGCCGGCTCGGTGGTCACCTGCCGCGCGATCGGCATGCTGAACATGGAAGACGAAGCCGGCATGGACGCCAAGCTGCTCGCGGTGCCGATCGACAAGCTGCTGCCGATCTATGCCAGCTGGCAGAAGCCGGAAGACCTGCACGAGTTGCAGCTGCGCACGATCCAGCACTTCTTCGAGCACTACAAGGACCTGGAGCCGAACAAGTGGGTGAAGGTCAAGGGCTGGTCCGGCCCGCAGGCCGCGCACGAGGAAATCAGCTCGGGCATGGTCAATTACGAGAAGTCGCTGGCCGGCTGACACCGAATGCAGCGCCGCCCTGGCGCTGTATTTCCACCGATTCCGCTGCAAATCCCGCGGAACCGACCACGCAGGTTCACGCTCTACACTGCCCGCCCACCCGGCTTGCAGAGCACTCCCGTGAATCCATTCCTGCGCGCGTTTCGCCTCGTCCTGTCTTTGTGGGTGGCCGTGCTGCCGCTCCTCGCGCCATCGGCCCAGGCGCAAAGCCTGCCATCGGGCGTGGCCCGGGTGCACTCGGTCGAAGGCATCGATGAGTACCGGCTGGCCAATGGCCTGCAGGTGCTGCTGATTCCTGACAGTTCCAAGCCCACCACCACCGTCAACCTGACCTACCACGTGGGCTCACGCCAGGAAAACTACGGCGAGACCGGCATGGCCCACCTGCTGGAGCACCTGATGTTCAAGGGCTCGCCCAAGCACCCCAACGTCTGGCCCGACTTCACCAAACGCGGTCTGGCGGCCAACGGCAGCACCTGGTTCGACCGCACCAATTACACCGCCAGCTTCTCGGCCAACGACGACAACCTTCGCTGGTACCTGGGCTGGCAGGCCGATGCGATGGTCAACAGCTACATCGCACGCAAGTCGCTGGACACCGAGATGACGGTGGTGCGCAATGAGATGGAATCGGGCGAGAACAGCCCCGACCGCATCCTGTTCTCGAAGACGCTGGCGGCGATGTACCAGTGGCACAACTACGGCAAGGACACGATCGGCGCGCGCAGCGACGTCGAGAACGTCGACATCCCTCGTCTGCAGGCCTTCTATCACCTGTATTACCAGCCGGACAACGCGACGCTGATCGTGTCGGGCAAGTTCCCGCCTGCGCAGACGCTGTCGTGGATCGCGCAGTCCTTCGGCCTGATCAAGAAGCCGACCCGCGTGCTGCCGGTGCAGTACACGCTGGACCCGGTGCAAGACGGTGAACGCAGCATCACCTTGCGCCGCACCGGCGGCGTGCCGGTGCTTTATGCGGCCTACCACGTGCCGCCCGGTGCGCACCCGGACTTCGCTGCGGTCGATCTGCTCGGCTCCATCATGGGCGACGCGCCCGGCGGGCGTCTGCACAAGCGGCTGACCGAAAAGGGCCTGGCCGCGACCACCTATGCGTTCGCGCAGGGCCTGGCCGAGCCCGGCTTCGCGCTGTTCGGCGCACAGCTCGGGGCGCAGCAGGATGTAGACGTGGCGCGCAAGGAACTGCTGGCGACGGTCGAATCGGTCTCCAAGGAGCCGATCACGCAGGAAGAGCTCGATCGTGCGAAAGTCAAATGGCTGAAGGCCTGGGACCAGGCCTTCACCAACCCGGAAACGGTGGGCATCGCGCTCAGCGAGTCGGTGGCGATGGGCGACTGGCGGCTGTTCTTCCTGAACCGCGACCATGTGCGTGACACGACGCTGGCGGACGTTCAGCGCGTGGCCGAACAGCGCCTGCTGCCCTCCAACCGCACCCTCGGCGTCTACCTGCCGACCGACCAGCCGCAGCGCGCGCCGGTGCCGGCCAAGGTTGACCTTGTCGCGCAGCTGAAGACCTTCAAGCCGCAAGGCGCGGCCGCTGCAGTGGAGTCCTTCGAGGCGACGCCGGCCAACATCGACCGCCGCACGCAGCGCTTCGACATCGGTGGCCTGCGCGTCGGCCTGTTGCCCAAGGGCAGCCGCGGCAACGCGGTGCAGGCGATGCTGTCGCTGCATTTCGGCGACGAGAAGTCACTGTTCGGCCGGGGTGAAATCGCCGACATGGTTGCCGCGCTGCTCGACAAGGGCACGACGACGATGACGCGCCAGCAGATCCAGGATCGGCTCGACGCGCTGCACACCGAGATGAGCATCAGCGGTGGCGCCAGTGGGGTGACGGTGAACCTGAGCTCGCGGCGCGAAAACCTGCCCGACGCGATCGTGCTGGTCGGTGATCTGTTGCGCCACCCGGTGTTCCCGGCCGCGGCGCTGGACGAGGTGCGGCGGCAATCGCTGGCGGCCATCGAGCAGGACCGCAAGGAGCCTGAGGCGGTGGTCAGCAACACGCTGGCCCGGCTGGGCAACCCCTATCCGCGTGGCGACCTGCGCTACGCACGCACCTTCGACGAGATCGTGCAGGAGCTCAACAGCGTGACGCTGGAGCAGGTGCGCGAACACCACCAGACCTTCTATGGCGCGAAGGCGGGCGAGTTCTCCGTCGTCGGCGACTTCGATGTGGGCACGGTGCGCCAGGCGCTGCAGGCCGCCTTCGGTGATTGGCAGGTCGGCGCGCCCTACACCCGCGTGCCGCAGCCGCTGATCTCGGTGCCGCCGGCGCGGTTGCTGCTGGTGACGCCAGACAAGCAGAACGCGACGATGCGCGTCGAGTTCCCGGTACCAATGTCCGACAACGATGCCGATTACGCCGCGCTGTCGATGGCGAATTACCTGCTCGGCTCGGGCGGCAATTCGCGGCTGTGGCGGCGCATCCGCGAGACCGAGGGCCTGTCGTACGACGTGCGCAGCATGATCGAATGGAACGACAGCGAGCCGCATTCCGAATGGTCAGCCACCGCGATCTTCGCGCCGCAGAACCAGCCCAAGGTCGAGGCAGCGTTCCGCGAGGAACTGGCGCGGGCGCTGAAAGACGGCTTCACGGCGAAGGAGCTGGCCGAAGGCCAGCGGGGCCTGCTGAACTACCGCCGGCTGACGCGTGCCCGGGATGCGGCCGTGGCCGCTGGCATCACCAACAACCTGCACATCGGACGCACCTTCGCGCGCTCAGCGCAGGTCGACGCGCAGTTGGAGGCACTGACGCTGGGCCAGGTCAACGCCGCGCTGCGCAAGTACCTGTCGCCCGACCGATTCGTCTACGGCTTCGCAGGCGACTTCAAGGCAAAGCCTTGAACGGCAGGCGGTCGTTTAGTTCATCAACGTACTGAGCGACGCCTGCGGCTTCTTGGTGCAGGAAGTTCGCCACCGCTTGGGCGAACTGCGGATGCGCCAGCCAGTGCGCTGACTGCGTCTGCACGGGCAGCAGGCCGCGGGCCATCTTGTGCTCACCCTGCGCGCCGCCCTCGAAGCGCTGGTAGCCGTGGGCGACGCACCACGCCAGCGGCTGGTAATAGCAGGCCTCGAAATGCAGGCAGCTGACGCCTTCGGTGGCACCCCAGTAGCGGCCGAAGGCGCTGCCCTTGGCGGGATCAATGCCGATCAGTGAAGCGGCGATGCGCTCGCCGTCGCGGCGGGCGATGAACAACAGCCAGTGCTCGGGCATCGCCTGCGCCATTCGCGCAAAGAAGTCGCGTGTCAGGTACGGGGTCGAGCGGTGCGCCTGGTAGTTCAACGTGTAGCAGCGGTAGAAGAAATCCCAGTCGGCCTCGGTGATGTCCGCGCCTTCAAGCGTGTCGAAGCTGACCCCGGCGTCAGCGACGCGGCGGCGTTCCTGCTGGATCTTCTTGCGTTTCTCGCGCTGCAGGCTGGCCAGGAAGTCTGCGAAGTCGGCATAAGGCTGCGGCGTGCGGTTGGTCCAGTGGAACTGCACCGTGCTGCGCAACATCCAGCCTGCTTCACGTGCCGCGGCGCAGTCGGCTTCGTCGAGGAACAGCAGGTGCGCCGACGACAGGTCGGCCTGCGTCACCAGCTTTTGCATGCCCTTCAACAGCGCAACGCGCGAGGCTGCATCGCGCGCCAACAGGCGTGGCCCGGGGACCGGCGTGAACGGCACCGCATCGAGCAGCTTCGGGTAATAGTCCAGCCCGTGGCGGCGGTAAGCGTCGGCCCACGCCCAGTCGAACACGTACTCGCCATAGGAGTGGGCCTTCATGTACAGCGGACAGGCCGCCACCAACGCGTCGCCCTCGTGCACCGACAGGAACTGCGGCTGCCAGCCGGTCTTGCCCGTGGCGCTGCCGGACTCGTGCAGCGCCAGCAGGTATTCATGGCGCATGAACGGCGTCGCGCTGGCTTGTTCTGCCAGCAGCGCGTTCCAGTCGGTAGCCGCGATGCCGGCAGGGTGATCATGAACCCGAATGACAGTATTCTTCAATGCTGCCGTGCCATCTGATTGTTGCCCTGTGGTTCTACCTTGAACATGAGCTCTCTTCCTGTGGTCAAAGTTGCGCTGGCGCAGATCAATGCGACGGTCGGTGACATGGTCGGCAACGCCGCGAAGATCGTTGAATTCGCCCGCCGTGCGCATTCTCAGGGCGCGCAACTGGTCGTGACGCCGGAGTTGAGTCTGTGTGGTTATCCGCCAGAGGATTTGCTGCTGCGTCCGGCCTTCATGCAGGCCTGCCGCGACGAGCTCGCCAATTGTGCAACCGCGCTGGCGGACCTGCCGGGCCTGCACGTGGTCGTTGGCCATCCGCACCAGTTTGCCGATCAGGCCGATGTCCGCACCAAATCACACGCGGTGCCGCGCCGCCACAACGCCGCCTCGGTGCTGAGCGAAGGCCGCGTGATCGCGACCTACTGCAAGCGTGAGCTGCCGAACTACCAGGTCTTCGACGAACGGCGCTATTTCGCTTCGGGCCGCGATGCGGGGCTGGGGCCGGTGGTGTTCGACGTGGATGGGCTGCGCTTCGGCCTGGCGATCTGCGAGGACGCCTGGTTCGACGAACCGACGCGCAGCGCCAAGGCTGCTGGCGCGCAGGTGCTGTGCGTGCTGAATGCCTCGCCGTACCACCTGGGCAAGGTCGAAGAGCGTGAGGCACGCATGGGCGAACGCGCACGCGATGTGGGCCTGCCGCTGCTCTATGCGCACCTGACTGGCGGGCAGGACGAGGTGGTGTTTGACGGTGCGTCTTTCGCGGTCGACGCGGCCGGACGCGTGACGGCCCGCGCCCCGATGTTCGAGGAGTCGCTGCTGATGCTCGAGGTGTCAGCCGACACGGCGACGGGTGAGGTCGCTCCGGTGCCGTGCATCGAAGCCCAGGCCTGGGCGGCGCTGGTCACCGGGGTGCGTGATTACATCGGCAAGAACGGCTTCCCGGGCGCGCTGATCGGTCTGAGCGGTGGTGTCGATTCGGCGCTGGTGCTGGCGATTGCGGTTGATGCGCTGGGGGCCGATAAGGTGCGCGCGGTAATGATGCCGTCGCCTTACACCGCCGACATCTCGTGGATCGATGCGCGCGGCATGGCCCTGCGCCTGGGTGTGCGTTATGACGAGATCTCGATCGCGCCGATGTTCGCCTCGTTCAAGCAGAGCCTGGCGGTCGAGTTCGCTGGTCGTGCCGAAGACACGACCGAAGAGAACATCCAGGCGCGCATTCGCGGCACGCTGCTGATGGCCTTGTCGAACAAGTTCGGCTCGATCGTGCTGACCACTGGCAACAAGAGCGAGATGGCGACGGGCTACTGCACGCTCTACGGCGACATGGCCGGGGGTTTCGCCGTGATCAAGGAC
>JAYVEB010000003.1:0-7375 GCA_043749095.1 Burkholderiales bacterium | reverse complement strand
CGCGAGAACGCGCAGGCGGAGTTGCAGGGCGTGCACACCGTGGTCGTCGACGAATGGCATGAGCTGATGGGCAACAAGCGCGGCGTGCAGGTGCAGCTGGCGCTCGCGCGGCTCAAGCGCTGGAACCCGCGGCTGGTGGTGTGGGCGCTGAGCGCAACGCTGGGCAATCTGGACGACGCGAAGCGGGTGCTGATCGGTGCGCGGGGCGGCGACGATGAAGGCCTGACGGTGCAGGGCCGTGTCGAGAAGACACTGCTGATCGACACGCTACTGCCGGAGAACCCCGGCCGCTTCTCGTGGGGTGGTCACCTCGGCGCGCAGATGCTCAAGCCGGTGATCGCCGAGATCGACAGCGCGGCCACCACGCTGGTCTTCACCAACACCCGATCGCAGGCCGAGATCTGGTACCAGCTGCTGCTGCGCGAGCGGCCCGACTGGGCCGGCATCGTGGCGCTGCACCACGGCTCGCTCGACAAGTCGGTGCGCGAGTGGGTCGAGGCCGGGCTGAAGCAGGGGCAGCTGAAGGCGGTGGTCTGCACCTCGTCGCTGGACCTCGGCGTCGATTTCCTCCCGGTCGAGCGCGTGCTTCAGATCGGCAGCGCGAAAGGCGTGGCGCGCTTGCTGCAGCGCGCCGGCCGCAGCGGCCATGCGCCGGGTCGGCCGAGCCGCGTCACGCTGGTGCCGACGAACACGCTGGAGCTGGTCGAAGCCGCCGCGGCGCGCCGCGCCGCGCTGGCCGGCCGCATCGAGAAGCGCGCCACACCCGACAAGCCGTTCGACGTGCTGGTGCAGCACCTGGTGACGGTGGCCCTCGGCGGCGGCTTTGCTGCCGATGCAAAGTCCAGCGGCGGCTTCGCCGCCGACGCGATGTTCAAGGAAGTGTGTTCAACGCACGCCTACCGCGCGCTCGGCCGCGACGAATTCGACTGGGCGCTGGGCTTCGTCGAGGGCGGTGGTGGCAGCCTCGCGGCCTATCCCGAGTACCACCGCGTGCAGAACATCGACGGCGTCTACCGCGTGCCCGACCGCGGCATCGCCAAGCGCCACCGGCTCGCGATCGGCACCATCGTCAGCGACGCGTCGATGCAGGTGAAGTACCTGAGCGGCGGCCCCATCGGCAGCATCGAGGAAAGCTTCATCGCGCGGCTGCGGAAAGGCGATTGCTTCGTGTTTGCCGGCCGCGTGCTCGAATACCTTCGCACGCAGGACATGACCGCCTATGTGCAGCGCGCCACGAAAAGCAAGGGTGTGGTGCCGAGCTGGGCCGGCGGCAAGATGCCGCTGTCCAGCGAGCTGGCCGATGAGGTGCTCGAACTGCTGGCCGTCGCCGCGAAGGCCGACAACCATTTGGTGCCGAACGAGCCCGAGATGCGGGCCGCGCTGCCGATGCTGCAGACGCAGGCACGGTTGTCGAAGCTGCCGACGCCCCATGCGCTGCTGGTCGAGGTGTTTACCTCGCGCGAAGGCCATCACGTTTATCTGTATCCGTTCGCCGGCCGCAATGTGCACCTCGGGCTGGCCAGCCTGCTGGCGTGGCGGCTGGCGCGCGACAAGCCAAACACCTTCAGCGTCAGCGTCAACGACTACGGGTTCGAGCTGCTGAGCGCTGAGCCCGTCGATCTGGCGCCACTGTTCGACGGCCGGCTGCTCGAAGCTGCTGATCTGCTGCCCGACGTGCTGCACAGCCTGAACAGCGGCGAACTCGCGCAGCGGCGCTTTCGCGAGATCGCGCGCGTGGCCGGCCTGGTGTTCACCGGCTACCCCGGCGCACCGAAGAGCACGAAGCAGTTGCAGGCATCGAGCAGCCTGTTCTTCGAGGTGTTCAGGAAGTACGACGCCGGCAACTTGCTGCTGACGCAGGCGCAGACCGAGGTGCTGAGCCAGGAGCTCGACATCGGCCGCTTGCGCGCTACCTTGCAGCGCATGGCGGGCCTTTCGATCGAGCACGTCGACCTGAAGGTGCCCAGCCCGTTCAGCCTGCCGCTGATGGTCGAGCGCTTTCGCGAGAAGTTGACGACCGAGAAGCTGGCCGACCGGCTGGCTCGCATCGTGCGTGATGCCGAGCGCGCGGCCGACAAGGCGACGCAACGCTGAGCGTCACCCCGCCCCCGTATCATCAACCGAGAAGGTCAACGGACCGCATCTTGGACATCACACTGCTGATCAAAGCCACCCTGATGGGCCTTGTCGAAGGGCTGACTGAATTCCTGCCGGTGTCGAGCACCGGGCACCTGATCCTGACCGGCGCGCTGCTCGGCATGACGGACGACAAGTCGAAGGTATTCGACATCGCGATCCAGACCGGCGCGATCCTCGCGGTGATCATCGTCTACTGGCAGCGTCTGTCGGGCGCCGTGCTCGGCCTGGGCAGCAGCGAGCGGGCGCGCCGCTTTGTGCTCAACGTGACGATCGGCTTCCTGCCGGCCGCCGTGATCGGCTTCTTTGTCTACAAGAGCATCAAGAAATTCCTGTTCAACGCCCCGGTTGTCGCGGCGGCCTTCATCGTCGGCGGCCTGATCATCCTGTGGGTCGAGAAGCGCGCGAACCCGGCGCCGCCACGCATCTCCGATGTCGACGAAATGACGCCGTGGGATGCGCTGAAGGTCGGCTTCGTGCAATGCCTAGGCATGATCCCCGGCACGAGCCGATCGGGCGCGACGATCATCGGTGGCATGCTGCTCGGCCTGTCGCGCAAGGCGGCCACCGACTTCAGTTTCTTTCTTGCGATTCCGACGCTGGTCGCCGCTGGCGGTTACAGCCTGTGGAAGGAGCGGGCGCTGCTCTCGATGGCCGATCTGCCGTTTTTCGCGGTCGGCTTCTTCGTCAGCTTCATCGCCGCGTGGTTCTGCGTGCGCTGGCTGCTGCGCTATGTGTCCACCCACAATTTCGTGCCGTTCGCCTGGTACCGCATCGTGTTCGGCGGCATCGTGCTGCTGACCGCCTGGCAGGGCTGGGTCAACTGGGCCGATTGACGGCGCGCCACCCGCACCCGGAGGTGGCGATGGCCTCGGACGTGATCAGCGCGGGCGGTGCGATCACCACCTCGTCGCAGTCGTCGCCCGGCCCGTCGCGGTCGAGCACGAGGAAGTCGCTGGTTTCGTGCAGCGCCAGCAGCGGGTGGTGCCACACGCCGGCGGCATAGTTCACGCCCTGGTGCGCCTGCGCCAGAAAGCAGCGCAACTGCGTAGCCACCGGTGCCGGCCCGCGCGGCGCAACCACGATCAGGTAGGGCCGCACGGCATCGCCTGTGTCTCCGCCGCCGAACAGCGGCATGAACGCCTGAGAGGCGAGCGGATGCCGCTCCATCATCCCGACAATGAAGGGCAGAGCGCGGGGGGCGCCGCGGAAGATGCTGGCGATGACACGCCCGCCGTCGCCGGGAGCTAGCCGCGCCAGGTCGTGGAAGCGTTCGGTGTTGCCGCCATTGATCGGGTAGTGCCGCACGCGCTCACTGGCCTCGATGACCTCGCCGAAGGGCGCGAAGGCCTCAGCCGTCAGCGGCTGCACCGTGAGCGGCAGCGCGTCCCGGCTCATGGCCTCACGAGCGTGCCGTGCAAGCGCAAGCGGCTCACGCCACCATCGGGAAAGATGTTGAAGCGCACATGCGTGACCGGGCCCAGCGCGGCCAAGGCGTCGAAGCGGTGTTCGGCATCCATGCCCAGCTTCTGCGGGGCCAGCAGCTCGGGCCAGAACATGCTTTGTGTGACCAGCGAGGCTTCGGTGCCACCGACGACCCGCGCCGCCTGCAGCGAGCAGGCATCGGGGTAGTTGCCCTTGAAGTGCGCGGTGTCGACCTCGACGCTGTGGATCACGCCCGGCGTGGCCAGCGCGATCAGGCACCAGTCGTTGCCCGGTTCGCGGCGCCGGCGGGTTTCCCAGCCGTCGCCCATGTTCACGCCGCGCCCCGGCAGCAGCAGGTTCGACGCGGCGCCGAAGTGCTCGTTGTTGGCGGCGATCACGGTCGCGCCGTGCAGCGCCCCCGCCAGATCGAGCGCGCTGCCGACAGCGGCATCGAGCTGCGGCCGACCGTACACGCGCAGCCGCGCCACGCCGCCGTCGGGGTAGATCGACAGCCGCAGGTGCGTCCACACCGCAGCGTTGTCGATCACGAGGAAATGATGAGCGTTGCCTTGCAGTGCCACGGTCGGCAGCAGCGTTGTCCAGGCTGCGTTGTCGGCCGGAATGTCATCGGTGCTGTGGTAGGCCTCGATCGACGCGGCGGGTGGGTAGTTGCCAGTGAAGTGCCGGGTGTCGATGTCGACACCTTCGATGTGACCCAGCCGCGCCAGCTGGACCACGCACCAGTCGTGTCCCGGCCCGCGCTTGCGGCGCGTTTCCCAGCCGTCCATCCACTTGCCGTGGTCGTCGTATTTCCCGGCAATGAACACCGGCTCGTCCGGCGACAGCAGCCGCTCACGCGGCGCGAAGAATTCGTCGCTGCACGACACCACCCTCGCCCCCAGCCGCGGATCGGCCAGGCTGGTGTGGCGGCGTGTGAGGTCGGGTGCGTTCGGGTCCAGCGTGGGTGTGGCCATGGTCGGGTCGCAGCACAAAACAGCCATTCTGCGGCCGATACGCGCGATGATCCCATCGTTGCCAGTCACCGCCAATCTGCCCCGATCACGCCATGAACATCGACGCCGATCCCGCCTACCCGCGCGACCTCAAGGGCCACGGCCCCGATGTGCCGCATGCGCGCTGGCCCGGCGGTGCGCGCATCGCGGTGCAGTTCGTGCTGAATTACGAGGAGGGCGGCGAGAACAGCCCGCTGCACGGCGACGCCACCTCGGAGGTGTTTCTGTCGGAGATCATCGGCGCGCAGCCGTTCGAGAACCGGCACATGAGCATGGAGTCGATGTACGAATACGGCTCCCGCGCCGGCGTGTGGCGCATCCTGCGCGAGTTCGATGCACGGGGCTTGCCGCTCACCGTGTTCGGTGTCGGCATGGCGCTGCAACGCTACCCCGAGCTGGTCGAGGCCTTCATGTCACGCGGCCACGAGATCGCCAGCCACGGCTGGCGCTGGATCGGCCACCAGCACATGCCGGAGGTGATGGAGCGCGAGCACATCGCGCGGGCCACGCAGGTGATCAAGGAGCTGACTGGCGGCGTCTGGCCGCAAGGCTGGTACACCGGCCGCGACAGCCCGCAGACCCGGCGTCTGGTCGTCGAGCACGGCGACTACGAGTACGACAGCGGCCACTACGGCGATGACCTGCCGTTCTGGATGCCGGTGACGTGTTCCGACGGCCGCAGCGTGCCGCGGCTGGTGGTGCCGTATGCGCTGGACACCAACGACATGCGCTTCGCGCAAATGCAGGGCTTCAACACCGGCGAGCATTTCTTCGCCTACCTGCGCGATGCGTTCGATGCACTGTATGCCGATGGCGATCCCGCCGGGCTCGATCGGCCGAAGATGATGAGCGTCGGCATGCATTGCCGACTGCTCGGCAAGCCAGGGCGCATCGGTGCGCTGCAGCGGTTTCTGGACCATGTGGCCGCGCATGCCGACGTGTGGGTTTGTCGGCGAATTGACATCGCGAGGCACTGGGCTCATGTTCACCCCTTTGTCTCGGGGTGAGACCGCGCCCTTTGCGTTGCACTGCGCCGGGTCCCGCCCGGGCGGGCGGGTCACTTTTTCTGCGGGGCCAGAAAAGTAACCAAAAAGAGGCCCTGAACACCAGCCATTTGGTGACCACGCGTCGGCTACAAGTGGACTGTTGGAGCTCTGGCGCGAGAAGCTAAACCGAGGGCCCGCGAGGGTACGAAGCGTAGCGATAGCGCATGGTTGAATCTGAGCGAGGTAGTCGAGGCCGTAGTCCGGTGTGTGTTCTCAGGTCAGAGCCGTTGAAGTAGGCGTGTAGCCGAAGCGTGGTCACCAAATGGCTGGTGTTCGGGCACTCTTCTTTGGTGACTTTCTTCTGTGCCAGCAGAAGAAAGTTACTCGGCAGCCGGGCCGAGACCCGGCGCGCTGCAGCGAAAGGCAAACCCCGCCCGCCAGCGCGGAATCCGGCGCCCGATCCCCACGAGGGGCGCTACACACCACGTGTAGCATCCCTCTGCAATGCAATTGCCCTACGAACTCCAGATCGGCTGGCGCTACACCCGGGCTGGTCGCAGCGGTCGGCGCAATGGATTCATCTCGTTCATCTCGGGCGTGTCGATGCTGGGCATCGCGCTGGGCGTGGCCGCGCTGATCATCGTGCTGTCGGTGATGAACGGCTTCCAGAAGGAGGTGCGTGACCGCATGCTGTCGGTGGTCTCGCACGTCGAGGTCTACCAGTCGCAGGGCGAGGCCTTGCCTGACTGGCATGCGACTGCTGCCCAGGCGCGCTTGAACCCCCAGGTCATCGGTGCGTCTCCGTTCATCGCTGCACAGGCGCTGATCGCACGCGGCGACGACATGCGCGGCGCCATCGTGCGGGGTATCTCGCCGGCCGAGGAGGCCACCGTCACCGACCTCGCCGCGCAGCTGCGCGACACCACGCTGGCCCCGCTGGTGCCCGGTTGCTGGTGCATCGTGCTCGGCGGCGAACTGGCCCGCGGGCTCGGCGTGGTGGTGGGCGACAAGGTCACCATCGTCGCGCCCGGCGGGCAGGTCACGCCGGCCGGTGTGGTGCCGCGGCTGAAGCAAATGACGCTGGTCGGCACATTTAACGCCGGGCACTACGAATACGACAATGGCCTGGCGCTGATCCATGTGGAAGACGCCGCGCGGCTGTTCCGCGTCGCCGGTCCGACCGGTGTTCAGCTGCGGCTGAAGGACGCACAGCAGGCGCGCGAGGTCGGCGACGAATTACAGGTGCGCCTGGGGCCCACGGTGCGTGTCAACGACTGGACGCGCACCAACCGCAACTGGTTCCAGGCGGTGCAGATCGAGAAGCGGCTGATGTTCATCATCCTGACGTTGATCGTCGCGGTGGCCGCCTTCAACCTCGTCAGCACGCTGGTGATGACGGTCACCGACAAGCAGGCCGACATCGCAATCCTGCGCACGCTGGGCGCCAGCCCACGTTCGATCACGGGGATCTTCATGGTGCAGGGCGCGGCCTCGGGCGTGATGGGCACGCTGGCCGGCATGGTGCTGGGCCTGGGGGTGGCGTTCAACATCGATGTCATCGTGCCGGCGATCGAACGTGCGCTGCACACCAGCTTCCTGCCGAGCAGCGTGTACCTCATCAGCCGCATGCCGAGCGATCCGCAAAGTGGCGACATCGTGCCCATCGTGCTGATCTCGCTGGCGCTGGCCTTCGTCGCGACGATCTACCCGAGCTGGCGCGCCAGCCGCGTGAAGCCGGCCGAGGCGCTGCGCTATGAGTGAGGCTGTGCCGTACGCGGGCAAGGTGATCCGCGCTGTTGGTCTCCACAAACGCTT
>JAYVEB010000002.1:0-7410 GCA_043749095.1 Burkholderiales bacterium | reverse complement strand
TGCAAGACCTGTACCTTGCCATCGGCGCCCTTGCGGTGCACGCGGATGCCGCGCTCCGTACCGCGCAGCGTGAGACCGCCACCGGTAGCCAAGGCCTGTAGCACCGTCATGCCGCGCTCCAGCCGCGTGGAGCCCGGGCGCTGGACTTCACCGTAGATGAAGATCAGCGGCTGCCGGTCGACCCACAGCGTGTCACCGTTTTGCACGAGCACATCCTTGTCGCGCCCACCCGGGCCGAACAGGGTCGGCAGATCGACTTCGACACGGTAGGCCGCGCCGTTGCGCGTGCCCGACAACACCACCAGATCGGAGCCGATCGGCGAAGTGCCGCCGGCGGTGGCCAGCAAGTCGGTCAGGCGCATGTCGGCCACTTCGAGCGGGAAGCGACCGGGCCGGTTGACCTGGCCCAGCACACTGGCCTGGTTACCGCGGACCTGCTCCACGACGATGGTGACTTGCGGCTGTTTGACGAAATTGCCGTTGCGCAGGCCATCGGTAATCAATTTTTCAGCGGCGGTGACACCCAGGCCGCCGAGGCGGATGGTGCCCAGCAGCGGGTAGGTGACGAGGCCGGCTTCAGTGACCCGCGTTTCGAGCGTCAGGTCGGGGTTCTGGTAGACGCTGATGCGGATCACATCGCCCGAACCGAGCTTGTATTCATTGGCCACCGGCGCCGTGCTGGACGCGGCCTGCGCCTGCGTCAGCGGCGAGACGGAACAAAGGAAGACGGCAGCGACAGCCGTCAGCAGCGCGGAGTGCAGGTTGTGTTTCATCACTTCAGGCCCATTCCTTTGCTGATGTCAGCGGCGCTCAGGCCACCCTCGGATGCCGCAGAAGGCGGCGGGGATACCGGCGCAGGTGCGGCGGCGGTTGCCGGCACGGCAGAGGCCGCGCCCGCTGGCGCCGGGCCGAACTTGCCTCCGTACTCGATCTTCGCGGCCGCGCGCAGGGCCTTGATGTCGGATTCGACGAGCTTGCGCTTGGCGTCGTTCGACAAGAACTGCTCGATCGCCGGTTTGGCACGCGCCTCGTCCACCGGTTCCGAGCGTGTGCCCACCACCAGCACAACCTGCGCCCCGGTGGCCGATGGCAGCAAGACGGCCTGACCGTCGTTGAGCTTCGCAAAGGTGTCGAGCAGGTTCAGCGGCAGCTGCTCGGCCGGGCGCACCGCCTGATTGCCTGAGAACCGATAGCCGTTGGATTTCAGAAACTCGACGAAGTCGTTGATGCTTTTGGAAGCACTGAGCTGCTCGCGCAGCGTTGCGACTTGTTCGGGCTTGGCCTCGATGGAGATTTCCTGCAGGCTATAGATGCGGCGTTGTGCAAACAGCCCGGGTTTGGCGTCGTAGTAGGCCTTGATCTCGGCGTCGGTGGGTTTGGATGCCGCCTCTCCGGACTTCTCGACGTAGGCCCGGGCGATGATTTCGCGCCGTGCAGCCTCGATCTGCTGCACCACGCGCGGATCGCGGTCGAGCTTCAGGTCTTCGGCTTTCTGGACGGCGAGTTCCTGATCTATCAGCCGCTCCAGGATCTGCTTGCTGACCGCTTCCGCCTGCTCTTGCTGAAGGCCGCGCTGCTGCTGCAGCACGAAGTTGATCTGGTGGACAGTGATCTCTTCCTTGTTGACCTTGGCGGCGGTCTGCGAGGCGGATCTGTCTTTGTTCTTGTCGCCGCAACCCGCCAGCAGAACGAGGGAGGCAGCCAGTGCGATCAATGTGATGCGGCCACCGAATCGGCTTTCGCGGCAGACGCCACGACCGTCAAGACTCGAAATCATCCAGGTGTTCTCCAACAGGTTGACAGGGCAGCGGTGCCGAGGGGCACACGCTCAGGCCGTTGCCGTGCGGCAGTGTAGCTGCGTAACACGTCATCAAGGCCACCCGCAATCGCGGGGAGCGACCGTATGGCAATGCGGAAAAACGTGAATATGTAGCAGCTGGTACGCGAGTCGCGGCCGCCATTCAGCATTTAATGCCGACATGCAGCGCGACGATGCCGGCGCTGAGGTTGTGCACATCGACATGGCCGAAACCGGCGTCCTTCATCAGCGCCTTCAACGCGTCCTGGTCGGGGTGCATGCGGATCGACTCGGCCAGGTAGCGGTAGCTGTCGGCATCGTCAGCGACCCACTGGCCGATCTTCGGCAGCACCGTGAACGAATACCAGTCGTAGACCTTCTCCAGCGGTTTGGCGACCTTCGAGAATTCCAGCACCAGCAGCCGGCCGCCAGGCCGCAGCACGCGGTTCATCTCGGCCAGCGCGCGGTCCTTGTGCGTCATGTTGCGCAAGCCGAAGGCGACCGACACCAGATCGAAGGTGTTGGCCGCAAACGGCAGCGTCTCGGCATCGCACAGCGCGGTGGGCAGCATCACGCCGGTGTCAGTGAGGCGGTCGCGCCCCTGGCGCAGCATCGCTTCGTTGATGTCGGTGTGGACGACGGTGCCGCTGGCGCCGACCTGCTTGTGGAAGGCCGCCGCGAGGTCGCCGGTGCCACCGGCGATGTCGAGCACGCTGTTCCCCGGTCGGGCGTTTGCCACCGCGATGGTGTAGGCCTTCCAGGCGCGGTGCAGGCCCATCGACATCAGGTCGTTCATGACGTCGTAGCGCGATGCCACCGAGTCGAAGACGCCGCGAACCCGGCGGGCCTTCTGCGATTCATCGACCGACTTGAAACCGAAATGGGTGTTGCTCACGGCGCGCCTTGTTGGGTGGTCAATGGCTGCTGCACGCTGAGCCGGAGGGGGCGGCCATCGGCGCGTCGCGGCTCATGCCGGCAGCGGCGAGGCGTTGTTCGTACTGCTGCCAGAGCTGGGCCTGCTGCGAGCCGAGAAAGTACAGGTAGTCCCAGGAGTAGATGCCGGTGTTGTGGCCGTCGGAGAACACCGGCAACACCGCATAGTTGCCGACCGACTCCAGCGCAACGACCTCAACCTCCCGCTTGCCGGTTTGCAGCACCTCCTGGCCGGGCCCGTGGCCCTGCACTTCGGCAGATGGCGAATACACCCGCATCAGCTCAAACGGAATGCGGAATTCGCTGCCGTCGGCAAAGCCGATTTCGAGCATGCGCGACTGCTGGTGCACGGTGACGGCGGTGGGTTGCGGGGTGTTGGCGGTGAGTCCGGCCATGGTGATGGTGTGTGGGTCTCTGCGAAGACGGTCAAAGCAGTGTATCCAAGGGCTGGAGCGCATCGGTGCGCTCACGCACACGGGAACACGTGTTGCAGCGCGGCCTTCATGCGGGCGTCCAGAGCGCCCAGGCCGATAGCTAGCAGACGTTCGGGGTCGGCCTGTTCGCGCTGAGACGCCCCCCAGATCGGCTGCGGGAAGCGGCTGTCCGCCTCGAAGCGCGCGATCACATGCCAGTGCAGGTGCGGAACCACATTGCCCAAAGCGGCGAGGTTGATCTTGGTCGGCTGCAGCGCGGTGATCAGCACCTGTTCGACGGTGCAGACCACCGCCATGCATTCGTTGCGGTGCGCAGGAAACAATGCGCTGAACTCGGCGACATGTTCATTCCACACCACACGGTAGAACGCCGGGAAGGCCGGGTCCTCGGCACGGATGACGCGCCACAGCGGGCTGGTGGCGATCAGCACGCCACCCACTGCGTCGCACAACAGGCAACCTGCGGCCTTCAGACCAGCACCCGCTCGATGCCACCCTGGTTGGCACGCGCGACGTACTGCGGCATCCAGTCGGGGCCGAGCAGCTGGTTGGCTATCTCGACGACGATGTAGTCGGCTTCGAGCAAGCCGTTCTGCAAATCCCCGGTGTAGCGGCTCAAGCCCTGCAGGCAGCTCGGGCACGAGGTCAGCACCTTGACCGTGCCGGTCTCGGCGACGGCTCCGGTTTTGCGCAGCGCGGCCTCGTCTTTGCGCAGCTCCTCTTCCTTGCGGAAGCGCACCTGCGTGCTGATGTCGGGCCGCGTCACGCCGAGGGTGCCGCTCTCGCCGCAGCAGCGCTTGGCGTCGATCACGTTGGGCCCCAGCAGCGCCTTCACCGTCTTCATCGGCTCCTGCAGCTTCATCGGGCTGTGGCAGGGGTCGTGGTACAGGTAGCCGCCTTGGCCCGGCAGGGTGATGTTCTTTTCCAATAGATATTCGTGAATGTCGATGATCCGGCAGCCGGGGAAGATCTCGTCAAACTGGTAGCCCTGCAGCTGGTCGTAGCAAGTGCCGCAGCTGACCACCACCGTCTTGATGTCGAGGTAGTTCAGCGTGTTGGCCACACGGTGGAACAGCACGCGGTTGTCGGTGATGATCTTGTTGGCCTTGTCGAACTGCCCGCTGCCGCGCTGCGGGTAGCCGCAGCACAAATAACCCGGCGGCAGCACCGTCTGCACACCGGCGTGCCACAGCATCGCCTGCGTGGCCAACCCAACCTGCGAGAACAGCCGCTCCGAGCCGCAGCCTGGGAAATAGAACACCGCTTCGGTCTCGGCCGTGGTGGTGGCCGGGTTGCGGATGATCGGCACATAGTCCTTGTCCTCGATGTCGAGCAAGGCGCGCGCGGTTTTCTTCGGCAGACCGCCGGGCAGCTTCTTGTTGATGAAGTGGATCACCTGTTCCTTGATCGGCGCGGTGCCCACCGTGGCCGGCGGCAACGCCGTCTGCTTGCGCGCCAGGCGCTGCAGCAGGTCGTTGGCAAGCCGCTGTGCCTTGAAGGCGACACCGACCATCGCGCCGCGCATCAGGTTGATCGTCTGCGGGTTGGTGGCGTTGAGGAAGGTCATCGCGACCGCGTTGCCCGGGCGGAAGCTCTTCTTGCCCATCTTGCGCAGCAGATTGCGCATGTTCATCGACACGTCGCCGAAGTCGATATTGACCGGGCACGGGCTCAGGCATTTGTGGCACACGGTGCAGTGGTCGGCGACGTCCTCGAACTCTTCCCAGTGGCGCAGGCTGATGCCGCGGCGGGTCTGCTCCTCGTACAGGAAGGCCTCGACCAGCAACGAGGTCGCGAGGATCTTGTTGCGCGGGCTGTACAGCAGGTTGGCGCGCGGCACATGGGTTGCGCACACCGGCTTGCACTTGCCGCAGCGCATGCAGTCCTTGACGCTGTCGGCGATCGCGCCGATGTCGCTCTGCTGCATGATCAATGACTCGTGTCCCATCAGCCCGAAGCTCGGTGTGTACGCTTGGCTCAGGTCGGAAGGCCGCAGCTCGGACGCGGTGCCGAGCTCGGCCACGTCGGCGCGGCCCGGGCCGCCGCGGATCAGCTTGCCCTTGTTGAAGCGGCCCTCCGGGTCGACGCGCCGCTTGTAGGCCGCGAAATCGGCCAGCTCGGCATCGGTCATGAATTCGAGCTTGGTGATGCCGATGCCGTGCTCGCCGGAGATCACCCCGTCGAGCCGCCGCGCCAAATTCATGATGCGCGCGACCGCTTCATGCGCTGTTTGCAGCATCTCGTAGTCGTCGCTGTTGACGGGGATGTTGCTGTGCACATTGCCGTCGCCGGCGTGCATGTGCAGCGCGATCCAAACCCGGCCGTGCAGCACCTCCTTGTGGATCGCCTGGCAGGCGTCGACGATCGGCGACAGCGCAGCGCCCGCGAAGATCGATTGCAGCGGCGCACGCACCTGCAGCTTCCACGAGGCGCGCAGCGTGTGGTCCTGCAGGCGCGCAAAGTAGCTGGGCTCACCGACGCTGGTGTCCAGGTGCGTCATCCAGTGCTGCCACAGCGCACGCACCTCGTCGATCACCGTCAGCGCCTGCTGCACACGATCTTCCAGCAACTCGGCCGACGGGATGTCGACCGCGTCGTCGCCCTTGCCCAGCGGCAACTTGCTCTTGCGGAAGAACGCCTCCAGCGCGTCGAGCAGCGCCAGCTTGTTGCGCAGGCTGAGTTCGATGTTGATGCGCTCGATGCCTTCGGTGTACTCGCCCATGCGCGGCAGCGGGATCACGACGTCTTCGTTGACCTTGAAGGCGTTGGTGTGCTTGCTGATCGCTGCTGTTCTTTTCCGGTCCAGCCAGAACTTCTTGCGCGCCTCGGGGCTGACCGCAACGAAGCCTTCGCCGGCACGGCTGTTGGCGATGCGGATCACCTCGCTGGTGGCGCGCGCGACCACATCGGCGTCATCACCGGCGATGTCGCCGAACAGCACCATCTTCGGCAGGCCGTTGGCGTTGGCACCCACATGGGCGCGCTTGCTCTTGGTCGCGTAGCCGACCGCCTTCAGGTAGCGGTCGTCCAGGTGCTCAAGACCCGCCAGCACCGCGCCGCCGGCTTTCGCCTGCGCGAACAGGTAGTCCTTGATCTCGACGATGCTGGGCACCGCGTCCTTCGCATTGCCGAAGAATTCGAGGCACACCGTGCGGATGTGCGCCGGCATCTTGTGGACGATCCAGCGGGCGCTGGTGATCAGGCCGTCACAGCCTTCCTTCTGCACGCCTGGCAGGCCAGCCAGGAACTTGTCGGTCACGTCCTTGCCCAGGCCTTCCTTGCGGAAGGTGCCGCCGGGAATGTCGAGCCGCTCGGTGCGTTCAAGCGTCTTGCCGCTGGCGTCGAAATACTTCAGCTCGAAGCTCGCCACTTCCACATCGTGAATCTTGCCGAGGTTGTGGTTCAAGCGCGTGACTTCGAGCCACTTCGCTTCGGGCGTGACCATGCGCCACGAGGCCAGGTTGTCGAGCGCGGTGCCCCACAGCACGGCCTTCTTGCCGCCAGCGTTCATCGCGATGTTGCCGCCAATGCAGCTGGCTTCGGCCGAGGTCGGGTCAACCGCGAAGACGAAGCCGCCGCGCTCGGCCGCATCGGCCACGCGCTGCGTGACGACGCCGGCTTCGCTCCACACCGTGGCCACCGGCTGATCAACGCCGGGCAGCTGGCGCATCTCGACCTCGCTCATCGCTTCGAGCTTCTCGGTGTTGATGACCGCGCTGTTCCAGGTCAGCGGGATCGCGCCGCCTGTGTAGCCGGTGCCGCCGCCGCGCGGGATGATGGTGAGGCCCAGCTCGACGCAGCCCTTGACCAGCGCGGCCATCTCGGCCTCGGTATCGGGCGTCAGCACGACGAACGGGTACTCGACGCGCCAGTCGGTGGCATCAGTGACGTGCGACACGCGCGACAGCGCGTCGAACTTGACGTTGTCGGCGGCGGTGCAGCGGCGCAGCGTCTTGGTGGCGCGGCGGCGCAGGCGGGCGACCTCGTCGAACTGGTCGGCAAAGCGCTCGACAGCCGCCTTCGCACAGGTGATCAATTCATTGACTTCACTGTGGTGCGCGCCGTCGCTGGGCTTTGCGCGCGCCTCGACCTCGCTGAGCCGGTGATGCAGTGCGTCGATCAGCAACTGGCGGCGCTTCGGGTTGTCGAGCAAATCATCTTGCAGGTACGGGTTGCGCTGCACCACCCAGATGTCGCCCAGCACCTCGTACAGCATGCGCGCCGAGCGGCCGGTCTGGCGCTCGC
>JAYVEB010000001.1:0-7419 GCA_043749095.1 Burkholderiales bacterium | reverse complement strand
CCAGTCAGGATGTTCTGCTCGACGGTCAGCAGCGGGAACACCATGCGCCCCTGCGGCACGAACGCCAGACCCTGCGCAACGCGCTTGTAGCTGGGCATGCCGGTGAGTTCAACGCCGTTGAGCCGGATTCGGCCCGAGCGCGTCGGCAGCAGGCCAATCAGCGCCTTCAGCAGCGTGGTCTTGCCCATGCCGTTGCGCCCCATCACCGCGACCGATTCGTTTGCACCGACCTGGAGAGAGATGTCGTGGATGACGTGCGATTCGCCGTAAGCCACATTGAGTTGAGCAACTTCGAACAAGGTCTTCCTTCAGTGGCCGAGGTAGACGTCGATCACGCGGCGGTCGGCCTGGACCTCGGCCGCGCTGCCCTCGCTGAGCAGCTTGCCCTGGTGCAGCACGGTGACCTTGTGCGCAATGCGCCGGACGAAGTCCATGTCGTGCTCGATCACGACGACCGACTTGCCTGCCGCAATGCGGCTGAGGAGGTCGCCGGTCTGCTCGCGCTCGCGAGGGCTCATGCCGGCAACTGGTTCGTCCAACAGCAGCAACTCGGGCTCCTGCATCAGCAACATGCCGATCTCCAGCCACTGCTTCTGGCCGTGGCTGAGCTGGCCGGCACGGCGGTCGAGCTGATCGCGCAGGAAGACCTGATCGGCAATCGCCTCGATGCGCGCGCGCACCTGCGGTGTGCGGCGGAAGGTGAGCGACTGGAATAAGCCGTGCATGCTGGGCAGCGAGATCTCGAAGTTCTCGAGCACCGACAGATCTTCGTAGACAGAGGGCGTCTGGAATTTGCGGCCGACGCCGGCGCGCACGATCTGGTGCTCGCTCATTCGCGTCAAGTCGGCGTCGTTGAACAGCACGCGGCCGGCAGTGGGCTTCGTCTTGCCGCAAATCATGTCAAGCAACGTAGTCTTGCCTGCGCCGTTCGGGCCGATGATCACGCGCAACTCGTTGCGGTCGACCGAGAGGCTCAAATTGTCGACCGCCTTGAACCCGTCGAACGACACTGTGAGGTTCTCGACACGAAGAATCTGTTCACCAGCCTGCTCCATCGGTGCGACGTAGCCGCCGGGCATCACAAGCGCCGCACTCATGGCGCTCCCCCTGCGCTGCGCTGCCACGGCATCCGCGTCATCAGCCCGGCCAGGCCATTGGGCATCGCCCACACGACGAGGATGAACACCGCGCCCAGGAAGTAGAGCCAGCCTTCCGGAAAGGTTTCTGAAAGATAGGACTTGAGAAAACCGATCAGTAGCGCGCCGATCACCGCGCCCGGGATTGAAAGGCGGCCGCCGACCGCCGCGTAGATCACCATCTCGACCGACGCGACCACGCCGATCACGCCTGGCGCGATCAGCCCTACCTGCAGGCTGTAAAACGCCCCACCGATCGACGACAGCACCGCTGCCACTGCAAACACAAAGGCCTTCATGTGTGCGGTGTCGTAGCCACTGAAGCGGACCCGGTCTTCGCGGTCACGAATCGCTATCAGGATCTTGCCAAAGCGGCTGCGCACGATCAGGAGCGAGAGCACCATCACCACAGCCACCGCGGCGACCTCGATGAAGTACAGCACCCGCTTGCCGGAGTTGCCGACGATGTCCCACCCGAGCAAGGTGCGGAAGTCAGTAATTCCGTTGGCGCCGCCGGTGTCGCCCTGCTGACCAATCACGACGACCGTGAGCGTGAGCGCGAGTGCGAGGGTAACGATGGCGAAGTAAACGCCACTGACGCGCCGGCGGAAGATCGCATAGGAGAACAGCCAGGCCAGGGCGCCCGGGATGACGAGGATGCCCAACATCGTCCAGCCCAGCGAGTGGAACGGTTGCCACCAAGCCGGGAGGCGCTCGACACTGCTCCACACCATGAAGTCCGGCAGTTCGGGTGCGGAGGCTTCAAGCTTCAGAAACATCGCCATCATGTACCCGCCGAGACCGAAAAACACGCCCTGTCCGAGGCTCAGCACCCCGCCGTAGCCCCAGGTCAGCACGATGCCGATCGCGACGAAGCCAAACGCCAGATACTTGCTGATCAGGTTCAGGCGGAATGGGTCGAGCACAGCGGGCAGCACCACCGCCAGGAGCAGGATCACGAGGCCGACAGAGATCGCATCGGAGCGGCGCTGTGTGTCAGGTCGCGTGGCAGTCATGGTCAGCTCCGCGAGCGCATGGCGAACAAGCCGTTGGGCCGGAAGTACAGCACTGCGATCACCAGCAGCAGGATCGTGGCCTTGGCCATCGAACCGCTCATCAAGTACTCGAGCCACGTTTGCGATTGCGCGATCATGAAGCCCGACAGCGCGGTGCCGATGAGGCTTTGTACGCCGCCGAAGACGACCACAATGAATGAGTCGACGATGTAGAGCTGGCCGGTGCCCGGGTTGGTCGAGCCGATCATCGTGAAGACGCAGCCCGCGATGCCGGCCAGCCCCGAACCGAGGGCGAAAGTGAACGCGTCCACACGGTCCGTGTCGATGCCGACGGCACCGGCGATCGGCCGGTTTTGCATCACCGCCCGTACCTTCAAGCCCCAGCGAGTGCGGTACAGCAGCACGTAGACGCCGGTCGCGACCAATGCGGTGAGACCCACGATAAAGATGCGCGTCAGCGGCAATTGGATGCCGGCGACTGGCTCCCATGCTCCGGCCAGCCACTGAGGCAACGGCACGCTGACCTCCTGCGCGCCGAAAATTGTCCGGTAGGCCTGCTGCAGCATCAGGCTCAAACCCCAGGTGGCGAGCAGCGTATCGAGCGGGCGGTTGTAGAAGAAGCGGATGAAGCCGCGTTCGAGCAGATAGCCGGCTGCGAAGGTGACGAGGAACGCGAACGGGATTGCGGCGAACAGATACACGCCCATCCAGCCGGGTGCGAAGCGCTCGAAGAACTTCGCGGCGAGATAGGTCATGTACGCCCCTAGCGCCATCAACTCGCCGTGGGCCATGTTGATCACGCCCATGAGGCCGAACACGATCGCCAGGCCGATCGACATCAGCAACAGGATGGTGAAAAGACTCACCCCGTTGAAGACCTGCATCACCGCAATGTCAAAACTCATGCACCACTCCAGACAGAATTGAGCTGACTGGGCGCAGGGCGCGCCCAGTCGCTGCGTTTGCGGCCTAGAGCTTGGGAAACGGGTTCGGCTGGATCAGCTGGGATTCCCAGACGATGTCGAATTGGCCGTCCGCGCGTGCGCGTCCGATGCGCACCTTCTTCCAGAGGTGGTGGTTAGTAGCGTGGACGCGCAGGTTGCCCTCGGGCGCCTCCCACTCGATGCCCGCGGCGGCGGCGGTGACCTTGTCGACGTCGAAGGACTTGGCCTTCTCGGCCGCCATCTTCCAAAGGTAGACGCTGTTGTAGGCGACCTGCATCGGATCGCCAATGACACGGTTGGCGCCGTACTTGGCCTTGAAAGCCTTCACAAATTTGTCGTTGGCCGGCGACTTGATGCTCTGAAAGTAACCCATGCACGCGTAATAGCCGGCAGCGTTGTCCTTGCCGATGCCCTCGATTTCGTTCTCCGAGACGACCGTGGACAGCAAAACCTGTTTCGTGCCGTCCAGCCCGGCGGCGCGCAATTGCTTGTAGAACGCGACGTTCGAGCCGCCCACGACGGTGCTGTAGATGCAATCGGGCTTCGCTGCCTTGATCTTATTGATGATCGACGAAAACTCGGTGTGGCCAAGCGGCGCGTACTCTTCACCCAACACCTTGCCACCGGCCTTCGCAATGGTCGGCTTGGCGATCTTGTTGCAGGTGCGCGGGTAGATGTAGTCGGAGCCGACGAGGAAAAAGGTCTTGCCTTTCTCCTTGGCCAGCCACTCCACGGCAGCAATGACCGACTGGGTCGCTTCCTGCGAGGTGTAGAAAACATGCTTGTCTTCTTCTTGACCTTCATAGTAAGTCGGGTAGAAGAGCAGGCCCTTGGCTTGGCTGAGGACCGGCAGCACTGCCTTGCGTGAAGCCGAGGTGTAGCAGCCGACGATGGCCACCACCTTGTCACGTTCGAGCAGCTTGCGGGCCTTCTCGGCGAAGGTCGGGTTGTCGCTGGCGCCGTCTTCGATGACGGGTTCGATCTTGCGGCCGAGTACCCCACCCGCGGCGTTGATCTCGTCGATTGCCATCTTCTCGGCCTCGACCAGCGATGCCTCGGCGATCGCGATCGTGCCCGAGAGTGAATGAAGCAGACCTAGTTTCACAGTCTCTTGTGCAGCGACCAGCCCGGCGGCACCGCCCGCTGCACCGAGAACGATTAGCGAGCCACCCGTCTTCACAATCTGGCGGCGGTTGAACTGAGTCATATCAAGCTCTCCTTGCGGTTGTGCGTTTGCTGAAAATTCGACTTTTTCAACAAGCCACCGCTGCCAGTTAAACCCAAATGATTTTTCCAGGCAAAGCTTTGCCGCCGGAGGACATGCGTCCGCTTTGAAACGGCGCTTTGCGATCAAAAAGCAAAAAAGCCCGAACCGGGATATACCGGTTCGGGCTTTCTTGCCCGGCACCTGACTGGCAGCACTGGCAGTCGGCGACGAAGGATTGGCAACGATTTCTCGTTAAAGCGAAGCATGACACGTCGCCGCCTTCGATCTAATGCGACTATGTGCTGATTGACAAGCTATCTCGTTTATGGCGGTCCGATATGAGGGGCGGCCTCAAATCTGAAGTGCAACACCCACCAACGTAAGGTGTGCATATGGACAAGATCTCGCAGTATCGACAGCTTCAGCCGGAGGATCGGATGACGATGGCCAGCATGCGGCAGCAAGGGCTCAGCGCTTCGACCATCACGCGTGAGCTGGCGCGGAACACTGTGGCGGAACTTCCGTACGGATCTCACACGGCGCAGGTGGCGTGTGTGGGCCGGCGCTTGGCGGCCCGCCCTGCTGCCAAGCTTGATTTGGATGGCGTTGGTTGGGGTACCGTGCGCACGATGCTGGACTGGAAGTGGTCGCCGCAGCAGATAGCGGCTACGCTCAAGCGCGTTGCTGCCCAACGAACCCGAACGTCATGTCTCGCACGAGACCATCTACACGGCCATCTACGCCCAGCCGCGGGGACAGTTGCGCAAGCAACTCGTGGCCTGCTTGCGCCAAGGTCGTAGCACCCGCATGCCACACACGCGGGGTGAGGATCGGCGTGGATAGATTCCCGAGATGATCAGCAGCCACGTGCGGCCGCCCGAGGTGGACGACCGAGTGATGCCGGGGCACTGGGAAGGGGTTTCCTCAAGGGTGCGGCCGACAAATCGTCTGTGGGCGTGCTGGTGGAGCGCACAAGCCGCTTGGTGCTGCTGGCCAAGATGCCCGACGCTACGGCCGCCTCGGCGCTTGCGGGCTTCTCTGCCAAGCTGAATTCGATTGCGGCCCCGCTGCGTAAGAGCTTCACCTACGACCAGGGCAAGGAAATGTCCCGCCATGCAGAACTCGCCGAATGGGCTGCGAAGGCTCTGGCTGCGCGCGGCGATCTGGATGGCGCCATCAACCTGATGGAGGCGTTGCGCAGCCGGCACGCGCCAGATATGGCGCTGTCGGCCGTGGCAGAACAGCTACTGCTGGACGCCGGTCGCGTCGATGAGGCCTATGCGCGGTATGGCGTCCGAGCCACGTCGGCGAACACCAACATCGCCACGTTTCGCGCCATCGCGAAACGATACCCCGGCATCGAGCCGAGTCGAATCCTTGCCGACCTGATTGCGTCGACACCAGGCGAAGAGGGAAAGTGGTTCGCCACCGCCAAGACGCTCAAGCAATACGACCTGGCCCTTGCGCTCGCGCGACGTGCCCCAGTGGATCCGAAGACGCTCGTGCGTGCCGCGCGCGACCATGTCAAAAGTCGGCCGGCCTTCGCTTTGGAGGTCGCTCTCACGGCGCTGTACTGGATGGCGCGTGGCGAAGGCTACGAGCTCACTGGCGCTGATGTTGGTGCGGCGCGCGACCACGCCGTGGCGGCCGCCGGAACCCTGGGGCATGAAGCCCTCCTCGCCGAGCGCATTGCCGGCAACGTGGCGGGCGATGGTCCCGCAGCCCGGTGGGTACGGCAGTGCCTCGGACTCGGCACTGACGCAACGCAGCTCGTGATTGCGTAAGGCGGCTTACCCATTACGTAATGCGTAAATGCATTACCATGGCACGAACCGAACTTCTTTGAGAAAAAGCCGACATGACCACACTCACCGTCACCGCACGCGGGCAAGTGACCTTCCGCAAGGAAGTGCTGCAGCACCTGGGCATCCGCCCAGGCGACAAGATTGAGCTCGATCTGCTGCCCGATGGCCGAGGCGTGCTCAAGGCCGCACCGCCTCCCGCGACCATGGCCGGCTTCGTCGGGCTCTTGGCAGGGCGAAGCGCGAAGATCGCAACGATCGAGGAGATCGACGCGGCCGTCGTCCTCGGCTGGGCCGCCCGCAGATGAAACTGGCCGTCGACACCAACGTGTTGGTGCGCGCCGTCATGCGAGACGACCCGGCACAGGCGAGCATTGCCGCCAGGACATTGACGGACGCCGCCCTGATCGCAGTCGCCTTGCCGAGCCTCTGCGAATTCGTCTGGGTCCTGCTCAAGGTCTACGGTCTGGCCGCGTCGGACGCAGCCGCGGCGATTCGCGCCCTCATGGCCGCCTCCAACGTCCAGGCCAACCGCCCCGCCGTGGAAGCGGGCTTGGCCGTGCTCGACGCGGGAGGAGATTTCGCCGACGGCGTCATCGCTTTCGAGGGCCGCTGGTTGGGCGGCGAGACGTTCGTGTCGTTCGACAAACGCGCCGTCGCCTTGCTCTCCCTACAAGGCCAGTCCTCGCGGCTTCTGTGATGGCGCCGCTTCGCTTTGCCACCGGCGCTTGCGCCAGGCGCCTGATGCGGGTCGTGGCGCAAGCGAAGCTTCATGACCAGTGCCGCGTGGGTTGTGCAACGGCAAGGCGTCCAGCGTGCCGAAATGCAAACGACCTAGCTCCGTCCCGCAGTGGCCAGGTCGCCCGTCGACAGACCCGCTCTACAGTTAACTCCGCTTCGTATTCAAGATGAGGGTGTTGAAGGTCGACAGACGATAGCGCCCCGCGGCCTCAATGCTGACAGTCGCCTGCCCGCGCGCGCGCAGGATCCGAGCCCGTCGCAGTGTTGCTGCCGCCTCGGCACGGGATATGTCCCACGGCAAGATTTCGCGACCATTGAAAGCGCTCCAGTTGTCCGGGAGCGACGCGACTGGCGTCGGCTTGTTTGTGGAAATTATTCGCAGTTCTCCATCCTTGGAGTGGGGTCCGCCGCCGCGAACCCGCATTCTGATTCAGTGTGATTCGGCGCACTTCATTCCAGCGTGTGCTCATCACGCCCACCGTGGACAAACCACCCACCCACAGTACGAGCCTGTGGATGGCCCCTGCGGGGTCCGTGGCTTGACCACCGCTCCCCGGCTACCGCCTACGGCCT